>JBDRRI010000001.1:0-4304 GCA_043825815.1 Candidatus Zixiibacteriota bacterium
TGGCATAATCGGCCATTTCCTGCTCATTGCCAAAAAAATCAGCCGTCTGGAATGGAATCTGATTGAAATCGGCTGGCCGATCGGGCGATTTTTCCGTAAACCGAAGTAAATTTCCGAGCGCCCCGCCCACAATGATTAAAATAATCGATATGATTAACTTATTCTTCATTTGAATATCTTTCTTAAGATTGCGCCAAAAATCAAGAGAAGAATAAAAGCTATGACAAATACCGATGCGCCCATAATCGAATGAAGCGGCTCATCGGTTACCCGAAGATCCGGCGATGTATAGACAATAACCGAAGTCACAAAAACGCGGAAAACATTGGCTACAACCGCAATCGGAATTGTTGATAAAAATAAAATAAGTTGAGCTGAAAATCGCTTCTGATGAAAGTAAGCAAATAACGCCCCGAGCGCCAAAAGCGATACCAGCGAACGCATTCCTGAACAGGCCTCGGCAACCTCGAGCGACTGGTTGGACAGATGGATAATATTGCCCTGCCTAACCGCGGCCATGCCGATAATATCCAATAAATGAACAGTTACCTTGCTGGCGAATATCTGCATCGGAAAAGTTGCCGAAAAATAAATCACATAAGGAATCGGAATCATAAACAATAGGAAGAAGAGGGCGAACCAGATATTTTTAAAAAACCGACTGCCAAAATGATACAGAATTATTCCGGTTATGGTTACGACCAGGGAAAAACGAACGGTGAAATATTCCGAAGCGCCATTGCCAATTATGAAAAATCCTAACCCCAAAATGATTAAAAATAAGCCAAAGCCATTGGAAGATAATTCTATTTGCTCCAATGACTTTCTTTTCTGCCATATCAGGTATCCGGAAATAAGCGGTATTAAAAAGCTGTGTGAATAATTGGCGTCATTATACCAATCGGAAACCAAGTCTATCAGAGTGGGAAAATAGGCCAGGAGCAGGACAATCCCGAGTATTATAAAATATTTATCACGAATGATTTGTTTAATCTGTCCATTCATAATGGAAAATAATATAGTGATGTTTTTAAAGGTTTGGAAAGATAATATTTAAATATCAGTTTTCATTCTTATCATATAATCTTTAAAGCCAACTTTTCTCCAGAACGATTCAGCCACTTGGTTGCCGCATAGAGCCAATAGCTCAACCCTCTTGATCTTTTTCTGTTTATACCATTTTATAATTTCTTTAAACATCGCCTCGCCAATACCGAGCCGCCGGTATTTCCCGCTCACCGCCATATCTTGAATATATCCGTAGCGGTATTTTTTGAGAACCGGAGGATATTTCATAATTTTAACATTTGCAAATCCGACAATCTCATTTTCATAAATAGCGACAAACAATTGCCAATCAGGATCGCCAAAAGATTCTCCAATATTTTTTAAAAAACGCTTGCGCCCGTTGGGCAGACGAGTAAGAATTGGCTCAATTCTGGAATGATGATCCATAAATTCTTCCCACAGATCAGCTATTTTCTCCAGATGTATCCGCTTGGCTTTGATTATTTTTAACATACACTATCTCCGACTTTAGAAAACTTTTTTATCTTTACAAAGTATAAAAAAATTAAATTGTAATTTAAAATATAAAAAAAGGCGAGAGTTATCCTCCCGCCTTTGCAATCATTAAATACTCTATTTCAGCAATATCATCTTTTTTGATTCGGTATAGGTTTCTGTCTCCAATTGATAAAAATAGATGCCACTGGCCACCGTCTCGCCGTTCACATCAGTCCCGTTCCATTCAACAAAATGGGAGCCGGCTGGGAATGTGCTGTTGATTAAGGTTATAATCTTTTGCCCCAAAATATTATAGATATTAATTTTTATTTCCTGACGGGAACCCAGGCTGAATTCAATTTTTGTTATCGGATTGAATGGGTTCGGATAGTTTTGAGATAAACGATAATCCGATGCGAGTAAATCGCCGTTATTATCAACCTCGGTCGTAATATCTGATTTCCCAATTACTTTGTAAGTTTTCATAATAATTCCGGATACCTGATCTCGAAGATACAGATAGGCCGTATGTGATCCGGGAGTTGTTGGCGTGTAATAGACAATTATAGACGTTGTGTCACCGTCAAAAAACATTATATTGGTTTTTGAGACGTTGAAATTAAATTGATCGGTAATTTCTGTATTAATGATAGACAGACCATCCGTTAAACATTTAAGATTAATTTGCTGGTAACTACTAACTCCGACACTATTATTCTCAATTATGATTGAGTCAGCCAAACTGTCCATATTAATCTGATGTGAATAATAAAAAGCCAATTTCTCGCCAGCTTGCATTTCAGATAAATTATGGTAAAAGCGAAGTTTTGGCCAGAATGCATATTGTATATCAAATTGGGCATGATCAGTATCTATATTTAAAGAAGTATAATCAATTTCGCCTGTACCTGCTGCTGACGACAAATTTCCATCATAATCAGAATTCATAATAAATAGATATTCTCTGCCACCATCGTCAGAATAATCCGGGCTCCATGTTCCATCATAAACGTCGGAATCGATCCACTCGACAAAACAGGCATTCAATTGTCGATTATGATCAGTATCCCAGACCTGAAAAGGAACCCACGCATAATCCTGATAGCCATAATGATCAATGCATCCTCGGCAATACCTATACGCTCTCTGTCCAGCTAATGGATCATTATCCGTGAATCTGATTTCCACTGAATTGAATGAATCTGGCATAATTAATGGATTAAGATAGCCTCCCCAAAATTCCGAACCGTAGTCGGCACTTCTATAAAAATACCGACCGCCCCAATTATATCCATAAAGCCAATATGAATCTCCGACAAAAAATGCATTCTGCAAATCGGATTCATCCTTTATCGCCGTTTGAAGATAATTGGCGGCCACATATTCCGGTTCCTGTTCGCAGGCGTTATTTAATGTATTTTTCAGATTACATAACGAATAAAGCCTATCCGTCCCCCGCCCAACGCCAATTTTTAAGATAACCTGCTGGCTGTCGCCCGGATTGAAATCAAAGGGTCCAAAATTCGCCATCATCCTCCTATCAGAGGGAGGGGTATCGTAACCATCGATCCAACCTGTTCCGGTGATTGGATTTCCTGAGCAGGCAAATTTGGTTATTGTGCCATTATAGCTGAACGGACTGCCATCGCGGTTTAAACCGAGCATGTAAAAATAAGACTGCTGGGCGTCATCCGGATCAATCCCGTTTATATATTTATTAAATGATGACATCCCGATATTTTTGTAATCAGGTAGAATGTTTCCATCAAACATGGCATAATCGCCCGAAGATGGAACAACCGGTCCTGATACCAGATAACCGCCTACAGCCGGCGGAGTGGAACCGTAGTATTGATCATTGTTGGTAGCATTATAACTGAAAAATATGTTATTCAATGTGTCGCATCCCACAAGATCATCGCCGGCGCCACCAATATCGGGATCAACCCAGAATGAAATATAGAAACTATCAATATAATTTGATCCCTTATTGTAAAGCTTGTATTTTATATACAAAACATCTTCCTCGCCCGGATCATCAGAACCCCAAACCGTCTGTTGAACTTCGATTCCCATCGGATCCGTTTCCCCGCTGCCATTATTATGCTGGTCAGGATCGGCATCATTGTAAACAGCCCAGAGCGTCTGATCGCCTAAAAGCATAATATTTCCTAAAGAATCCACCGGAGCTCCATGTGTTATGGGCCAATTATCGTAATCTGGATCGCCAGGTCCCGATGTTTCATCGATCTTGTATACTCTAAAGCCGTAATTATCAGGTACATAGGTGCCGCCCTCCATTTGGCCGGGAACAAACTCCGTGCTATATTCACAGACCGTCACATGGATTTCATCATTAATTTTACCGCCTAACCATAGTCCCATGGAATAGATGCAATAATTGTCATTGGTTCCATTATAAATGTCATCTACGGTCGTGAAAGGATAAAAGAATCCGGCGTCATACCCGAAAACACCCGACAAATCTCGTCCGATTGTTCCAGTGTTGGTCACAAAACTCAGGATATTATTGGCATCGATATAGGTTGAATTGTCTATTGTTTGCACAGACTTATCCTGATTAACAGTTTCATTAAGCAAATTCAATGGCGGAAGTGAAAATGCGCTTGAAATCGGCAATAGTATAATTGCCAACAAGATAGTTACCTTTTTCATAGCATCCCTCTATGATTTATTTTTGATTTTTGACTATAAATAAAATAGTCAATTATCATTGTTTGTCAATAGCCCATTTAATTGAAATAATTTATCCAATCATATTCTCCTCTTGACAAATC
>JBDRRI010000002.1:0-2406 GCA_043825815.1 Candidatus Zixiibacteriota bacterium
CCGGAGTGGCCGAGACAAATATAACTTTTTTAATAAGCGAATCAAATTCATCAAAGAACAACGGGCGATTATCCAGTGCCGATGGTAATCTAAAGCCATGCTCAACAAGAACTTCCTTGCGTGAACGATCACCGGCAAACATCCCTCGAATCTGAGGAATCGTCTGGTGCGATTCATCGATAATAACCAGAAAATCATCGGGAAGAAAATCGATCAGCGTCGCCGGTCGTTCACCGGCAGCTCGCCCGGTCAGATGGCGCGAATAATTTTCGATTCCGCTGCAATATCCGATCTCTCGCATCATCTCAATATCATAACTGGTTCGCGATTCAAGCCGCTGCGCCTCTAATAGCTTTCCGGATGATCTCAACTCCTCAAGCCTTTCCGTTAGTTCAATTTCGATTGAACCTACCGCCCGTTCCAATTTGGGATGAGACATGACAAAATGTTTCGCCGGGTAAATAGCCAATTTGGCGCGGTGACCAATAATTTCACCGGTTAAAGGGTCGATCTCGACAATCCGTTCAATTTCATCGCCAAAAAGCTCGATTCTAAAGGCTGTTTCGGAATAGGCCGGAATCACTTCCAAAACATCTCCCCTGACCCTGAAATTACCTCGCGAAAAATCGATGTCATTGCGATTATAATGAATTTCAATCAATGAGTGAATTATTTCGTCCCGGTCAATGGATTGCCCGGTTTCAAGAAAGAGCAGCAATTTTTTATAATCTTCTGGTGAGCCAAGACCATAGATACAGGATACCGATGCGACAATGATTACATCCTCCCGTTCCAGAAGCGAGGCAGTCGCCCGCAGGCGCAGACGGTCGATATCGTCGTTCATCGCCGTATCTTTTTCAATATAGGTATCTGTGGTAGGTTTATACGCTTCAGGCTGATAATAATCATAATAACTGATAAAAAATTCAACCGCATTGTTAGGGAAAAATGCCTTAAGTTCGCCGTATAATTGGGCCGCCAGAGTCTTATTGTGTGAAATAACCAGCGTTGGCCGGTTATATTCCTTGATCACATTTGCGATCGAAAACGTTTTCCCTGAACCGGTTACGCCGAGTAGCGTCTGATATTTGTCGCCCCGGTGTAACCCTTCCAAAAGCTCATTAATTGCCACTGGCTGATCGCCGCTGGGGCTGTATTTGGAAACCAGATTAAATTTTGTCATCACTTTTGATAGTATATCCAATAAGCAAGGCTTGTCTCAATTATTCCATATATCAGCAGAATTCACCATCTCAAATATAAACTTCCCGTTCTCAATTGCAATCACATAATAAACAATTGATAACCGATAATGGTTTATTTTATTTATTTTATGGAACCACAGGTAAGCGGAGATGTAAAATATTTAGAAACAATAAGATAATTAAAGATTATTACTGAAAAGTGGAGTAAATTTTAGCTTGACAGTTGGCAATAAAAGGGTAAGTTTACTAACTTATGAGATGAAACTATGGCCCTGCAAATATAAATAGGGGAGAAATAATATGTATGCTGTTTTTGAAACTGGTGGACTGCAATTTAATGCTGAAGAGGGCGCCCTTTTAAAGGTTCCGCATCTCACTGAAAAACCGGGAGATACTATCTCTATAGAAAAGGTGCTGCTTGTAAAAGATGGCGAGAAAGCTATTATGGGGACACCTTATGTTGTTACGGCACGAGTTGAAGCGGAAGTTGTCAATGAAGGACTTGCTGAAAAAATAGATGTCTATAAATTTAAAAGACGAACCAAATACCGCAAATTGACTGGACATCGGCAGAAATACACTGAAATCAAAATTAAAAAGATTGTCCTGCCAGAAAATTGATTCCATCTACTTTAAACATAGCCAAAATCAAGCCGGATAATTCAATTATCCGGCTTCTTATAATATTGAGTGCCCTGTTAATGCTAATGACGGGTTTATCCCATGCTCAGTCATTTAATGTCGTTGATATCAAAGTGGTCGGAAACAGTGTCTCCTCTTCGAATCTAATCTTATCGGTGATTGGGTTTAGTAAAGGCGATCAGCTGACTTCAACAATGACTCAGGATGCAGTCAAACGGCTCTACGGGTTGGGATTTTTTAGAGATGTTGCAATTGAGGCGGAAGAAACAACCGGTGGCCTGATTTTAACAATCAAGGTTAGCGAACTTCCCAAACTTAATGCGATATCTTTAACTGGCAATAAAAAGATTAAATCTAAAGAATTGCTGACTGCCATCGGTTTGGAAACCGGTAAATTCATTTCACCAAATTTGGTTTTTGAAAAGAAAAATGAAATACTGGTTCAATACGCGGACAAAGGTTATTTTCTCACAGAAGTTAAATCCAATTTGGAATATACTGATGATTCATCGGAAGTTCTCATCACCTATGATATATCAGAAGGATCAAAGGTAAAGGT
>JBDRRI010000003.1:0-8724 GCA_043825815.1 Candidatus Zixiibacteriota bacterium
ACTCGTCTTTGGCTATATTACCTGTATTATCAAAATCAAATATATTGTGAGGGAACAGAAAATTAACATAAGGCTTTAATTCTATTTTGCGGTGGGGGGGATCATAGGCCGCAGCCAATGAATATGTAACAATTACTAAAATAAAAATAATTATAAAAGTTCTTTTAATGGTAGACATTACCTTATCCCTTCATGATTTGTTGACAATGACTATAATAGACAAATTGAGTGAAATGTCAAGGATTACAGTAGAATTAAAAAGGAGGGTCAAGCCGGTTGACTATGGATAATATCGGGTTACTCAGCGTCAGTTTTCACTTCCGCTGATGCGGACGAAGGAAATGACACAACCGGAAGGTTTGGTCATAGTCCTCTTCATAGCGTTTATTAATTCGGCCGGGGACGTCCGGGGTCCGCAAGAGTGGTCGTGTCGTCCATAACCTTGCCGATAGCGAAATCAGGAAATGGGCCGGATTAAATTTTCTTGACTTTTATCTCCTTAAAAATTATCATTTTATACTTGCCAATCATTAGTTGGCGGGGTAATTTCAATTTGAAATAATGGATTTTTCGCCTTTTAACGGAGTAATGTCAATACGGTGTAAATTATTTATGTTATAATTTCTTTACGGAGTAAAAACTTATATGGATATAGCCAATTATTCATCGGATTCCCGCGCCATTATAAAAAATGCCAAAGAGGTAGCCATCTCATTTAAACATGCCGAAATTGATGTCGAGCATTTGTTAATGGCCACGGTTCGCCATGAGGGGACCGAGGTTGAGTCGATATTAAATCAACTGGGTAAAGCGCCCCGTTTTGTTGAGTCTATTCTCGAGATTCATCTGAAAGATCAGGCCAGCCGGGCGACAGCACGGGAAAAAATGGCAATATCCCCCGCCGTTCAAACGGTTTTACAACAGGCGGTTGAGGAAAAAGTAAATTTCCAGGATACGCTGGTTGAGCCGGAGCATATTCTGATTGCGATTTTCGATCCGAAATCGGCACTGTCACCGTATGTCCGCGATAAATTGGGCATAATCAAAGAGGATATTTATAAGGCGATTGCCGAAAGCAAGGCGGTTGAAGAAATAGCCAGTACGACGACAACGACCGCCACTGACGGCAAACCATCTGAGCAATCTGAGAAGAAAGTTGCGGGAACGCTTCGTTATTGCACCGATATGACCAATCTGGCCGCCAGCGATAAATTTGACCCGCTGATTGGCCGAGAGGATGAGGTTCAGCAAACGATTCAGATTTTAATGCGGCGTCGGAAAAACAGTCCGGTTTTGGTGGGCGGCGCCGGAGTCGGCAAGTCAGCCATTGTAGAGGGTTTTGCCAAAGCTGTAATCGATAAAAAAGTGCCGAAGACGCTTCAGGATGTCAAGGTGATGGAAGTCGATATGGGCTCATTGGTTGCGGGCGCCAAATACAAGGGCGAATTTGAGGAGCGGTTCAAATCTCTGGTGGGCGATGTGGTTAAATCGGGCGGAAAAATAATTCTGTTCATTGATGAAATCCATACGATCGCCGGAGCCGGGTCGGGTGGCGGGATGGATGCCGCCAATCTGATAAAGCCAGCTCTGGCCCGGGGACAGATCCGACTGATCGGCGCGACGACCGAGGAGGAATATACCAAGTATCTCGAAAAAGATAAGGCGCTCGACCGCCGATTCGAACGAATCAAAATAGAACAACCCAATTTTGACGAAGCGGTTAAAATTGTCAGCGGTGTCGTTCAAAAATATGAGGAACACCACAAGGTCACATATACTCCGGAATCATTATCAGCCTCAGTCAAACTGGCCAAAAAATATCTTTCTGAACGAAATCTGCCCGATGTCGCGTTGGATATTATCGATGAGGCAGCCTCGGAATATAGCGTTAAAAAAGAATTTGCCGATGAGAAAGTCACGGCCATACCTGAGATTCTTGGTCAGACCGAAAGTCTGTTCAAGACAATAGCCGGCAAGGATCCGATTAAAAACAAAGAAGATTTCGATAAATTCGATGAGTCATTTAAGATATTGGCTCACGATGTTGAACGGCTTCAAGTATATTGGGGACATCGTCTTGAAGCTACTACCGGGGAGCCGTTGGGCCAATTAAAATTCGGACCGGATGAGACTGAAAAAGCATTGAGTACTTTCAGGGAACGATATGAGGCGCTCAAGACGGTGGTTGAGAATCTGGAACCAAAAATAGTCGAGGCCGATATTGCCGCGGTTATTGCCCGACGGACCGGAATTCCGGTGGCCAAAATGATGACGGCTGAAAAAGACCGTTTGGTGAAGATGGAGGAATATCTGGCCAAGAAAATTATCGGCCAGAAAGATGCAATCAGTGCGATTTCGAACGCGATTCGTAAATCACGCGCCGGATTGAAACTTCCCAACCGTCCGGTCGGATCGTTTTTATTTTTGGGGCCGACTGGAACCGGTAAAACGCATCTGCCGAAACTTTTAGCCGAATTCTTATTCGACGATAAAAATGCAATGGTGCGTCTGGATATGTCGGAATATATGGAACCGCATTCGGTGGCCAAAATGATCGGGGCACCTCCCGGATATGTCGGTTATGAAGCGGGCGGCGTACTAACCGAAGCGGTTCGCAGAAAACCATTTTCAATTGTACTTCTCGATGAAGTCGAGAAGGCGCATCCGGATGTATTCAATGTCCTGCTTCAGTTGATGGATGACGGCCGATTGACTGACGGCCAGAGCCGCACGGTTGATTTTTCCAATACGATTGTAGTATTAACCTCGAATTATGCCGCGGAGAAGATTCTCGATGCGGATCGCGAGGGCCGCGAGGTTGATATGGATGAGGTTCGAACGTTCTTATTCAGCAAATTCAGGCCGGAATTACTAAACCGTCTAAACGATATAATTATTTATCATTCCTTCACATTGGAACAGGTGGAGAAAATCGCCGTTTTGGAATTCAATCAGCTCTGCCAGCTTTTAAAAGAACAGAATATCAAAGCAACCTTAACTGTCGCTGGACAGAAGAAAATAGCAGCTGACGGTTATACGGTTGAGCTGGGAGCGCGTCCAATTCAGAGGACAATTGAAAAGGATATTATATATAAATTGTCGGTTGATATAATAACGGGTACAATTAATCCCGGCGATACGGTTGAAATAGACGTAAAAGATAATGAATATGTCTTTAATATTGTAAAAGAGACTAAATAACTAAATAAAACGGAGGAATAAATGGCAAAATTTATTCTTGGCGCCACCGAAAGAATCAAAAAAGATGATTCTATTCCGGTAGAGCTTCTTCCTTCCAACAAGCTGCTTTATATTTCCAAGCTGAACAACGAGGAAGAGGATGCACCAGCGCCGGTCAAATGCAATAATCTTAAGGAAGTCTTCGAGAAGTTTCATCCCTCTTTCGAGGCCGAATTGGAAACACCCGAGGGCGAGCCGGTTAATGCCAATTTTGAAGTCAAATCAATGAAAGACTTCACATCTAAAGAGCTGATTGAAAAGAATGATAGTCTCCAGAAAACATATTACAGCAAGGAGATGATTTCGGATCTGGATAAACAGCTCAAGAAAAATAATGCCCTCAAGAAAACGATTAGTGACAAAGAGAAAAAGGAAGCTCTCTTGAAGGCGGCCATGTATTACATAGACCTTTTGACAGAATAAAGCGAGGTGATATAAATGGGTGAGGAAGAAAAAGAATTACAGCCGCAAGAAGCTCAGGCGGCCGAATCGGCCCCGGTAGCTCCAGCAATGGAGAAAGTATCCGATGATGAATTTGCGGAACTATTGTCGAACAATTTCGGCGATTTTTCAAAACTGGCCGCGTTGCTGCCATCATTTAAGACGGCTGACGGTGATCTCGTTCGCGGCGTAGAGTGGCTTGATCCCAAGAAGGATTTTCAACGCAAAGAGTTTTTAACCAAGAAGGATTTCGCCAAACAGAGAACGCTTCTGGCGGAACGTCTTAAAATCTGGGTGGAAGCCCTACAATCCTCAAGCGATCCGGAGGCTATCCGGTCGGTATTAAACGAAAAGGCGACTAAGCTTGAAGCCAACCTTGAAAAAAATATGAAAAAGGTTCACAAGGCAAGCCGTGAACTGGAAACTGCATACCGCGCCATTGATAAATTTTTTGCCAATGCTCAAGCGGAGCCGGACGAGAAAGTCAATGCCTATTTTGCCAATGTCAGTATGGATGCATTAACGGATCCGAATGATAAGGAGAAATTTGAGGCACTTTCCAAAGCGGTTGCTGATTTATATCGCGAATGGTCAGTCAAGGACTGTTTTTCAATGGCGGTTGTTCCCGGATGGGCCGGTTCGGTCGAAAACATTGATACCCTGGCCCGGCAGTTGGGTCTTCCCAATAAATTGCATGTCATGACCGATTTGCCGAATTTTGAATCTTTCGAAGAAGTAATGGAGATGCTGGAGGATCCGAATTATGCCAATCTTCCGGGCATTGATGATTACAAACAGTATGTTTCGGTGTTTGCCAATTATTTAATGGCCCGCAATGCTAATGAATATGAAGATGAGGATATGTGGATTCCTCCATCAGCGGCGGTGGCCGGAAAAATGTATCAGGGCGATATGAATGTCGGAATGCAACAGCCGATGGCCGGATTCAAGCATGGCAAAATTAATGATGCCAAATTTATCCGGTTCAAAGCAAATCAGCCTGATGCCAGTAAAATAAACGAAAAAGGCGTTAACCCAATGGTCTCTTTTGAAGGCTCGGCGGTAGCAATGGGGGCCTCGACCCTGTTTACCAAAGAGACTTTCAATGTTTATTCAATTCGCCGAACTTATGACTACGTTTATAAGACTTTGAGGAATTATTTGAATAAGCAGACTTTTTCGGTGATTGATCAGAAGTTTATTGATACTATGCGCCGCGATATAGACAAATTTATGAAAGCTATATCAGGCGGTGATAATATTCTTCAGGACTACGATGTCAAGATTTTTGCCGATGACGAAATGCGCAAACGCCAGGAAATTGATATTAAGGTGTCCTTAAATCCGAAATATCCGGCGCGGACTTTCAATATTGAATTTGCAGCCTGGAATGAAAACAATCAAACTAACGTAAAAGATAAATAAGAAAGGAGCCCCCTAATGGCAAGAAGACCAACTCTCGAAATCGATGGTGTTGTATACACCAATGTTTATGAAGTATCCTACAAAGTTTACACGGCCAAAGATGAAACCGGCCGTCCTTCGGATCGCGCCCATGCCGGCGTCATTAGAATTAAAAGAGAATCCGATGAAAAGACTGATATCGCTCGTTGGGCGATGGATTCATCCAAGCCAAACTGGAAAGCCGGAAAAGTCACTTTTAAGAATCCGGATGATGCTGACATGAAAGAATTGAGCTGGGAAGACGGGTTTATTACTTTCTATGAAGAGCATGTTCCGCATATTAAAAATAACCCGGATGAACAGATTTGGGAAGAATTTGAAATATCCTGTCAGAAGCTGGCTATCAGCGACACAGAAATTGACAACCGCTGGCAGGAATAGATGAAGTACATTTCGGGCGGGGTTGCCCCGCCCGATTTTAATTAAAATCTCTATACGGTAGAAAAATTATGGCGACCTTGGAAACATCGGCAATATGTATTATTAAGATAGATAATAAGGAACTGAAATCTACAATTTCCGGAATCCAGCTGGATCAGTTTATTGACAGACACCATGAAATGCTGCTCCGGGTGCAACAGATCGGAAAGGCAACATCTGACAGGGATTTTGATGATCCGAGTACATACACGGCCCTTTTGGGCAAATCAATTTCAGTCAATATTCGCCCTGAGGGTGGTATTGTCGATGAAGCCCGGGAACTTGAATTTATCGGTATTGTTACCGAAATTCAACTCGATAATAGTATTGACGGGCTGAACAATGTTATTATAGCGGCTCAAAGCCCGACAATCTCGATGGACGGCGCCGCCAAAAACGCACATTATTTTGATATGACGGCCAGTGATATAATCGGCTCCTTGGTCCGCAATTATGCAATTACAGTCGGGACGATTGATTCATCATCGGTCAAATTCAAATTTGATACTCAGTACCGCGAAACCGATTTTGATTATATCATGCGGCTGGCCAATGGCGCCGGTATGTTTGCTTATTATAACGGCAAAGATTTTAACCTGACCAAAGCCAAAAGTTCAACATCGCATGATTTAAAATGGCGCGAAACGCTGGGAGCTTTTAAACTCGGATTGGGCACCGCTCCTATCGAGTTCAATTCCAAAGTTTACAATTACGAGCAAAAGAAGATTTATCAACAGGACAGTAAATCGCTTCCGGAGCAATCGGCCTTGTCTTCGATATCTAAGACAGCGCCGGATGCTTCTAAAAAGATATACAAAGATTCCGGATTTTCGTCGGCTCCGAAGATAGTCGAGGATGCTCAGACTTTAGATAAATCACTGCAGAATGAAAAAGCCCGCGCTATGGGTTCGATGATTCGGTGTACCGGCCAATCGATAGTCCCTAAAATTTCGACCGGATCATGCGTGAAAATAATCGGTATGGATAAACTTGACGGACAGTATTGGTTACAGGCCGTCCGGCATATATTCGATGAGAGCGGCAAGTATCATAATATTTTTGTCTGCACCCCGCTTGATATCGCCTATCCGTCAAAGATTGCCTCATATAAAACACTCCCTGACACCGAAAAATCTATTACTGACGCAATTCAATCAACCAAGGATGAAGTTTCGAAAAAATTTGTAGGCGTTCATGTTGCGACCGTGGTTGACAATAATGACCCGGAGAAACTGGGCCGAATCCAGGTTACTTACCCCTGGATGGATTCGCAAAATACCAACTGGGTTCGGATGGCTGTCCCCTATGCCGGTTCTGATCGAGGCTGGATATCAATTCCTGAAATTGACGACGAGGTGTTAATCGGCTACGAGCATGGCGATACGGATCACCCGATTGCACTGGGGGCGCTTTACAATAACGAAAATAAACCGCCTTCCGATACCGGCGGTGAGCAGAATAATGTTAAAATATTTCTATCCCGGGGCGGCAATAAGATCCAGATCACTGATGAAGACGGCAAGGAAAAAATCGAAATATCGATGAAGGATGGAGAGAATCAGATCGTGATGGATATATCAGGCCCGACAATTACTATTGAGAGTAAGGGCGATATTGCCATAAAGGGTGCCAATTTATCAGTTGAGGCGAAGGAAGAGATTAAATTCGAGGCCCAGTCCGATATTAATATTAAAGGCGCCAATATTACTCTGGAAGCTACGGCTAATATGAAATTGAAAGCGGGCGCTCAACAGAGTGTTGAGGGTGCCCTGGTCGCCGTTAAGGGCAATCCCATACAATTGAATTAATGATTAATAATGGAATATTTATCACTACCATTTGCGCTACGGAAAGGTTATCTGGATAAGACCGACCTTTATGTCTCCATCTCTCATTCGATCGGATTGATATTAAGCACTCGGGAACATTCTTTAAAATTCGAACCGGAATTCGGATGTAATATATGGGAAAAGGAGTATTCGGATTTATACACAGTCAGCCGGGCCGATATCCGGGCTTCCATCAGAAATGCAATCGATAAATTCGAAAGAAGATTATATAATGTTTCGGTTTCTATCGCTGAAGTTGACAGCGGAATCGGCCATTCGCTTGGACTGGTCGTTAAGGTTACCGGCAATTATCGCGATGCCAATGATGAAAGAAAATTCGAAGAAACATTTAACGTAGGATAATTGGCAATATATATGAGCGCAGATAAATCAAGAACGCAAGATAAAATATTTTCCGACATGCATCGGGAGCTTCGCGCATGGAATCGCGAAATTCCGGAATCTCCTGACCGGATGGATCCAATCCTAAAAATATTAATGAGATTATATTCCAGTCAACTGGCCTCGATTGATCAAAAAATCGAAAAAGTATGGCAAAATGCTGGCAATTCGCTGATTCGGGCCCTTTGTCCCGAAAGCAAACGCTGGCCGGTTCCGGCGCATACAGTAATGAGGATTGAACCTTCCGATCCGGTTGTCAATGTCGATACAAGAACCCGTTTCTTTTATAAAGATGAACGTGACAACGGCCAGACATTTTTTTTCTCGCCACTGAGAGACGAGAAGGTAATTTCTGCGTCGGTCAAGTATCTTTATTTCGTTTCAGGAAAATCGGCGATTGACCTCTCTCCCACTCCAATAGACTCGACCGCGACTCAATCTCGCTTTCAAACATCGGTTTCCTCGGCTGAAAAAACAGAAATTTATCTGGCGGTCAAGCATGACGGTCCGGCTTCAGATTTTACCGGAGGATTCGTTTTTCTTAAGGGAAATATAGAGGCCCTTAGGCAGATACGATGGGCCTCCTGGCAGGCGATGAATTCCTCCAATCGGTTTACTGCCGACGCTTCATTTTGTCCGGGAATGGAAGGTACTATTGAGGATATATTCTATAACGAAAAAGGCGGTATAGATTGGGGTGGACTGAGAAAAAGCGGCGATCTATTCGGCAATCTAAATGAAAATTTTATTATTATTCCACAAAAATTCACCAAACAATGGGCTCCGGGAAAATTGTCCAGCGGTACAATTGATGTCCTGTCCAAAAATCATATACCCTCGCCCGAATATGAAAAGAATCTCTATTGGATAAAAATTATTCTACCGTCTGGCGGCGATAAAAAGGCAGTTCAATCACCATTTGAAATAT
>JBDRRI010000004.1:0-4426 GCA_043825815.1 Candidatus Zixiibacteriota bacterium
TGGAATCTCCAATTTCCAGTCTGTCTTCACTTGACCCCAGGATAGAGAAATTCTTTAAGCTTTTTCCTCTTCTCTTTACCGGGTTTTCGGTGTATGGGGCGACTACCAATCATGTCATTTTTATCGACAGCGGCGCCTCCCCTCATATTTATGGTAATATTTTCCATAATAACATTAATGATGATATTTTCGACAAGGCCGTTATTGCCAGCTGGTCGGATAGCTCCAACCCGACCATAGAGAAAAATATTTTCTACGATAACAATGGTCTCAGTACAATCTGGATCCAGAAAGGCAAAGGGAATATTTATAATAATACTCTCGATGGTAATCGGGCGGCTATCATGTGCAATACCGGTCTGGCCTATGTCGAGAATAATATTATCGGAAATTGTCTTGGAATTGCAATTGAAGGAGTTTTCACGACAATTGATTTCAATAATTTGTGGAACAACTCCGCCGACTATGGCTGAGACTGCACCCCGGGGTCAAATGAGATTTATCTTGACCCGATGTTCGCCGGTCGGCTGAACAAAGATTTCAGACTCACGAATAACTCGCCCTGCATTGATGCCGGCAATCCCAATCCGTCATATAATGACCCCGATGGTTCCCGCAACGATATAGGGGCTATATTTTATGAGGCGCCGATATATATCTGCGGCGACGCCGACGGGAATGAAATGATTAACATTCTGGATATTACCAAAATTATTGGTTTCCTGTATAAAGAAGGTCCGCAACCGGATCCGATTGAAGCCGCCGACGCCAACGGCAACGGCAGCTGTAATATTCTCGACGTCACTTATTTAATCTCATTTCTGTATAAAAGCGGACCGGAACCGGTTTGCCCATAATCACTTATAGCCTCATACGTATTAAAATTATTTTTTCTTTTATTTCGATAGTTTTATAACCGATATAATTTATATATAATGTATAATAAAATCAGGAGGAAAGACTATGAGAAATTCGAAATATCTGCCAATTCTAATAATATTATGCCTGTCAATTTTAAGCGTTTTCGCAGTTCAATGCGGAAATAACAGCTCCTCATCCGATGATCCCCCCGATGATACCACTGGGGATACGACGGGTGATACGACTGGAAATCCAAGCGGTACATTTGATTCGCTCATTGCTGATCATCGTATGGTAGCCTATTTTGATGATATTCCTGAGGACGTAATCCGCAACATCCGGACAAATCTTAATTTTTATTATGTGCACACTTCGCACGGCTCGCAGATTATTACCGGAATTGGGATGCTGGAGGATGAAGATACTCTCTACTCATCGCCTTCAATTCATGAAGTGAGTGACGATCTGGGCGGAAGCGGCGATACCTCCTGGGCCCCTCCGACAAGAACTTACCTCAATGCCCATACCGAAGTCAATGTTGCTTTCTGGTCGTGGTGCGGCGGAGCCTCGGATAATACCGTCTCGGGTATCAATATTTATCTGAATAAGGTGGCGGAATTGGAGGCAGATTATCCCAATGTTCGCTTTATCTATATGACGGGACATCTCGATGGTACTGGCGTGGCGGGGAATCTATACGCCATGAATAATCTTATCCGCGAATATTGCTATGCCCATAACAAGGCGCTTTTTGATTTTGCCGATATCGAGTCATACGACCCCGACGGAACGTACTATCCCGATGAAACCGATCTTTGCTCCTGGTGCGCCGATTGGTGTAGTTCGCATAGTTGTCCAACATGCGTCGACTGCGCCCATTCGCATTGTTTCAACTGTTATCAGAAGGGCAAAGCATTCTACTGGCTGTGCGCCCGATTAGTCGGCTGGGATGGGAGTTAGTTAAAAGTATCGAAAAGACGCGGCGACTATAGGTTACTAAAAGAATAATAAAAAAAACCGGGATGATTACCCCGGTTTTTTATGTACTATATTGAATGCACTATTCTTTCTTATCGTCGCCTTCATCGCCTTCGGCTTCAGCAGCAGCTTCACCCTCGGCGGCCTCAGCGGCTTCAGCAGCTTCAGCATCGGTTTCAGCCTTGGTCTTGATAACAGTCGGCGGGACCACCGTGGCAAAAGTCCGGGACGGATTGGTCAGGATTTCGACATTGGGAATTACAATTGAACTCACATGAAGCGAATCCCCGATATCCATCTTAGTAACATCGATTTCGATATTATTCGGAATGTCTGCGGGAAGACAGGAAATTTCCAGTTGGCGGATAATATGCTGTAAAATACCGCCATTCTTAACGCCTTCCGGAGTGCCCATCAAAATAATCGGCACATTCATATTTAATTCCTTGGTCATAGAGACCTGGTAGAAATCAACATGTTGCAGGCTTCCATCAATCGGGTCTTTTTGAAGGTCGCGGATAATTACCTTGCGCCCCTCAGATTCGCTATTGACATTCAGTTCAATCAGCTTGTTGGAGCCGCCGTATTTCCTCATGTAGATATCCAATTCTTTATTATTCACAGTTATCGGAATCGGATCAACTTCAGGACCGTAAAGCACTCCCGGGAGAAAACCGCTGGCTCTCAATTTACGAGCCACACCTTTTCCGGAATCCTCGCGTCGTTCAGCAGTCAGTTTAATTTGTTCCATCGTTTATATTAACCTCCAAAAATAATTTTTCATCAATCGGGAAAATCATTAAATAGTGACGAGACCGATTTCTCACCTGAAATTCTCATGATCGCCTCGCCAAACAGATTGGCGCTGGTGAGAACCTCAATTTTACGCGGCAATACTTTATCTTCAAGATTTATTGAATCGGAGACATACAATTTGCCGATCGCCGATTCTTCAATTTTTTTCAATGAATCGCCGGATAGAACGGCGTGCGTGCAAATAGCAATAATCTGAAGAGCGCCTTTATTGGCGACGGCATTGGCTGCCTGGCACAAAGTTCCGGCAGTGTCAACCATATCGTCGCGAATAATCACATTTTTGCCCTCAACCGCGCCGATAATATTGACAATCTCCGACATATTCGGCTCCGGCCGCCGTTTATCAATAATGGCCAGATCGGCGCGAATATGCTTGGCAAAGGCACGAGCCATTTTAATCGAACCAACGTCGGGCGACAAGACAATCACCGGATCGAAATCAATAGTAGATAGCAGATCTTTAAAGACCCGGGTCGAATATAAATGGTCGTGGGGAATATCAAAAAATCCCTGAATCTGCGAAGCATGCAGATCCATAGTTATAATGCGGTCAGCTCCGGCCGTAGTAATCAGATTAGCCACCAGCTTGGCGGTTATGGCAACCCGGGGACGGGATTTTCGATCCTGCCGGGCGTAACCGAAATATGGTATAACGGCGGTAATGCGATGGGCCGATGCGCGCCGGGCCGCTTCGATAAGCATCAGCAGTTCAATAATATTATCACCGGGCGGATTAGTCGGCTGGATAATAAATACATCCGCACCGCGAATATTATCATTAATTTGTACGAATATCTCGCCATCGGAAAAACGCTTGACCTCGCAGGCCGATAATTCTATCCCGATATATTTGCCGATCTTCTCCGCTAACGGACGATTGGCATTACCGGTGATTAATTTTAACTCCGCCATAATCCTCTATTCCATATCTAAAAAATCCACAACAGTTTGATAGTATAATAGATAAGATTCATTTTGGCAATTATTTATTTTAGATTATATTGCCCCGTTTAGACAAAGAAAACTCGCGCCCAATCTTAAAAATATCTGATTTAATTCCAAAAAGATAAGAATTAGCCCATAAAAAACCGCAAAAAACATCTATGGCAAATAGCGATATTTGCTATTTTTTGAAATTCGAATCCTAAAAATTAGCCACGGACGCAAACCGCCATCCATGCTCGTGATGATTCAATTCCTGAAAGAAATGGCTGGGGTGGCAGGATTCGAACCTGCGAATGCAAGCTCCAAAGGCTTGTGTCTTACCGCTTGACGACACCCCAGTGACAGTTAAACGCTCTTTTCCTGAGCGGCCTGCAATTCCTCCTGATAGGCTGCAAGCACCTTCTCTTCCAATAAACGACGGGCCTCGTTGTTAATTGGGTGAGCAATATCTTGATGTGTCCCATCGGGACGTTTTCGACTCGGCATGGAAAGAAAATATCCCTTGTTTCCCGATATTATCTTCATACCACGAATCACAATTGCATTGTCAATTGTCACATTGGCAAAGCCCTTCAGTTTTTCCTCATCCCGCAAAATAATTCTAATCTCACTGATTTCCACGGCAACTCCTCCCGCTAAGTGTTATAGCACCTAGTGCCAAGCGGGTAGGGCAATTGGATGCACACAGAATATACTCCAATTTCCCCGGGTGAATTCAATCAATTCACTCCCCTCAGGCATATTCTTAAATAAACCAAACATTGTCGGCCCGGATCCGCTCATGCGGGTCAAGCAGGATCCGCCTCTGTCCAATGTCTCCCGAATC
>JBDRRI010000005.1:0-9165 GCA_043825815.1 Candidatus Zixiibacteriota bacterium
GAGATTCGAATTCACCAACTCCCTTAATAATGTACCTTCGTCCCATCTCCACAATTGAACCGGCGGTTGCGTTTCGATTCGATGAGATAATGGCCCCGGTCAACTGGTCCAGACTTATTCCATAAGCGGTTAGTGCAAAAGCATCCACGAGAATCTCAATTTCCCGGGAACGAGCGCCGATAATTTCAACGGAGGCAATTCCGGGAAGGCGAATCAGTTCATTTCGGATGATATTTTCGGCGGTTTGTCGAAGCTGGTTTAAATCATTAATTTCAGGATGCGAAAAAACGGCCACAATAATCGGTTTGGCATTGGGATCGTATTGGGTAACGGATATTTCATCGGCATCGGAGTTTTGCGAAAAATCGGTAATCGATTTTTGCAGATCAAGAAAAGCCTCATCCATATCGGCTTCCCACTCATATTCAACGGTGATCAGGGCTTGGCCAACGCGCGAATCCGACGAAACATTTTTAACGTTTTTTCCCCGAGCGGCAATGGCCTCAAGTTGTTCGACGTACTGCTCTTCCATCTCCTCCGGCGGCTTTTCTCCGACTTTAATTTCAACGAATAATCGGGGACTATTCATATTGGGCAGGAGATCCATTCCCAACTTGGAAAATGAAATATATCCGAGGATAATTAAAGCTAAAACCATCATAATAATGGTAGTGGGATATTTAACTGAAAAACGGGCTATTTTATACATATTAATCTTTCCAACCGATTACTCAAGAACTTTTACTTTGGAGCTATTTCTAAGGGTTTCAAAGCCCTCAATTACGAGCCTATCCTCGGTGGTTAGCCCGCTTAAGATTTCTATATCGGTTTTATTGGAGAGACCGGTTTCAAGCCTTCGTTCAACGGCGATTCCTTTTTCGACGACATAGACAATTTTTGATCCTCGGCGATCCAAGACGGCATCTTTGGGAATAACGATGGCCGAATCCCTTGATTCAACTACGATATCGGCTTTAACAAACATACCGGAGCGCAGAATTAAACCCGGATTATCAATTACAATTGTCGCCTTAAATGTTCGGCTATTGGGATCGAGAGCCGGCGAAACTTGTGAAATAGTACCGAATAAGGTGTCATCGGCCTTACTGTAATTGGTTACATTAACGATTTGCCCCTTTTTAACGCGGTCAATTTCCTTGCCGGGTAGAGCGACCTCGGAATAAAGCCGGGAATAATCCATCACCTCGGCCATCAGGGTTCCGGTTTGTATTAATTGGTCTTTGCCATAAAAAGGCAGATCGGTTATTATTCCGTCAAAAAGGGCAGTAACATTCAATTTTTCTAATTGTAATCGGGCATTGGCATAACTGTACCGGGCATTGACAAAATCTCTTTCAGCGCTACTTAAGTCATTGAGAGTAATGCCTCCCTTTTCATAAATCTTTTTCTGTTTTTCATACTCTCTTTGGGCATTCTCATGCTGGAGTTTGTATGATTCCAGCGATACTTGATTTTCAAATTCAGGATTAATAATCTTGATAATTATATCACCGGCCTTAACTTCGTCAGCCATCGCATACGGTTTTTTGGTACGAGGATTAATCTGCAAGTCATACAAGCCGCTTTGAAGGCAATAGAGTTTGTGGGATTGCACCGCATTGACTGTCCCGGTTGCAAAAATATATTCTTCAATACCCTTCTTGGTAACCGGTTCAACTCTGACCGGAATTGATGATTCCGTATCAATATTCGGCGTATTGTTATCACATGAATTCAATAATATTGTACTCAAAAATAAAGAAATAAATAATATTTTTTTCACAATCGTATCTCCTATTCATTATTTAGCACGGATCGATTTGCTTCAAAATCCCACAATGTTTCCAATTTAAGATTCATAAGGCCAATTTGATAATTTATTAAAGCACTCACTTCCCCCAACTGCTCGGAGGATAATTGCGTTTGATAGAAATTCATATCTTTGGAGGAAAGATCGCCATTTTTATATCGTTCCAAATTAAGTTCATAGGTCAATCGGGCATTTTTCACATTAGTTTCGGCAATTTCAACTTGGGCCTTCTGGTTCTGAAGGTCACGATATGCCTGGCGAATGGCGAGGATAATATTATTGCGTTCTTCATCAGCCGAAATATACCGACTCTCAACCTGCGCCTCACTGGAGGCGATTTGATGCTTTTTGCGTCCCCAATCAATTAAAGGGATATTAAAGGTAATGCCAATGGAGTGATCTTTTTCCGGAGATTTAAATAAATTATCGAATTGGTCATTGGAATTGGAAAGTCCGTATGATAAATCAACCGAGGCCTTAAATTCGTTGTCCGATTTGGCGCGGATAAGATTATTCATGGCGGTTTGGATTTCAATATCTTTCAGCCGCAATTCCATCCGATTATCAAGGCCGTATTTTAAGGCTTTTTCCAGATCAACATCGACAAACAGTTTATGAACATCGGCAGAGATTTCAATTTCTTTCTCCAGAGGAAGACCCAGCAAGACTTTGAAATTATCCATGGCATTATCCAGCCGATTCTGATTGTTTATCATAGATGAACGGCTGTTGGCCATTGATAATTCGGCCTGATATAATTCTTCACTGGCCGATAATCCGGCCTCGACCTTGCTTTTAATGATGTCATAGCTTTCGACCGCATTATCGTATTCCTCTTTTGAAATAAGCGATGACTTTTGCACATAGTACAGCTCCAAGAAACTTTGCGTGACTTGATTTTCTATCTGGAGCCTTTGAATAGAATAATTAAGCTGGGCATTTTCGAGCGCCAAAACCAATTCTTTTTGTTCCATTTTGGTTCGGTTGTACGTAAATAGGGGTTGGTTATAACTAACTCGAAACAAATTGTGGTATTGGGAGCTTCCACCGTATCTGGTAGTATCTAAACCACCGAGTGAATCCCCGAATATATTTAGTCGATCACTGCTGGATTCGTCCCAATAAAAGTTATTGGTTATACGGAAAGTCCCGTCGAGCCATTTTATCGGTTGAAGGACCGATAATTCTGCCGCAGTTTTTTTATACTCACTATAATAGTATCTGGAATTGTATTCATCCAGTTTCAAGGTTTTGGAATATTGATATGGGGTCAAAGTGAGGCTGAATTGGGATTTAAGGGAGGCCTGGTTAGCTTTTAAATCATGCTCGCTGGAACTAAGATTAAGCTTGGTCTGTTTCATAGTCGGACTTTGTTCGAGGGCAATCTCGACGGCATCATCAAGAGTCATAATTTCGGCTAAGACAGGGCTGTGATTAATTATTACTAATAATATTGGCAAAAGGAGAAACAGCCGTGAATTAATCTTTCGTATTCGATATTTCATCTGCACAAATCTCCAATTTATTAAAATACTACTTATTTCTTCACCCATTTGACCGCATCGGCCACAACAATATCATTTTCAGTTTTATCTGAAAGCTCAACTTTTCCCTCACCTCTGGAAAAGCGAAATGTTCCCAGATAATTCCAACCAACTTCGGCAGTTGCCAAATCAATTGAAATTTCATCCAAACCATCATCGTGATATATCAACATATCCATTTTTCCTTTGGGAGTTGGTCGTCCGCCACCGCGATGCCGGTCCCAGGAAACGGGCATATTTTCTCCAAGGCAGTAATAATAGATATCATAATCGCCGGGTTTTTCTATGTCAGCAAACCAGGCAACCTTGACTTGACAGTCACCGTATCGTTTATATTCCGCGGAACGAATGAATTTGCCATAGAAGTCTTGATTAGTGGTAGCCAGCCAACGGCCGGGGGGATCCCAAATTCTCATACCAACATAGGTATCTTCATCCTCTTCCCGACCGAACAAAGTCAAGAGAAGTTTCCGAAACCAATTTTCTTTGATTTCCGTAACGATTTTAAATCCGGAATCTTCATTATCAACCACCAATTCCGAGGCATCAATCGGTTTCGTTTCCAGAGTATCAATTTTTTCTCCGTTAATAGGCAATTCATTTTTCTTGGTGCGTTCTTCGCGAAAATGCTGGGTAATAATAGACGGTAGATTTTGTGAAACATAGGTATCGATATTTATCTCCGATGGCGGATCATCAAGAATAACGCCAACTTCTTTGGTCGTCATCGCCGGCATAAATATATTCTGAGTATAGGAATTTTGATTTTGACGACTTAAATACCGGGGGCCAAAATCTGTCCGCCCACCTCGACTTCGAACGCTTAATTCAATGATGCCATCAATCGCGGTCGGATTGGCAATGGTAAACTTTAATTGGGAACGCATCCGTTCGCTATCCAGAACCTTGTAATTTTGAAAATCTTCAACTATATATCCTGGCAAAGTCGTATCATTATACCATCGATTGACCATTTCGGAAAAATTAAAACCGCCAAGCGAATTGATAAAAGTATTGATTTCGCTATCATTAATCATCTGAAATTGATTTACGGATATGAATTGATTTATACTTTTCTTAAATTTTTCTTCGCCAGCTGATGTTTCTATAAGGGCCAGTAAATTTCTTCCCTTGTTATTAATAGCCGTCGTTTTAATATTTGATTCTATATCGTCATTTTCAATTAATTTAGCCAAGGATTGGTTTTTAAGCGCAAGATTGGCAATTTCCGCATCGGTTAATCCTCTCCAGAATCGTGCTCTTTCATCAGGAATGGGAGTAATTCGGTCCATTAAATAAGACTCAAAAGCGTAATTCAAAACCGGGCACTGCTCCGAGGATAGGTAAGATTTGAATGGCATATAATTTGGGAATATTTTAAATTCCGGTTCAATATTATCTTCTCGAGCGATTCCCCGCGGATTGGTTTTTAATCCCAAAAGATCGAAAGTTACGAAATTCTTAAAATATCCAGCCTGAATATCAATTGGCTTGTCTTCCTGATTGGCTCGTTCCTGCGAATATTTGGAATCTCTTTTCATACGCTCGAAATCGGTTCCGGAGCAAATTGTCCCCATTTCCGAAAGATATACTATTTCAGGTTGCACTACTTCCTGGGCGGTAGTCCATAGTCTTCGATAACTATAAAACTGAACCGGTGTTTCAACAAGAGTAAGGCGCCGATATGGATATTGCAAACCGAGAGAAACTTCATACTCATCTTTTAGTTCTCGTATCAGATATGGAATGGTATCGGCGACTTGATCCAGATAATCTGCAAAATAATCATGCCCCGGAAAATAATACAAACTGTAATCAAGACTATCAACTGTTACGGCTAATTTTTCATACCGTCCAATCGTCAATGAAAGTCTCGGAAGTGGTGATTCCCGACTGAATTTATATATGGTCAGGTTATGGTCGTTTTCAATTTCAACCCTGCCCTGAGAAATCGCAATCTTCTCCGGCGGCACGGATACCGAAAGAGAGAAATCAATATAGTCGTAATGGGCAGAATGAGGAAATGATGCCCCCGGCGGCAGACCCGATATGGGATACCACCCGGATTCTGGGGTCAGGAGAAGATAATCCGGGCCTATGAAGGAATATATCTTAGGAACAGAATGTAAAAAGAATGAAAAGGGGCCGTTATACCGTTCCTTATTTATATCAAGATAACAATAACGGTCATCAATTTGGCCGGAATATTCGATGGTAAAATTTAAGATATTCCCCGGAATCAGCGGGATATCCGGCTTTATCCAGATTCGGTTTAGTTTTTGGGTAAAGAGAAGAGGTGCCTCCCCACTTGCTATTTTATAAACTTTTAGGTCAGGATTTATGGTCAGCAGAATTGAATCGAGCGGAATGGCATTATTATTGACCACTTTATAGGCTGCATCGATGGAAATGATGTTGCCACTCCAATTAAAATTAAAATCGACATCGGTAATTGATACGAGCGGAATATCTTTGAGTAATTCATTGGCTGTAATCAGATTATTTCTGAAAGCTTCAGATTGAAATTTCGAATTGAGATAATGGTAAATCATCACAGATGAGCTGACGGCAAATAGGATAGCGATTATACCAATGATGATATTGGATATTGGAGATTGCCGCAGTCTATCGGTCAGTAATATCGAAATCGAGACAAAAGCCGCACCAAGTAGAAAATAAGCTCCCTTAACCAGCAAAAGATCCGATAGATTTCCCAGACCTATAAAGTCGGAATATATGATTGGCTGATACATGCCGAAAATATCAAAAATATAATAAAGCTTATCTCTTATAAATATCAGACTAAGAAGCGACAGAGCCAGAATAATTACAAAGACAACGGCTTGAGAGCGAATTAATTTTATGAGTAAAAATGAAAGTCCAATGACAAATATCAGCGTCGGAAATCCTATAATTAATGGATATATCAAGTATGGTTGCCAGGCAAATATCGTTGGTGCAAAGAAGTAATGGATAATAAAGACCTGCAGCAGAACCAGAATGTTAAGAATTGTAAAGACTGTCAGGATACCTGTCAATTTCCCAATTATATATGACGCGTTTGAAAAGGAGCGGGTGTTTATAACCTGGGCGGTATCATTTTTACGATCTCTTTTTAGAAACTCAGTCGCCAGAAAAACAGCAATAATGCCCTGATAAACATTAAGCAGTTTTATACTTATTAACGGCAGAGCGCCGGAGACGGAAATGGCAAAATGATCGGAGCCGCCCAGCCGCGTACCAATTCCAATATTCATCATTATAAGAATGGCAAGGCCGAGAAGAGAAAAGATTCGGAATGCCCATGATCGCAGGAGAAGCTTGGCCTCAAACCGAGCAATATGCCAAATCATAATTGGTTCAACCATGGCTGAGCTCCTTAAACGATTTCAGCCCGTTGGTCTCTGATTCCAGATTCATATCATAGCCGATTGACTGCATAAAATAAATATAAGCGTCTTCAAGATTGGAATCGAGCGGTTGACATGCGATGCCTTCAATCCTATCGGCTACTAATCGCAGCTCATACCCTGCAATAGAAGGAATGGCCGATATAACTGGATATTTTTCTTTATAGAAATCGAGTTCTTCATGCGAAACATTTATTTTCCATACTTTATTTTTGGCCTTTTCAATTAGGCGGCTTGGATGTTCATTGAAAACTATTTTCCCATAATTGAGCAAGGCTACTTCCGAGCAGGTTGATGAAATATCTCCGACAATATGCGTAGATAAAATAATAATGACATCTTCGCGAGTCAGATCCGCCATGAGGTTTCGAAATCGAAGGCGCTCCTGAGGGTCGAGTCCAACGGTCGGCTCGTCGACTATAATAATTTTGGGCCGTCCTACAAGGGTTTGGGCTATTCCCAGGCGACGTTTCATTCCACCCGAAAGTTTATTGGCAAAACGATCGCGAACGTCAAAGAGGCCAACTTGCTCCAATAGTTCGTCGACCCGGGTCATCCTTTCCGATTTGCTCTTTATGCCGCTTATTGAGCCGGCGTAATCGAGAAATTCCCAAACGGCCAGTTTAGGAAAATTGCTGAACTCCTGCGGAAGATACCCGACTAATTTCCGGATCTTCTTTCGGTTTTTTTGAAGATCCATACCATTTATATTTACTTCTCCGCCGGTAGGTTTTAAAAGCGTAACCAGGATTCGCATTAAGGTTGTCTTTCCGGCTCCATTGGGACCGAGAAGACCGAACATACCGCTCCCAATGTCAAGATTAATATCTTTTAGTGCGTACTTTCCACCGGGATACTTTTGCGTGAGGCTTCGAATCTTTATATTCAAAAATTAGTCCTTCTCAATGAATAATTCGCAATAAACCATATTCTTATTATAATCATATTACGTCTATAAGACAAATTGTCATCCCTGAAAGTCTAATCAATTGCCATATAATTTCATATCGCATTACAACTTATCTAATTAGACGACATTGCTTATAAAAATGTTTCTGGTTGTGAAAAAATCAGTATTTCAATAATATGGCCGAATTATTTATGCGGCTGATTAAATAGTTTTATGTTTAAAGGATTAATCAGGATTATAAAAAATATAATGGCTCCACCCATTTCAAAAATTTCCCATCGTCGGCTATCTCGAAGCATTTCAATAACCAGAGCCATTGTAAAAAAGGCAATAATATGCAAATTCCGAGGAATAGGAATGGCCAAGGAATCTGTTAATTTTTTAATTGATGGCGATCGTCGATACAAGATTGGCTATGCAACCAGATAAAGAACAATAATCATCAATAATACTTTGCTGAAAATGATTTTGTTTATTTTATAATCGCCAATATGAAGATTATGAAGATTGGTCTCGCTTTGAGCGTTATTTTCAAGAAAAAACTGAGAGGATTGGATTTTAAAAATCCTTTGCCCCCAGGAAATTTCCTCTCCCCCTCCAAAGAAAAACAGCAAAGCAGTTAAAATAAGGCAGAATATAAACAGCCTTTTTGCCGAACTCCACAATTTGAAAATACGGATTACTGTCAAGATAACACCGGCAAAAAGCGCCAGAGTTCCAGTCCACTCGACAATTCCATCTTCGGCCACAAAAGCTCTATAGGTCTCAGGGTATTTAATCAGTAATACAGCCGAAATCGCAATAATAACGGCAATTAGTGATAGTAGACCATAATCAATTAAATTCTTTTTCATAAATCAGGACCGTTTAATTCTTAATTTAATCAGTCAATTATACAACTCAAAGAACAAATTCCAACATAAATAATCCGGGGTAAGTCAAAAACATTTCAAGGATAAAAAAGTAAATCGGATTGGAGCAATCCGATTCACCTTTCTTACAAAATAACCACATAAAGAGAGTAAGTCTTTATATATAAGTTGAATTACGGCCCAAAATCTTACACGCAAATTAAATTAAAAATACGAAAGATTTCAGATAATAGATTGTTAATCGGACCGGTTAAAATAAATCGCGAGCAACCAAAGACAACTTAAACCATTCATTTAACAATTACGTATATATTGTTATTTATCAAGAGCATACAATATTTTTCTTGACAAATTTAGATTTATGGTTATTATAATTACAAGGTTAATGTATTATGATTACAGCTAATTCTTATACGGAACAAATTGGCACCCGCTATTGGTGGTGGTATAATCATACCTGCCGGTAGCGAAATAATGCATTAATTTCAAGAAAGAAGATTTGCAAAAGCCCGCTACAAAAATAGCGGGCTTTTATTATGAATGAAACTAATATTTGGACGAGTTTATAAGTGAATTATCTGGCTACTAAAATCTGTCGTCTTAGCAACAATGCTTACTG
>JBDRRI010000006.1:0-2623 GCA_043825815.1 Candidatus Zixiibacteriota bacterium
GCTTGATAGAAAACACAATATTAAATTTACGGCCATCCATAAAACGACAACCAAATCGGGAACTGAGCAGAAGATATCGTCTAATCACTGTTTCAGCTGTCATCTAACGTCCCAAAGCGCCGATGTCGATCAGGTAATTCACCAGATTGTCGCGGGACTTCAGGGAGATATCGGCAAGCAAACGGTTGGATATGAATTTGGATATCGTTCTTTCAAATCCGATGCCTTTGAACCAATGGCTTGGTACGATCCGGCCGTTCATCCGGTATTCGGAACCAGCGGCGCGGAATTTGGGACACGGGTTTCAATCGATAATGCTTCGGCAGCTTTTTCGGCATATCCCAAAACCGAAAAAGTATCCCATAAGATAAGAGCCAATGGTAAGGCTTTCAAGGGAAAATACACCGGTTCGATTGGATACAGCCGCGTTGAAAATGACGTATCCGATATCAAAAGCTCGGCGATAACCGGAGCCGTTGCCTATTCGACCATCCTCTCCCCCAGGGCTCGATTGGTCGCCAGATTTTCCGTTGCACAATTGAAGACCGATGATTATGATGTTGACCTTCCCACATTCCGAGACGGCCGCCCTGGTGTTCAGATTGATTTTGATTATACCCGATATTCGGCCCTTAATCGGCTTGATGGAAAGAGTTCTGTTGAATTGACCTATCGGTATAAACCGAATATTACTCTGGCCGCACTAGTCGGATATAATATTGTCAATCGCGACGATTATCCAATATATGATGACGGTCAGAAATCAAATACTTTTATCGGCCAAATTAAGGCAAAGTACAATAAGGGTATGAGATATGCGACCAGAATCAAGTATCGCATTGAAATGACTTCAGATCCTTTTATGTCTGGTCGCGGTCTATTTGAAATGAATGGCCGGGACAGTCTAGAGCAATTGGCTCCTGGATTTGGATTCATTTTCTATCATCAACGCGAGGAACTTAGGTATCAAAATATCACGACTCTTCCGACAATGGCGCATATTTTTGAATGGAATTCGACCTGGAAGCCGAATAATGAGATCGATATCAATATTGGTTTGAAGGGTAGCATTGACGAGAATAGTGATTTAGATTCTTTAGATGTGAAGCATTCATCGCTGATTCCCAACCTCGCCTTGAATTTCAGACCTCAGAGCAATTTATCATTTGTTCTCGGCGGAACGTACAATATGTATAAATCGCGGGGACCGGTATCGGTTGCGCTCTTCGATGGCTGAGCGGGTCATTTATCAGTGGACACCGTGAGTGCCCCAGGAGATCCGCTTGTATTATTGGCGAAACACTATGGCTCTGAATATGCCATGGTTGATTATGAATCGAATAGCCTTAACCTTTACCTTTCCACCCTTTATACGCCAACCATTAAATTGAATATTGAGGGAACCTTCTCCTATAATATTTCCAAAGCCGACATGGATGAAGTGGTCATGCCGGATACGGAAGCACAACGAGAGGGCGATCTGACACATCAAGATTTCACATTCCCGCACATGCACGAATATTCCAATTTGGAGTATCAGATGATGAGTATATATCTTGGAGTGGCTTACAAGCTGACCAACGATATCAAATTGACGCTTGATGGGGAGTATGTCGATCTTCAGGACAAGGATGATACCGGCTGGGTATTTGGTGATGAAACCGGTTCCTATTTTATGGTAAGAACCGGAATTCGTTACAATTTTTAAATTATCCTTAAGTTAATAAAAGCCGATCTGCTTAAACAGGTCGGCTTTTTTAATGGAATGAACGAGAAAATTAATTTTTATGGCGGACTATTTTGCCGTGGCACATATAAATAACATCTTCGGCAATATTGGTTGCCAGATCGGCGATTCGCTCTAAATATTTAAATATGGACGATGATTGAATAAGAAAATCAACTTTGTATGGCTTTTCCTTAATAAGATTCCTGCTTAATTCATGAGAATCCCTGTTAATCTGATCGACTTCGTCATCAGAATCACAAACCTGCTGCGCCAAATCGGCATCAAGATTAACCAGAGCATCCAAAGCCTTTTTAAGCATAGCTTGAGTCTTTTTTTCCATAACGTTAAAGTTATTTGTGATCACCTCTTCATCATGATCGACCGTCGCCAAAAATTCAGATCGCTCGGCAATATTAACAGCCTCATCACCAATCCGCTCCAGATCATTATTAATTTTCAGAATGGCCACTATAAATCTAAGATCGACCGCAACCGGCTGGTAAAGTGCCAGAACTTTCAGGCATTCTTCTTCAATGGCCACTTCGTACTGGTCAATTTCCTGATCATTGGCCTGTATATGAAGCGCCAATTCGGCGTCAGCCGAGATCACCGATTTAATTGATTGTTTGACGCTTTCCTCGACCATAGCACCGAGGGCGAGAATCATTTTTTTCAGATTTGAAATTTCTTTTTGTAAATGAACTGACATAATAATTACCTTTTTCCCTTTTTATCCGACAAAACCAACCCTAGCCAAATCTTCCAGTAATATAATCCTCTGTTTTTTTCTTTTCCGGTTTGGTAAACAACTTATTGGTATTGTCAAATTCGATAAGAACACCTTCATAAAAGAAAGCTGTATAATCCGATATTCGCGCCGCCTGCTGCATATTG
>JBDRRI010000007.1:0-5730 GCA_043825815.1 Candidatus Zixiibacteriota bacterium
GGTTGTGTCGCCTTTCAAGGTTGGATCATATCCCCAGGCGACAATAATCAGGGGAGAAGGAGTCAAAACGAAATTCTCACTGAATTCAGATGTATTGCCTGAAACATCGGTAGCGGTCATACTGATTTTCGAAAACTGATCGACGGTATTGGGAACTGTGAAGGAAAAAGTGCCTTTCCCTCCGGAAGAGATTGTCGAACCAAGATACAAATAAGCCTCGCCATGCCCGGAGGGATTTTCAGGCCGTGTATCGTCTTTGGCCGGATGGGCTACAAAATATTCAACTGTAGCATCAACCGACGTTGTTCCCCAGACAGTAAAGGAGCTATCCGGATTCATAATAACCGAGTCCATTTCAGGATAATTTAAAAGATCATTCGGACCAGTATCAGCATCTCCGGGATCGTTAAGAGTAACGCTATCGCCGAATAAATCGATGCCAAGACTGTCGTTACCATATATTAAATTTCGAGTAAAAGTATTAAATTGAGAATTGACAAAGTCAAAATCCACACATATTCCATCGAAGTCATTATACGCAATCAGATTGGAATCAATAAGATTATTATTAGCATTATATCTAATCCAGATTCCATGAAAACCATTATTAATAATAAGATTACCGATTACTTTATTAGAATCAACATTGGCGTCAATTCTAATGCCCCCATAGTTATTGCCACTTATAATATTTTTTTCTTCTTCGGTATAACCGCCGATTCTATTACCAGTGGCACCGCTTGTAATTGCCAATCCATTTCCATCATTACCAGCAATTGTATTGCCAATGACAACATTACTATCGGCCCCTGATGATATTATAATAATTCCATAAAAGTTATTACCAATTATGATATTTCCCGGACCGATAATATTTTGGCTGGAGGTAGTTGTAACGTACATTCCTCCGTTACAAGGAAGTGTATCAGTCATAATTGAAGCAAGTCCGATTTGATTATATTGAATCGTGTTTTCGTCGCCGTACTGAATAACAATGCCGGTATTGAAGCCTCCCATATAATTGGGACAACTTTCCTCACCTATAATATTGCTATTGCCGGTATCTATTTTGATTCCATAAGGTTCACTGGCCATATTGGTTATAGGATTGCCATCAGTATCTATCCCCAGATAGGAATTAACGACAGTATTGGAATCCCCGGTTATATGTATATGGGCGTATGAAGAAGCCGCACCGGCACCAAAAAGATTTCTGGCGTCTGGGTCACAACCTCCGATTGTATTTGAGTTCCCGGTCAATTCTAATCCGTGGCCTCGGTTATTCCGAGTATCGCCAGCTGAATTAATGCCAATATTACAGCCTTGAATATCGTTATTATTACCATTGATTTTAAGGCATCCGCCACTCCAATCGGTTAAAACCAAACCACTTATAACATTATAATCGGAAGAAATGGTTAATCCGTATTCATTGGCTTTGACAAAATTGCCACCATCAATAATAACTGAACGCACACCACCCGGAGCTGTGCCACATTCGATTTTTGTCCAATCATCGGCAATCGCTGGAAGCTCGGTTACCGGAGAAATTGTACCTGAAACATTGAATGATATCGAATCTGATCCAGGTGAACTATTGGCTTCTGTTATCGCCCATCTTAATGACCCCACGCCGGCGTCATCAAGATTATTGACTTTGATTACCTCAAAATCGCAAGCATCGCCCAAACCATCGCTATCCCCATCAAGCTGGTCGGCATTGGCAATTTCCGGGCAGTTATCGCAGGAATCAGTCAAACCATCATTATCAAAGTCGACATCAAAGGCATAGGCGTTGTGTTTGAAATATAGCCATTTAGATTGACCATAAGCGCTGTAGGATCCTTGCCCGAAATGGAGGTATGTATATTCAGGGAGTTCCGGATAATCGAATATAACTCCGCTTAGAACCAGAGAGTCATCATAGTAGACAAATAAACTATCCAGGTCTATCACTTTAATAGTATACTCATGGAACTCATTGTCAGTATCAACAATTGCGCTTGGACCCTTGACACCACCCGATGACCATAAGAATATTTCGTCGAAATCAAACCATAGTGAGTTGCCTCTATCAATGGCCGGGATAATTCCTATTTGACTCGGTGCATAAGGAGAACTACTGGCACCACCGGAAACCAATTTCATCTTTGTTTCTATTATAAATGTATCGGGCACACTAAATATTGGTTCCATTTGTCGAAACCACATTCTTTCGGAAAGACTGGAAGTACTTATAATAAGAGTGTCACCTTCTAGCACAGGAATTTCTGCATCTGCTTCTAAATGCAATTCCCAAATGGGGCACACTTCATCCGGTAGGTTCCCTGATGACGCTTCCCAAATGGAATTGGCGCAGTCGTTCCCCCAAAAATCGACACACCCGTCGCAAGCATCGCCCATCCCGTCACCATCGGTGTCAGCCTGATCGGCATTGGCGATATCGGGACAGTTATCATCGGGACATTCATTGCCGGGATAACCCGGATCGCCATAGCCATCGAGATCTGAGTCGTAGCAATAAATACTATTATAAACCGAAATTGTATTTTCGAGATAATTAGCTACAGCAATGTCAGCGTCACCGTCGTTATCGAAATCTGCCGAAACCAATGATTTGGGATACTCGGCCGCAAATCCATTTACTTTCGCAAAATCTCCCAATCCATCATTAATCAAAAAGTTTACGCTGTCATTTAGACTGCTTCCGCCGGATACGACCATATCTAGGTCACCATCTCCATCGAGATCAACAGGATAAACGGTACTTGGATTGTGAACCACGTCAAGAAGATTATCCGGCATAAATCCTCCTAAACCATCATTAATTAATAGAGATACGCTGTTTGTATAATTGTTATAATTGGCTGTCATTATATCATTAAATCCGTCGGCATTCATATCGGCAATGATCACGGAATAGGGACTATCACCGACAGCCAGATTTCCGTCAGAACTAAATACACCGGTACCATCATTTAACAGGATAGTCACATCATCATTTTCCCGATTGGAAGTTGCCAAATCAATCGTCCCATCATTGTTTAGATCCCCACCGAATATTGACTGAGGTTGTACATCGACCGTATAAGTCTGATGAGGATTAAATGCACCGGTACCGTCATTTATAAGCACAGAAACATTATTAGCACCAAAATTGGCCGTAGCAATATCGGGATATCCATCTCCATTAAAATCACACGCGTAAACACCCTGTGTACCTCCACCTACAGCATAATTACTCCGATTACCGAAAGTCCCATCACCGGCATTGATTAAAACAGAGACGTCATTAGTGGTAAGATAATTTCCGGAAATTATATCCTGGTACCCATCCTTATTAACGTCAGCAAAATAGAACGATTCCGGGTCGTTGCCAACTTCGTATGCGGAATAGTCCAAAAATGTACCATCACCAGAATTAATGTAAACTGCAACACTGTCATCATCCTTATTTGTACACAGTAAATCAATGTTACTATCATTATTAACATCTGTTGCAAAAATTTGAGACGGTCTCAATCCGGCCGAATAAATCGAATCCAATTGAAATAAAGCTTGACCATCATCAATGCTAATAACGAATTGCCAGGAATGACTAATGGATAAGGGAATCCCCTCGCTTGATTCAATTGCTGTAGTTAACGTTATGGTTACCTTTTCACCCTGTAAAAAATCATTATTGGGATTAAATGATACGGTTCGTGAAAACTCATCATAGGAAAGTATGCCTTCATGATATCCTGAATAGCATCCATAACAAATTAGAGTCGTATCATTTATAGTTGTCTCATCCATATCAGTGTTAAACTCGATGCTGATATTGGATGAAGACGCAACATTTAAGCCGTTTTGTTCTGGTTCAATTGACACAATTTGTGGCAAATCAGCGTTTCGGAGTACGGCTACATCATCATTATCAATAGTAAGGTTCCCAGTAATAATCTCCAAATCACCATCATTATCAAGATCAGCAGTGAAAACTGATACCACATTTTCAAATACACCAAAACTTAGTGTGTCACCAAATGTCCCGTCGCCATTATTATATAGGACGGAAACTTGAGACCATATTTGATCTCCAGTAATTATGTCTATTGTTCCGCTATTATTCATATCTCCATAATAAAGACTTCTTGGGTGTAAACCTACTGCATAGGCCGAATCGCGACTAAAGTACCCTTCACCGTTATTAATTAATATCATGACCGAATCAGTAAAATATTTCGAAACACCCAGATCTATTATATTATCAGAGTTTAAATCAGCCGGAAATAGGTATACGCCTGTATCGCCAATATTAAAAGTACTATCATCATCAAATGATCCATTCCCATCGTTAAAAAGAACGGTAATCATATGATCGTGATAACTGGTCGTTGCAATGTCGATGTCAAAATCATTGTCGAAATCTGCAACACATATACAGTTATAATCGCTGCCACCAGCTATAATGGTTTGCGGCAAAAGCGTGCCATCACAGTTATTAATAAATAAGGATATATTTTCTGAAAAATGATTGGCTGAGACTAAATCAGCGCAACCGTCTCCGTTAAAGTCTGCCGCTGCCAGGTTGTTGGGGACGCTTTCTGATAAAGTCCCTGCGGTGTAATTAACGTAAGATTCAAAAGTGCCATCGCCACGGTTTATATAAATGGAAATCGCTTGTTTATCACTTCCATTTGCTATATCAATCGCACCGTCATTATTAAAGTCTGCCGTGACAAATGAAGCGGGCGCATCATATGCTTCATAGGTGGAATCAAATACCAGGTTTCCGTTACCATCCGGATTTAGGAATACCGTAATTTCCGGCGTAATGGCGCTTGAACTCGACGCTGAATTGGAGGTAATAAGATCCTGGTTACCATCATTATCAAAATCTGCGGCGTATACCGGTTTTCTTGTGCCATCATCCGATTCATTAGAATAGTATGTATCAAAAGAAAAATGTCCTGATCCTCCCGTAACCGCAATTGTAAATTGCCAAATATAACCTTGTTGCAATGGTACACCCAGATTAGATTCTATTGCATCTGTAAGAATGACCGTCACAATTTCACCAGGCGTAAAATCATCATAGGGATCAAAGGTAACGGTCCCCGAAATTTCATCATATGAAATAGTCCCCCAATGCAATCCCGTTGACCGCGCATGGACAATAATTGTTGAACCGTTTAGTGTCGTCTCATCCACGTCTGTGTTAAATTCGACGAGAATATTAGATGATCTATCAACATTCAAATCATTTTGCGTGGGCGATGTTGAAACGACTGAAAACTGTGCATTGGCAAACGATGATATTAAAAAAACCATTATAATAGTTAACAATACCTTATACATATAGAACCTCATATTTATAAAATGATGGTTTTTATCTCCATTTCTCAAGGCCTTACAAAGATGTAACAATGACAAGCATTGTTTTTGATAATACCTGTTAACTTCATTAAATATAAGATTTTGCTGAATTTTGTCAATCCCAAACCTACTACTCTCTTGCCTCAACGCTTCAATGCATCTTTACGGCCATCATATATTGGCTCAACCGATTATGCTTTACCATTGGTCATTTATATAAATGGAATTCCATTTATATATTTAGACAATTATTCAAATTATATACCTCGGTCTATTGGGATTACTTAATATTTGTATAGACGAATACTTATATTGTGGCCAATATACGGGCTATAACGTATTGATAACTTATAACTTAAAAAAATAGCG
>JBDRRI010000008.1:0-30726 GCA_043825815.1 Candidatus Zixiibacteriota bacterium
CGACCGGCTTTTTTTATAAAATATACAATAATTATCATAAAATTATTTCTCTTTCCTAATAATTCTATATTGCATATAATTTGGCTATGAATAGAGAACGATTAAATCTGATAATCTTTATTGTTATTCTGGCTGTCTACCTTGTCGGGCAGGGGTTGATCGGGACGTACCATCCGGTTGAAAAAGAATTTTATTTTGATAAGCCGGCCGATGCAGATTTTTTGTACTACGGCGCGATAATAAATCAGGTGATGAATGATTTTCCCCCGAACAATCCGGCATTCGGCGGAGAGAATCTGACACAGCCGTTTTTGCAGTATTATCCGGGGGCGATATTGGCTCAGCTTTTCTACCCGTACAATGCGATCAGAATATTGAATGTCATATATCTGATTCTATTTGCCTATTTATTGAGGAGATATTTCCCGACAACATACGGTTTCGGTTTGATGGCCATATTTGCGGCCTCGGCTCCACTCGTGAATCTTAATGCATTGGGGGTTGATTTTATCGCCCGCGGATTTACCCATGTGCCGTTTTTCATTCTGTTAACCATAACGCTATTTAGCAAGGATTTGAAATGGCGGCTGGGGTCGATTTTTGTCGCTTCGATGATAAACGGTTATATGATGCTGATGGTTCTCCCCTGCCTCGGAATTTTCTGGCTGATCGAGAGAAAGCGGATGAATCTATATATCGTTATTTCGGCCATAGCCGGGATGCTTCTGGCATCGGTTTATATCTCAACCGGAGCGGTCGACAAACCGTTTTATTTTATATTTGCCGAATCGTTTAAATTCGCCCCCAAAGAAATAATCATGCACGCCATTCCTTTTATTATCCTGTCGCTGTTTTATAGAAATACAAGGGGAATAATATTTCTCGCGGCGGCGGTGATATTCGGGTCATTGATTCATTACAATCCGTTTTTCCCGATATTTCTGGTTTATTATGCCGGAGCCTTGATTGTTTTGGAACGTGACTCGAGCTTTGGATTCGCCCCTAATTTCAGATATCTGATTTTATCAATTATATTTTTGGCCTTCATTTATGAATCATATGATAAATATAATCCTCAAAAGGGCGGCTATTACCCCCATTATGACGGCCGAGTTCAAAGCTCAATCGAATGGATTAAACAGAATACGGAACCCAATGATGTTTTTATCGCCATGACGACGGAGGATAATGAGCTGGCTTTCCTGATGGAATCTCGCCCGGTCTATCTTGGTTATGCCGGCCATGTGGCTCATCTTGGTTATAACTGGAAAGAGCGGCATGACAATATGGTCCGTCTTTACAACATGGGGATGCCAATCAAAAACGTCAATTATTTATACTATGGGCCAATTGAGCGAAGATATTTCCCGGGGGCCCAAATTCCGTTTGAAATCGCCCATCGGGACAATTATGTGACCATCTATAAATTGCAATAATTACATATGCCCTCCGGCGCCAACATTTTAATTGTTTGTGGCTCATTAATTTGTTATAATTCTTACCGGTGTATAGGCAAAAAAAATGAATTTAAGCAAGGTTGAATTCAATTTTGGCAAAAACGGAAGATAAGGTCCTTATCGAAAATGCTCTTGGGGGCGATCAAACGGCGTACCGGGAGTTGATGAACCGTCATAAGACAGCTATTTATCATATAATATACAGGATAGTTCGGGACAGCGAGATCGCGGCGGATCTGGTTCAGGAAACGTTTATGAAAGCGTTTACCTCGCTGGCCGGATACCGCTCCGAATACCGCTTTTCGACCTGGCTTTACCGAATCGGCGCCAACTGTGCCATTGATCATCTTCGCAAACAACGGATTAAAACATTATCGCTGAATGCGGCTTCGGATAGTGTTGACGGACAACTGGAATATGATATACCGGATAACAGTTACAACCCGGAAAAGGATCTGGTCAACCGGGAGCAGAAAGTATCGATAGCCGATGCGATTGACAGCCTTCCGGAGAAGTATAAAATCGTTATTAATTACCGCCACCGTGACAATAAGTCGTACGATGAGATAGCAGATGCTTTGAGCATCCCTATCGGAACAGTCAAGGCACGGATATTCCGGGCACGGGAACTATTAAAAAAGAAGCTTAAGGCTCATTAATATTTATGATTAGAATAATTTTATATATTGTATTATTTTCGGGATTCGTTTTTTCCAATATTTCCGCCAAACTATATAAATTTGAATATCAAAAAGATATTGCGGTCGGATTTTCGGCGGAGTTGGAACTGACCAACCGGATTGGCAAGATTGTCATTACCGGTGGAGAAACCGGACAGGTAACGATCCGAGCTGAGAAATATATTAGCGCGGAGAGCCAGGCCGATGCGGAACGACTTTCGGAATATATTAAAATCGACAGCCATCGGAACGGCAATCTGATATCAATAACGACAGAGCATATAATCCCCCCGGATAAAACCAAATCTTTTTGGGAAAAACTGTTCGGGAGTAAAGACGAGCAGTTCGGCTCGGTCGATTTTTCGATAGAGGTACCATCGGACTGCAAAATCATTCTTGATAGTCAGAAAGGTGATATATCCATAACGGGAATATCGGAAAGAATTCGATTGAATTCAAAGATGGGTATAATTGAGCTGGGGAATATTGTCGGCAACTGTGATATTAAGGCAAACGGCAACGTGACCATTAGCAGACTGATTGGCGATCTTTTTCTTTTGGCGCCAATGGCCGATATCAGTCTTAAGGAGGTGACCGGGGTTATCAATATTGAGTCGACAACGGGAAATAAGAAGCTGGAAGATATTAAGGGTAATACCAGCATAGAGCAGTCTTCGGGAAATGTGGAAATTTCCAAATTAGGCGGGAATCTGAGGATTAAATCAAGTTCGGGGAAGATCGATGTGGAGCAAATTTCGGGCGGTTTAAATATTCTGGGGAATCGGAGCAATGTGGCGGTGAAAAGCCGTCTGGACCGGCCCGACGATTATTTTATTGAAACAAGTTCGGGAAATATTCGTTTTTCTATACCGGAGGGGTTATCCGGATCGGCCTTAATGAAAACGCAGAACGGTGAAATAAAGGCCGATTTGAAGCTATTGGTTGAAACCCTCACAAAAACGAAGGTAGAAGGCCGTTTTGGGAATGGCCGGGGACCGCGAATTGTATTGACGAGCGGTTCCGGCGATATAATCCTGAACAGCTTTTAGAGGAAGCGTTTGATGGCGTGCAGGAAATTTATATTTTTGCTCTGGGTGACGGTGGCAGTTTTATTGATGATATTGGCGTTAAACCTTTATGCCGCCGGGGAAAAGCGGATCAAACCAGCGTCTGCAGATATAATTGTTGAAAATTCGAATGATACTACTTTCTATGAATTTCATATTACGCCGGACGGAATTTACGGCGTGGATAGCCAGGGTAATGAGTGGGAGTATGACTTGACGCGGAAGCAGTTTGAGACTGAGCGGGGCAATTCCACGATGACAATTTTCGGACGGAGAATCGAAATTCCAGAAATCCCGGAAGCCCCGGAAATCCCTGATATCGAATGGTTTGACGACGCGGAATATTACGATAGCCTTTCGAGCGAAATCGAAAAGGAAATGAGTGAAAAGAAACGGGAAATATTATTACGTTCGTTAGAGGCCAAACGACTGACCGGTCTCAAACTGGGCAAAGTTATTGTTGAGGAGGATGAAACCGTAATTGGGCCGGTTTTTTCCATTGGCGAGGTGATAGTGAGAGGGATTGTGGAGGGTGATGTTATTTCATACAAGAGGATCACGGTAACATCGACCGGCAAGATTATCGGAAACGCCACGGCCCCGGAAATTGTCAAGATGCGGGGAGGGAGAATCACCGGCAAACGTCTGGAGGATTTTCCGACTTTTAACATTCCCGATGTTGAAATTTTTATCCGAGACAACAGCGATTTGCCAATGATAGTCCATTTATCAATCTTAAGCGGCTTGTTGATTCTGGGAATATTGGTTTTATTAATGGCCTCCGTGCCTATAAAACGGCTGCGAACCTGTCTTGATACGAATTTTATAAAATCGTTTCTGCTTGGTTTTTTATTCTGGATTGCCGTGGGACCTCTTATGGGCTTGCTCAGCCTGACCATTATCGGCATACCGGTGGCGCTACTGATCCTTCCGCTGGCCATGCTTTTTGGTGTTATAATGGGTATAATCGGGATGTCTTATTACTCGGGAACCTTATTGACCAAATTGTTCAGGATGAAAACCGAATCAAGATTAGTGCAATTTATATTGGGAATTATAGTTCTTTATATTCCATGGCTGATATGGGCGGCTCTTTTTGCCGAGCCGGATTCAACCAGCCAGGGTTTTTCGGTATTATTTTTAGTCATATCAATTGTTATCTGGTCAATTGGCGTCTCGGCCGGGGTTGGTTCGATAATAATCACAAGATTTGGCACGCGCGATTGCAAAGAGGGCTTATCTTCCAAATTCAGCGCCGATGCCACTCCCCCACCGCCATCGCCGCCGCCGTTGCGCAAAGATTTGTAGCTCGAGAAAATCTTTACGGTACAAAAACATCTTTAAATCACCCTTCGGTAAAATTAAATATTTTTGTTTTTTTTATTGTCCAATTTACCGACATTATGTGTATATAATTAAAAATATTACGAGGTATAGGATGAGACAATTTTCATTTGGGATTATTGGCAAATTATTTATTTTATCATTTATTCTGATAACGGCCGGTTCGGCCCGGATTATGGCCGATCAACAAGCAGCGATTCAAAATGATATTTACGCTGCAAGGGACAAGGTTCTTCCGGCCCTGGTGCATATTCAACCGGTAAATGTGGATTATCAAACCGGCAAATTACGGAAGCAGTCAGCGGTCGGGTCGGGCGTAATATTTCATCCCGACGGATATGTCGTGACCAATTACCATGTCGCTGGAAAAGCTGAGAGAATTATTGTTACGCTTTATGATAAAGAACAGGTTAAGGCGGAAATTGTCGGCGGCGATCCCTTAACGGACATCGCCGTATTGAAACTTGATCTCTCGGAATATAATAAACCGCTGACGGTGGCCGAATTCGGGAATTCCGATTCGATTCAGGTCGGCCAATATGTTCTGGCCATGGGGTCGCCTCTGGCCCTGGCCCGGTCGGTATCGTGCGGAGTGGTCTCCACGACCAACCGTTATTTTCCGGGCGATACGAGATTGCCGACCGGAGAAAAGACGGGCATCTATAATAACTGGATTCAAACCGATGCGGCGATAAATCCGGGCAATTCCGGCGGACCGCTGGTTGATCTGGCGGGACGAGTGGTCGGTATCAATTCGCGGGCGACGATATTCGCCAACAATATTGCTTTCTCCATTCCCATCAATATCGTCAAGGAAGTTATTGAAAAAATTATGACCGACGGCAAGGTTATCCGCAGTTGGATTGGGATACAGTGCCAGGAGATGCAGGATTTGGAGGGCTGGTTTGGCACCGAGCGAAATGAGGGTGTTTTGATATCATCGATTGATTCCAAATCGCCCGCCGAGGAGGCCGGATTATCGGCCGGAGATATAATTCTGGAGGTTGATAAGACTTTGGTCTCGGCCCGTTTTGCCGAAGAACTGCCGGCTTTTTATAAGAAGATTGCCGATCATACCATTGGCTCCAAACTGGAACTGGTTGTTCTTCGGGATGACAGGAAGATATATGTCGATGTAACGACTCATGAACTGGGCGAGATTCTCGGGCAGGATATGGAGTGCAAAGAATGGGGTTTCACGGTCAAAGCCATCACTAAACAGATGGCGGTCGACAATCAACTTGAGGACACTCTGGGGGTGTATGTTTCCGGGGTTAAGCGAGTCGGCGGGGCATCGGACGGCGGTCTGCAAAGAGGGGATGTTATTCGAGCATTGAACGAACAACCGATTATGACTTTTGAAGATTTTGTGAAAAATTATGATACCCTGGTTGAGGCTAAAGCGGAAAAAGTTTTAGCCACAGTGGCGCGGTTTGGCAGTACGAAATATGTTTTAATAAAAGTGGACAATAAAATATCTGAAGAAGATGAGAGCTAAAGGAGAATTATTGTGAAGAAACTGATTTTATTCTTTTTAATATTGGTTTTAATATCCTCAAACAGTTTTGGTCAGAATTTTAATATGAACCAATTGCTCGACAAAACCAATAAGTACACAGTTTCGGTTAATCTGGTAATAGAAATATCCTTTGGCACGCAAACCACCGAAGCAGAAAGCCGTGGAATCGGGACAATTGTCTCCCCCGAGGGGCTGATAATATTTGACGGGACTCCGATTAACAGCGATGATCCGTATGCGATTATGTCCGGGATGCAGGTTTCTGCCGAGCCAAAAGAAATCGAAATCGTAATGATGGACGGCACCAAGTATCAGGCCGAATTTATCGGACTTGATCGGTTCACGAGAATCGGTTTCTGTAAAATTAGCGATGCCGGAAATAAACGGTTTGAATATATAAAATTCGTTCAAAGAGAAAAATTCCGTTTAGGCGAATGGCTGGCTTTATTTTCCCTTCTACCGGAATATGTCTCGCCTCCCCTCAGCGCCGATATCGGGATGATCTCGGCGACGATTGACGAACCGGATAAATTTGTCCTAACGGTCGGTTTTAATGAGTTGGAAATGACATCGGTTCTGTATGACTCTTCCGGAACTCCGGTTGGTGTTCTCGGTCTCATGGAAAATCCGGCCCTGTCGGGTATGAATTCATCGCGAATGTACGATTCATTTTCTCAAATTGAAGATTTTGTTCCGCTTCTGGGAGTCATCAATGCCGATCAGTTGAACGCGCTGATAGCCGACCCGCCCAAAAAAGGCAAACCCAATCGGGGTTGGATGGGCATATATCTTCAGGCACTGACGCCCGACATTGCCGAATTCTGGAATATTAAAACGACCGGCGGAATTATTATTAATGAGGTTGTCAAAGACTCGCCAGCGGATAAGGCGGGATTGAAAACGGGCGATGTTATCATCAAGCTTTTTGACAAAGATATTGTGGTTAACAAGGAAGAGAATCTACCCATATTCCAAAAGAAGATTTCCGATCTTGGCGCCGGCGCTAATGTCGATTTCACGATTTTAAGACGGGGTGAACAGAAGATTGACTCCCTTGCCATCTCATTCCTTCTCAATCAGGCTCCTCTTTCACCGGCGGAGGCTGAAGAATTTGAAGACGATAATTTTGAGATGAAACTAAGGGAAATGGTTTTTGCCGATTACAGTATAAATAATCTGAGTCAACAGAATTTTAAGGGAGTCGTTGTTAAAGAGGTGGAACCGGGCGGACTGTTTTCCATCAATTCGATTCAACCGGGCGATATTATTCAGAAAATCGACGGCAAGAAAATCGAAACGCTGGATGAGGCCAAAACAACGTTTGCCGTAATCGAAGAGAAAAAACCCAAAGAGGTGGTCATCTTTGTCTGGCGCAGCAATAAGACTATGTTTGTCAATATAAAGACCGATTGGCAATAAAATTAATTCAGGCCGAGGAGGCTATCAAGCTGATCGTAGAACGCTTTTTGTTCTCCGCTTCCCTGATGAAGATATCCTATGCCGATTGAATAAAGAAGATCGGCATAGGTTTTGAAAAATTGATACCGGGCACTCAGTAACCGCAGTTCATTGGCATACGTTTTATCATATAGATGAATCAGTTCATAAATACGATATTTGTCATTGGCATAATTTACACCGGCCGCCTTTAGATTATCTTTGGACAGATTGCGAGAATAATATTCCATCGGAAGAGTATTGGCCAGAAAAATGATTCTCTCGGTTTTTAAAACGATATCTTCATATTTTTCAAAACGATATTTATCTTTATCATAGGTTTTGGCTTCCAATTCAGCCCTTAGAGATTGGCCGGAAGAAGTCAGATTTTTCCCCGGGAAAAGCGGCAGGGTTGCTTTAAGGCCCAGAAGCCAATTCCCCTTTTGATTGGAGACTGACGGTCCCAGCTCTTCCCCATAACCGTATTTGGTGAATAACGAGAGATCGGGAACCAGCCGGTTTTTGTTTTGCGTGATCAGGTCATTGCTTAGACCGATAGACAGATCATATTTTTTTAATTCCAATGAATGATTGATACCATAATCAGTTAAGTAATTTTCCAGTTTATTTTGGAGGTCATTATTATTCGAATAGGCGTCAAACTTCCGGGCCAGAAACACCATAATATTATCTTCAAACTCGCCCCGTTCCAGAATTATTTTTTGATCGCCGGGGCGATTAATGATAACATTTAAAACAACCTGAGCAATTTTAATTCCCGCCATCAGACGATGCGTTTCAATTTTGGCCGAAACGATTTGTTCTTCAAGCATAGAAATATCAAGACTATCTTTCAAGCCGAACTGCAGATCACAAATAGCGGTACTATAATAACCAATTAACAAATCGAGATACTGGCTGTTAAGGGTCAATCGATCTTCAGCCTGCAGTAAATCAAGATAAATGGCCAACACATTTTTAAGCAAATCAGCTCTGGCCTGATCCAATTCCATCTCTCCGATTTGCATTTTTTTTTGCGCGATTTGTATTGATTTCAATGAAGATAATGAAAGAATTTTTTGTTCCAGATTGATTTCCGCCAGATATTTTCGATTAAAATCCTTTTCATAAGTACTTATATAATTTTTATCATCGCCGGTTATCCAATAGGCATTCAAGTCGATTTGGGGGTAGTATGTTTTACAGGCGTTTTTCGATTCCGCCATAACCGCCTCATACAACTTTTCAATCTTCAATAAATCAACATTTTCTCTTTCAGCCTGATCCAATATCTGGGTGAGGCTGTAGCGAGGAATTTCGCTTTGAGGGATTTCCGGAATGGCCTTGGCATTATAAATTTGATTTCGGGTGAAAGTATGCCCGATTTCGCGCGCCGATTCAAGATTTAGCGACAGGGTTGGAATTTCATTAAATTTAGTCGGCAGATCGCCCGGGGTGGCCCCTTTGATAATATCGATAATCTTGCGGGCCGTAAAGCGCGCCATCGGTTTATGAAAATATTGATTATTACCGGCGGTGGCGCCTTTTTCATTAATGATAAAACCTTCGGCGGTAAAAGTAGGTATTTTGGCCCGGATTGTCTCGCGGAAGAATTCGGAAATCTCCTGTAATTCGACTCCCCAAAGCGGCGGGACATAGAGGGCATCGATCTCTCCGCGAATAAAGTTGAATGATTTGAAAAAACTATAAAACCGGCCGTTACCATATTCATTGCCCCCGTAGACGTCTTCAGCAAAATCTTTTGACGCCCTTTGAATCTGAGCGTACATCGAAGTAAATTCATTACCGGTCGGGAAATAAACAAAGCCAATTTTTTTGGGCGAGAAGAGCTCGTTCATTTTGCGAATATCCATAGCAACTTTATTGGGGGAATAGGTCAGGGTCATATTATCCGCCACCGGATGACCATCTTCAGATACCAGTCCGGTTATAACCGGATCGAATTGATAAATCCCGACAATAGCTCCCTTGTAGCCGGCCTCGATTAAATCTTCGATAACCCATGGTCCGGCAGCCAGAATGATATCCAGATTTTTCATTGCAGCCAATTCGCGCGCCATGGCCCGGCACTTATCCCGATCCCATTCGGCGGTACGATAGCCGTACGGATTAAATTGAATTTCCCGATTTAATTCGGATTCGTTTTCGTGCAGGAAATCGGAAATTTCGCGATAAACCAATTTATGAGTGTAGTACTGTCCCGCTTCGAAATATCCAATCTGGATTGGGGCTTTATCTTTTTGGGCGAAAAGCGAGAGAGGCAGAACGAAAAATAAAAATATCCAAAATCTATGTCTGTTGAGATTCATCTTTATATCCTTTATTTATCATTATTGCTTTGATCAAAATAAGACAATTGTAATAAATTATCAACCTCCGCCTTAATTCTTTTTTTAGACGAAAGAATATTGGCTACATCAAATTATATGATAAAAAACGTGGAAACATGATAAACAAAGCCGCGGCCAAACCAAGCAGAAAATATAATATTTTTGCCCAATCGGGGCGGGTCGAAACGGCAATTATCATATAAGCGGGAATGATAATAAGATAGTGTCTGAAAATTGACATGGTCGAGCCGGTTGTCAAGGAAAACAGATAGAGAACGATAGCCAAAATAGCCAGTTCTTTTTTGAGACGGTATGGATAGAAAATAATAAAAATTAAACCGTACCAGAGAATGGCGATATTTTCAGGAATAAGCGGCGACCGGGTGAAAAGACTTTTTAGCATAATCCAAAATGGAATCGCCCAGGTTCGATGGTATTTTTCCTGAAAATGCAACTGAAGGAAGAAATCATCGAATTGAATGTAAAAGTAAAGCGCCAGCAAAAGCGGTCCAAGGATAAAGGGGATGATGTACTTTAATAATCCCAGCCAATATTGGGTTCTGTTAATTAGTATTTGTTGGCCCGCGTTTTGATATATATACCAAACCAGCGGAACGACGACCACCAGAGGTCCGGTTGGATAGGTCAATGAAAGGGCCAGACCGATGGCGAACAGGCCAATATCCCGCCAAATTGATGCTGTTCGATAAAGCACTAGGAGATATGAGGCAAATAGAAATCCAAAGAGCGCATAGGGAAAGCCGGTTATCCAGTAAAAGGCGGAGGGGTTGGCGGCCATGGCCAGAAGGCAGAATATTCCGGCTTTAAAGCCTGATTGATATTCAATTAGCCTAAAAATAAATATAAAGGTCAGAAGTGAGAAGAGAAATGACAGGGCAATAAAAGTGGTCGGCGAGGATCCACCCAAGAAGGGTCGGATGGCCGCTACGACGATGGGCCACATCGGGAACCAGCCGGAGTTACCGCATATTTCTCCGGCGTAGCCATTGACACCTGGGGTGCAGGGAAAAACTTCATAGCCCCGCTCGGATATAGTCAGGTAATGCTCAACATCCCAAACCGGAAGAAAGAGATTTTGATTATTATTAAAATATGAAATGGCAGCATAAAGAGCAGTAAAACATACATATATGAGAATCGGGAATAATATTTTTTTCATAATTTTACACTTTATTAACCCATAAGTATTGACAAATAGATATTTTTGCAACTTATTTTTTTGAAATGGTAATTTATTACTTGTTGACTTGACCCTTAATTTCCCAATAAATTGTAATGATTTTGTTTATGAAACTTAGGAATGATATATGAAGATAATTATTGTTGGCGGCGGCGTGGTTGGATATGCCCTTGCCGAGCATCTGGAACGAGAAAACCATTCGGTTTCCCTAATTGAAAAAGATACCGCTATTTGCGAAAATATTAACGAGCGGCTTGATGCCCGAGTTATCTGCGGCACTGGCTCCTCTCCCCGGCTTCTGGAAGCGGCGGGCATCTCCAGCGCTGATATGATTATTGCCGTTAGCCCAATAGACGAAATCAATATAATGGTCTGCGCGATCGCCAAGCAGTATGGCGTCAATACCCGGATTGCGCGCATTCGAAGCAACGAGTTCCGGGGAGCCGATTCCAGCGTCGATATCGCCGCTCTCGGAGTAACTTTGGTCATTGATCCGGAAAGCGTCGTGGTTGATTCGATCGCTCAGTTTGTAGAAACACCGGGGGCTTTTGAGGCGGTTAATTTCCAAAAAGGCAATGTTCTCATGCGCGGCTATAAAGTCACCGAAAATATGCCAATCGCCAATATGCCAATTACTGATATTAAAAAAGAAGCCGAGTCGTTGGCGATGTTGTTTATTGCCGCGGTAAGGGATGGAGAGGGGTTTATCCCCGACGGGCAGTACGTAGTCAAACCGGGCGATGAGCTATTCGGAATATTTTCGCGGGATACAATTGAGACGTATTTAGGATTTTTCGGCAAAACGAGAAAAGCTGTCGATAATGTCATTATTTCATCGGATAACCTGACGGGGATCCTTCTGGCCGGAGAACTTCAGAAATTCGTAAGCCATGTGACTCTGGTTGACTCTAACGCGGATCATGCCCGTCTGGCGGCGGAGACTTTGAACAATGTCGAGGTCATCAACGGCGATTGCACCGAATCGGCTATATTAAAAGAACTTTATGTCCGCAACGCGCAATTTTTTATCGCCACCGCCAAAGAGACGGAATTCAATGTCATGTCGGCGCTTTTGGCCAAAGCCGAGGGAGCGCGCGAGGTAATTGCGGTTTCCAATGAGGTCCGCCATGATGAATTGTTCACTTCGATTGGAATAGACCATGTTATTCACCCAAGGCTGGCGATTGCACGGGAAATTCTGGAAGCAATCAATCGCGGCCAGATTGGCCGGATAGCCAAAATCAGCAATCTGGATATTGAGGCAATCAGAATTACCGCCGAGGAGGGTAGCCCAATAACGGGCCGGGCAATCAGCCAACTGAGGAACAAACTTCAAAAAGGAACGATAATCGGGGCTATTTTCCGGGGCGAGGATATGCTTATTCCCGATGGCAAAACGATTATTGAACCATTCGATAAGATGATTTTGATTTCATATACAAAAAATATTCCACGAATTAAAAAGCAGTTTAAAACGCGTTAAGAGAATTTTTTGGATGAATAAGAAAACTGTTTTTTATGTGACCGGGCGGCTGATGATAGTCATGGCCGGAATACTTTTGATTCCGTTGGCCATTTCGTTTATTTATCAGTTTCCGGATTCTTTTTGGGATATTTTCAATAATGCCGAAAAACTGGGTTTCATCCTGGCTATTCTCTTCTCTGCCTCCTGCGGTTTGACATTATCAGTTATTTTCAGATCCGACAAGGAATTGGAGGGAATTAAGGAGGGATTTGCCATTGTAACGCTCGGCTGGGTTACTCTCGGCCTCTGGGGCTCTATACCATTTATGGTCTATTTTCTATCGATGTCGGGCGATTATTCGATTTCAGGAATGCTCCTCGCCTTTACGGATGCCTATTTTGAAGCAACCTCCGGTTTCACAACGACGGGATCGACGATTTTAAATAATATAGAAATTATTCCGAAAGGCCTTCTCTTCTGGCGCTCTCTGACCCACTGGCTGGGCGGAATGGGTATTATAACGCTGGCGATTGCGATTTTTCCGGCAATGGGCGTATCGGGTTATCATATGTTTCGGGGCGAGGTGCCCGGTCCGACGACGGAACGGATTCAGCCGCGTCTGGCCCATACCGCCGCCATATTATGGGGCGTATACGTCCTTCTTACCGGTGTGGAAACGGTTCTGCTAATGTTCGGCGGAATGGATTGGTTTGATGCGGTTTGCCACACTTTTGGGACTTTGGCGACGGGCGGCTTTTCGACCAAAAATGCATCGGTCGGTTTTTATAACAGCAATTATATCGACTGGGTTATTTCAATTTTTATGTTTTTGGCCGGGGTCAATTTTCTCATCCATTATCGTGTCCTCCGCGGCAATTTTATTGATATCAAAACCAATAAGGAACTTCATTTTTATACCGGAGCAATCATCGTCACAATTGTTCTATTCACCGGCATTTTGTTCCTAAGCGGCCTTAAAACTGAAGAACTGATTGTGGAGCATTACCAGTATGAACCGCGAACGACCGAGCAATTGGAAGTCCATATAGGCCATGAAACGGAAAAAATATCATCATTATATAGCACATTCCGCATGGTGACGTTCCAGACAATATCTATTATAACGACCACCGGATATGGAACGGCCGATTTTGATATCTGGCCTGATATTTGTCGATTCGGATTCTTGCTCTTGATGTTCTGGGGCGGTTGCGCCGGTTCGACCGGGGGTAGTATGAAAATAATACGCGTAATGGTCGTTTTAAAACTTGGTTGGAGGGAACTGCAAAAAATAATTCGACCCCATCTGGTCGCACCGCTAAAATTTGGGGATTCCAGTCTGGATGAAAAACGGGTTATGAATATAGCGGCTTTTTTTATTCTTTTTGTGGCCATCTTCGTTGTCGGTTCATTATTAATGACCCTGTTTACGCCTGACTTGATGACCTCGGTTTCGAGCGTGGCGGCAACTCTTGGAAATATCGGACCGGGATTAAACGGAGTCGGCTCGACGCAGACGTATTCATGGATCCCGATTCCGGGTAAATGGATCCTAATATTTTGCATGCTTCTGGGGCGGCTGGAAATATTTACAATACTTGTGGCGCTAAGACCGTCGTTCTGGAAAAAATAGAATGAATTATTTTTAGATAAATTGCATGGGAATTCGTCTCGATTTTAAATGGAGGTTTTATGTATAAGAATATAGCTGCCGTAATATTGGTGGCCTTAATGGCCGGCCTTGCAACTTGTGTAGACAATGCAACGGGACCGAATATTATAGTTGTTTCCGATAGTACTGTCACACTTAGTCTGGGGCAAAAGGCAATCATACTCCCCGATAGCCTGACCATTGAATTTTATCAATTCGGAACGGAATCGCGATGTCCGATGAATGCCTACTGTTTTTGGGAGGGAATGGCCGATATTATTGTTAGAATGCATACGCCGGGCTCGGATACGATTATTGGCCATGTCGGCATTACCGGGGCAAGCAATGGATCGCAGTTGGCGCTTGTGGCTCTTGGATACCATATTGAGATGACGCAATTAACGCCCTACCCGCAAGATTTCGGCAATTTACCCAATCCAAATGAGTACCAGGCGACAATGCATATTGTAGATGCAACCCATAACGCCTCCGATTATGAAAAAATAATATTGTCGGACTTAGAACCGGATAATATTTTTATCGATCCCTTCAATTTGAATTCTGTTTCGATTGACAATGATACAATTGATATTAACCTGACATACAGCGGCGGTTGTGAGACACATTTGGTCTGGTTATTTATGAGTCCCCCGATTTTTGCCGAATCGAGTCCGGTTCAGGCTAATTTATATATCAGGCATTTTGGGAATGATGATAATTGCGACGCATTAATAACCGCCAATTATATGTTCGACCTCGCCCCTGTTGCTGATTTGTACCAAACGATGTATGATGATACTAATAGTATCCAGTTAAATATTTATGATTATTTCGAGGGCACGCCAGACAGCGTCATTTCGATTTTATACGACTGGTAATTAATGAAGATATATTTTTATATATTTTGAGCCCAGCCGTTTTTGCTCTTCGCGGAACAATTCAAATTGATCGAATTTATCAACCGGTATCTCATATTCCAGTTCGGCTCGTATAAAACGAACCGAAATTTTATTCTCTGTGGTTTCATAGTCAGTTTTTAAATAGCAGAATCCAAAATTAGTGCTATCGGACGGAGGAATTGATATGGAATCAATCTTAAGTCCAGAGTCGACGAATATTTTATAACTATGTTCATACAAAGCGGGATATCCTTGAGAAATAGGAACATCTCTTTCTGAAATATCAAGTGATTTAAAACTTCCGAAAAGATCATACAGATCGGGATTCAGATAAAAAGTATTATTGAGTTTATCCAGGGGTCTTTTCTTGGCGGCTTTCAATTTAATAATTAATGGAAGATATTTGTCATTTTCATTGATAATTTCCCACTCTAACAGGTCGAATTCTTTGTCATTATCTGGAAAGAAATTTCGGCAAATAGCGATCCGGTCATCGGTATCTTTGCTGGCCAATCTTTGTATTAGTCCGCGAGCATAATGACCGGTATAGGTGAGTGTCGTTGTCAGATATAATTTTCCGGATTGATCCACATGGACATCGGTTTCTTTTTTAAAATGGTTGTCCTGCGGCGCCGAAATTGGAGTCCGTCTTAGAATCCCCCCTGACTCAGTGACAATTAAAACATCAATGTTCTCATCGCTGCTGGGCAATTCATCATAAGCGCACAGGTCGCAGGTCGGATCCAGCCAGAGCGTATCGCTATCAATGATGGCCATAGTAAAGATATGGTTAAATCCAAAGGATGGAAAATCTTTGTCGATTTTGCCATTGCCCCGTGTTAGAGCGAGGACAGGATAAGCGGTAAAGCCGGCTGTCCTCAGATGGGATATTAAAAGAGTCGATAAATCCTTGCAATCGCCATAATTCAAGGCACGCGTATCGGCGGCACGATGCGGCTTCCATCCGCCTTCTTCGATTGATATGGCAACATAGCGAGTGGGGTCGTTGACGTCGTTATAAATCTGTTCCACAAATTCCCGAGCATTGGTGGTTTTTGGATGAAGATATTGTGAATCTATCTCCGACGGCGCCAGATAGCAATCGGAGGCCAATTTATAATACCACCGGCCAATTTCGGACCAGTTCAAGGAATTGAAATCGACATTGGCGAAACTGAATTTTTCCGTTTGAAAGCGTATTCCGGCAACTTCGGGGTACCCATCGGGGCAATAGCTTATATCTTTCAAGGCCGGCAAAGAATTGGCCGACCAAGTAAATTCAGTATTTGATTTTACAGGAAGGGAATTGACTGAAATTCCAGAACCGGTTCTTTTATAACGAAATGGAAAATTATCAGGGGCGATAAGTTTGTATGAGGCTTGACTGACCGGAATATCTTTTTGAAAGTTTACACCTCCCCAAAAAAATAATGATTTTCTTACTGTGGTATACTCATATTCAATGCTATAAGGAAAATGCGGATATAAAAATTCTCTATAATATTTGCAGTTATCTGAAAATATTGTATAGGAAGCCCCATAGCCGCAGAATTTGGTAAAATCGGACAACTTGAATTTTTGAACAACTTTACCGTTGGCGTCCAGAATTTTTACTTTGACGCCGGAAAGACTATTGAAACGATCTTCATATAGCACGATGTCGTTGTAATCCATACCGCGATCGTTTTCAATTGTCAATTTAATTTTGGTTATTATTTCGGCAGTGTTATTCCCAATAGTACATTCCCAATTAAGATAATCGTAATGAGCTCCTTTATCCGAACCCATAGTACCGACGGCAGGAATGATTATCAATCCAAAAAGGATTATCGTAAGTTTTAGAAATTTCATTTATTCGGACACAGACTTGGTAAAAACAATTTCATCGTTAACGGTTTCCGCCATATTGATAAAAAACTCCCGCAAATTGCTATAGCCTTTTTCAAGAACAATCGGGATTTTTCGGTCGTACTGCATCTCACAGACGACGCCTTGTCCCAAAACGGTATATCCTTTTTCAAAAGAGGAACCGGGGAATTCAAGATTGGTTTTTTCGGGCAAAGTCTGAGAAATGATGCTATCCTCGCATCTAATTTCGACAGTATTATAATAGGCGCAGGGATATCCGAAATCAACGGGAAAGAATCTTTTCTCATTCTTAAAGGGATTAGCCCGATAGTTAAACTGAATCGGTTTGACAAAATAATTGTTCTCAATTTCACGAACGTAATTGTCCAGCCGATAGGTTAGTTTCATTGTAAAAATACCGGTACTGTCATAAGTAAAAGCCGGGTCATCATAGGTATAGGCGACATCAATTTTATCGAGAAAATATTTTTTCACAAAATCCTCAACCGTTTTACTTTCATACAATTCCCCGTAATCCGAGGCCTGATATCCGGAACATTTTACAGTGGTGGTGCAAATGGCAGCGCCCTCTTTGGTAATAAACATTTTGGTCAGATCGCGCCGATAAGAATCGGGATTTTCATAAACTAATTTCACCAAGTCGGAATTTTTACCGTCGACTCGCAAGCCGCCGTTGGAGCGGGATTCCACGGGAAGATTACCATAGGGGCAGTATTTTGTTTCGGTATCCATATAAATATACTGGCGGTCTATTTCGGCCAGAGTAATAATATGATTAAATTGATGATCTTGAATAATAGTAGGATCAAAAACCCGTTTGTTTCGAGTGCCTATCATAATATTCCAGCTGGGAATATCGAGAGCTTTAATCAACTCGGTCAGAAAGACATTTTTTTCTTTCGCAGTTCCGGTTTTTTTATCGAGCATTTGCGAAAGTTTATCATTATTGAAAAATTTACTTCCCTGATCATCGGTCTTATAATTATCCTTAACGTAATCATATAGGGTCCTGACCATAAGATCCTTATCGGTCATTCCATCAGTCAGGCTTTCAGCCAAATCTTTAACGAATCCATGCTTGTTAAGATAATCGACATTTATCCATTTCTGCCACCTTTCGCCGATATCCGCCCAGGTCGTGGCAAATGATCTTTTATAATCGGGTGTAGCCACCTCAATTAATTCAATACAAAGAGAAGCGATATAATTTTCCCGAAAACTCATATAGGGCTCGTCTTTAATTGGCGGCCGGTTGTACACCCGCCAGACGTCGATTTGGTGCTTTTGACCCTGCGGATTATTGAGATCGAGCTGAAACGATGTTTCCGGTTCTTTTTCATCCGAGGCAAGATTTGAAGTCACGGCATTAAAAATCAGTCCGGGGTAAAGATGCAGTTTAAATTCCGAGTATAGGGTATAAATATCGGACTGGAAATGCCAGGGAGTAATATAGCCAAACCGATCATTGGAATATGAGTAAGTATATTCAATGATACAGCCCGGTTCAAGATTAGGAAAAGCGATAGTCTTAGTTATATAATCATCTACGGTTTTTTCAAGAATAGCCTTTTTATCGACTTTATATTTTTTTCCGTCGGGACTTACGGTCTGGGCTTTGATGGAACGAAGTTTATCATCAATATAATAATCAATGTCGACATTGCCGACTTCTTCTATCCCGGCCTGATTTAATATTTTGATACGGACGTGCCGATCAAAAATAATCCGGCTCATACCCACTTCAAGTTCACCCTTATCAAAAATGACAACAGCATTGGCTTCCGGGTAATCCCGCGGTGCCTCCAACTTCCAATCTTCGTCGTCAATCTTGCCCCATTTTTGATCAGCAATTACCATACTTGAGATAATAAAAAGACCAAGTAAAATAGCTATAATTTGCATGGATCGTGTTGTTGAAATTGCCATTTTCCCTCCCACAATAAATATGATGCGGTACCTATTTCTTTTGAAGGCTAATAATAGCAAAAAGCTACATAATGGTCAACCTCAATCTGAGGTTGTCGACAAATTCAAGAATTACCTATTTTTTGCCGAAAAGGATAAAAAAGGAATCAAAAGGCTCAAAAAGAGGATATAACTATGTCTATTGCGATTGAAGTAATTGAATGGATGGACCCAAGTGGTGATGAAATGATTCATCGCATCCCCCAAGAGGGTTCGATGGATATAAAAATGGGCGCTCAGCTTATAGTCCGCGACAGCCAATTGGCGATGTTTTTCAAATCGGGCCATGCGGCCGACTCGTTTTCGGTCGGACGCCATACACTGACGACTCTGAATATCCCAATTTTGACCAAAATGCTGTCGCTTCCCTTCGGATTCAAATCTCCGTTTCGGGCCGAAGTATATTTTGTCAATCTTAAAACATATATTGATCTCAAATGGGGCACGAAACATCCGGTTACATTTCAGGATAGCAAGCTGGGTTTGATTCGTTTGCGCGGATTCGGCGCCTATACGATGAAAATTACCAATCCAATTCTATTTTTAAATTCGATTGTCGGCCGTCAAGCCAGATATACGACCCAGGACATCCAGGATTACCTTCGCGATGTCATTATCGCGCGGATGAATGATATGCTCGGCGAAAAACTTGATACGATTTTGGAGCTTCCCAAAGTCTACACTGAATTGGCGGCAGAGTTTAAAGAGATTGTTAAGATTGAATTCGAAAAGTACGGGATGGAAATGGTTGATTTTTATATTTCATCGATCACGCCGCCCGAAGAAGTTTCCAAGATGATCGACCAGCGTTCCGGGCTGGAGGCGGTCGGCGATCTCGACAAATTTCTCAAGTTCCAGATGGCCAAGGGGCTCGGCTCGCAGGGCGGACCAGCCTCGGCCGGAGCCGGAATCGGCATGGGCGCCGGTGTGGGGATAATGATGCCGGGGATGATTTCCAAAGTATTCAGTCCGGAGCAGACGGAGCTGAAACGGGAATCAATTCCAACCGTGACCTGTCCCAAATGCCATACCGATACGCCGGAGCAATCCCGTTATTGTTACCGATGCGGGCACCAGATGATTGAGCAAAATTCGTGTCCGTCGTGCAACCAGAATCTTCCCGGTGAAGCGCTGTTTTGCTTCAAATGCGGTTATAAGCTTGACACCAAACCGCAATGTCCGCACTGTTCGGCGGAACTGATACCGGGTTCAAAATTCTGCGGCGAATGCGGGAAATCGGTTAGAAATGATAACAGCCCAAGCTGAACATAAAAGCGGCTTTTATATTGGCGTTACCTGCCCCGGATGCGGCGCCATACTGGAATTGCAGGAAGACTATTTTGTCATTAAATGCGATTTCTGCAAATCCGTGCTAAAAATCGATATGCCGGAGACACCTCCGGCATATTTGATAAAAGGCGAATTGTCGCAACAAAAGATAAGATTTCAAATTGATCGGTACCTTAAGAAAAACAATCTCCCATTAACGAAATCTAATCTGGAAATCAAGCCGATTTATTTTCCCTACTGGAAAATCAATGGCATCATTCTTAAGGTCCGCAATAAGAGTATTGAACTTTTTTCGGGACAAACGGACGACGAGGGAAACAGCATATCTTACGAACGGGATATCTCCGATATCCGGCTCAGCCCTTATATTAAAACTGTCGCCGCTAATGAAAACTTTACGAATATCCCCCATACAATCGGGATGCGGACCGATTATATCCGGCTCGATACCTTTTCGCGGGAGAATATCGCGGACGGCTTCAGGGTAATTCCGATTCTGAAAAACTGGGAATCGATTTTGGATGAAATGGACGGAACCATCGAGGCAATCGGGAGTCTTAATCAACCCGATTTCGGCGATAATCTGACCGAACTATTTAATCCCGATGGTTCGCTGGTTTATTTCCCTTATTATATTGTTGAATCAGAGTACGGCGAAATCAATCGCCGCTTCATTATTGACGGCAAATCGGGAACGGTCGCCGGATATTCGGAAAAACCTATTTTTGATGAAGATTCGTTTATTGAGGAACAATCCAATTTCGAATTTGGGGAACTTAAAGTGGATTTTCACCGCTGTGGAAATTGCGGAATCGACCTGCCGGAAATTCAATCGGCCATCTATATTTGTCCAAATTGCCATGTCACCGTCAATCTTGACTGGAAAGCGCCCGATATCGGCGAAATAAAAATGATAAATGGGACGGTTCATCCTAATGATATAATGTTTCCATTCTGGTCAATGTTGATGTCGGAAGAAGATAAAAAGGCGCTCGGCCCGATGTTTGGCGGCATTTATGGCTCTGATCGCCTGATTATACCCGCTTTTAAAATGGTTAATTTTGAAGCTATGTATCGTTTGACAAAAAGGTTTTCATCGGCTATTAGGACCCTTGATTTAATATCCGTCAATGAAAATCTTAATGATAAATTTCACCCGGTTACTCTGGGAGTATCCGATGCTTTACTTATGGCCGAGATTTTAATCCGCCGGGAATATGTCGGCAAGGGAATCGACGATGGTTCAGAATTTTTTCCCGATGATTTTGAACTGTTTTACGCCCCGTTTCACGCGGAAAGCTATTTTTATGTCGATTCTATCCTGAATGCGATCACATTTGAGAAAAAACTGAAAAATTAGTCAAAAAATATCAAATTAATCCAAAATAACTGTTTTTTTTCAATAAAACAGTTGCGCTACTAAACAATAAAACGTATTATGTTTCTAACGTTTTATGGAAAAATTATTAGATAAAAAGGTTTTAATACTGTCCACGTCGCAAAGCCTCTTTGCCCAATTCGGGTTAAAGAAGGTAACGACCGATGATATTGCCGAGCAGGCGAGAATATCCAAGGCGACGATTTATAAATTTTACAGAAACAAAACCGAGATTTTTGAAGATGTCATCCAAATGGAGTTTGATGAGTTATTTGATCTTATCAAAATTGCTGTCAACAAAGAGAAAACTACCATCAATAAATTCAGGGCGCATTTAATAACCAAATTTTCCATCCTTCATGATCTGGTGAATTTCTACAATGTTACCCGGGATAATTGGAACCAGTTCTGGCCCTATATTGTTGAATATCGGCGACAGTATGTAATAAGAGAACAAACAATAGTTAAAGATATTATAAAATTTGGCAACGACAGAAATGAACTGAAAGTCAAGGATATTGACCTGACCTCATATCTGATGGTAATGGCCCTAAAATCAATGGAACTCCCCTGGGTTATCGAGGAAATTAAAATATCTCAGGAAAAGTATATTGATTCAATGTTAACATTAATCATGAATGGCATAAAAAGGAGATAATATTGGAGCATCCAATATATTCTGTTGACATGAATAAGACATCATATACTCCGCATAAATTTCATATACCGGTTATGGGAACCGGGTTCAGTATTGATACTCCGCTTCGAGTGGCGAAATTCGGAATCTCCTCGGTTATTTCCATTGGAGATTATATTCATATTGAGCAAATGCGCAAACATCATTGCCAAACCAACAATCTGGATTATGTTCCTATAAAAACCGGTGATAAGGATGCTCGGGCGAGAAGTATTACATCTTATTTGAATCTTATCGATGATTTGGTGAATAAACAAATGGTTCAGATTCGAGGCGAGTCATTTGACGTGCAGAGTGATCTTTGTAAATATTTTAGACTTCTTCCCAGTTGCCCCGAAAAGGAATTATTCGATCAAATGATTGCGGAACATGACGAAACCAAAAAGAGCAAAATGCAGACACAACTCCGGGCCTTTGTCGTTCCGGGTAGCATTGACGTCAATATTATGTCCAAAATCGATCGCGACACGTATTACGATGGTGAATTATTACCACCGGAATATGGGTTGGCCATGAGTACCCTGCGGGGATACGCCAACAGCAAGCTCAAATCATCGATAGTCTTCTCGGCCGGACTTAACCGTCGTCTTTATCGCTATCTTGGCGAATTCAATGATTTCTTCCCGAATGGAGAGGGTCAGATTAGAAAGAGGATAGTACTGAAGGTCAGCGATTATCGATCGGCTGTAATCCAGGGTAAATTTTTTGCCAATCTTGGTCTATGGGTTTCGGAGTTTAGAATTGAATCGGGATTGAATTGCGGCGGTCATGCCTTTGTTTCAAAAGGTTTTCTGCTCGGTCCGATTCTTGAGGAATTTAAGGCAAAGCGAAGTGAATTAATAAACGATCTGTATGATATTTATTCAAAAGCATTGGACAAGCGTGGATACTCGAGTCTTCCGAGTGCATTCGGCATAAAGATTACGGCACAGGGGGGAATTTATAATTCGGCCGATAATGATTTCTTATTAAAATATTATGATCTGGCTTCGACAGGCTGGGGAACGCCATTTCTTTTAGTGCCGGAGGTGACCAATGTCGATGAGTTGCATATCAGCAAATTGATTGAGGCCAAAACCGAGGATGTCCATCTCAGCCAAAATTCACCACTGGGAGTCCCGTTCTGGAATTTGAAAACCTCGACATCGGAAATTGATAGAATCGGACGGATAGCGGAGAATAAACCGGGTAGTAGCTGTCCCAAGGGTTATCTGGCTTTTAACAAGGAATTTACCGAGCAGCCACTTTGCACGGCCTCAAGCCGATATCAAAATCTAAAACTCAAAGAGCTGGATCTTAAAAATCTGCCGGCCTTTGAATACCTCAGTCAAAAAGAAAATATTCTGGCCAAAGCCTGTATCTGCCGCGATCTTGCGGGAGGCGCCCTGATAAAGAACGGCATTCAAAGCAATGCCCGCTCGGCCATATGTTGCGGTCCCAATATCGCTTTTTTTTCCAAACAGATGAGCCTCGAAAATATAGTCGACCATATCTATGGCCGCCAATCCCATTCCAATAATATCAGCGTGCGGCATTTTCTTTTAAATGAGTTAAGCCTGTACGTTGAATATCTCAAAAAAGAGTTGGATAATTTCTCAAATGGTATGACCATCAGAACGCCGCAGTATTTTGACGAATTTCTGGCGAATTTAAAAAACGGAGTTCAATATTATAGCGAGTTGGCCAATAATTTTGGTAAAAATCAAAAAGAGAGATTTATAAAAGATTTGGAAGATTTGAAAGCTGAGATGGAGACTTTATATTCCGGTTTGGCTTTAAAATTTGCGATATAAAAAAAATCGGGGTGAGAAGATTTGAACTTCCGACTCCTTGCTCCCAAAGCAAGTGCGCTACCAGGCTGCGCCACACCCCGAAAAACCAAATCAATATATTCTATATAATCTCAATGTCAAGTAAGATAATTTTCATCCCTATTATATGACTTTTATATTATAATTTTGTCTGATTTTCAGCCAATCCGATTTTAATATCGCATATCTATATTCGTCTTCAAATTGACCTTTGGAATTAATGGCATATTCTCGTAGAATTCCCTCAAATTTAAGTCCCGCCGTTTTTTCGATTGATTTTCGTGAGGCAATATTCGAAATAAAACATCCAGTTTCTACTCGATTTAATCCCAACATATCGAAGGCAAGATAAAAAAGTAATGGCTTGCTTGAAGGTGCTACGCCTTCGCCTCTCAGATGAGAGAGCGTATCGGCTCCGGTATATCCGCGTAAATGCTGCCAACTACTTATACCAAGCAGTGAAAGACCGGCCAGTTCATCATTAAATAATGTATAGAAACCATACTTTGTTCTTCGGCCAGATTTATCATACATGGGTCTAAAGCTTTTTTCGATTTCCAAGAGCATATAATTAGAATCTTCGAAACCACTGAACATATTTAAAACGGAATTATAATTGTCATCATTAATGAGATTAATAACAATCGAATCGGATCGTATCGCCTTGAACTTAAGCATGACATTAAAAAGCTTCTATTCGGCCTGTTTCAATTTTAAAGACAGGAGCTCTTTGGCTTTGATCAACGCTTGTCCCCGATGCGAAACCCTGTTTTTTTCGTCCAGAGTCAACTCTGCAAAGGTTTTACCCGATTCGGGATGAAAAAAGACCGGATCATAACCGAAACCGTCCCGTCCGGATTTTTCGGTCGTGATCATCCCCTCGGCTTTGCCTTCGACAATTTCAGTTTTTTTATCGTGCCAACAGATGGCAATCACGGTCCGAAAGCGGGCGGTCCGTTTGGCTATTGGAATTCCCATCAAATCTTCAAGCAATTTGCGATTGTTGTCGTCATAGGTACAGCCGGGTCCGGCAAACCGCGAGGAGTATACGCCCGGTGCACCCCCGAGCGCGTCGACTTCGAGACCGGAATCATCGGCCAGCGAGGCGTATCCGGTTGCCTTAAATATCCCCTCGGCTTTCAAAATGGCGTTATCTTCGAGCGTCTCCCCGGTTTCATCGATTTCGGGGAAATGCTCAAAATCCTGATAGGTCAATATTTCAACCGGGAGTAATTCGAGCAGGTTGTTTATCTCCCGGATTTTATCATTGTTGTGCGTAGCGAGAACGAGTTTCATGGAATCTAAATCTCTCTATCATCAGGGCCGTCGTAGACGTAGTTGCGGTTACCCAGTTGGCGCATCGGTTTCTCGCGGGTCATCTCTTCGTAGGCGTGTGCCAGAAGTCCCGGCGTGCGAGAAATAATGAAGAAGCCCTTACCGAGCCGCCAATCGAAGCCCATATCGGAAATCACCGCCGCGATAGCGCCATCGACATTGATTGGCAGTTTTTTGCCGAACTGTTTTTCGAGGGCGGTTTCGATTGCCTTGCAAAGTTCAATATGCCGTCCGGTGAAATTATGCTTACTGGCAATTTCGAACAGCTTGATCGTGCGCGGGTCGATATTGTGCAGGCGATGTCCAAAACCGGGCATCCTGATTTTTTTCTCTTTGTTGTATTCCACCAGTTCCTCCGCGAGAGCCTTGATATCGCCCTCTTTTTTGGCCCACTCCTGCATAATCCGGGCTGAGTTTTCGATGGCACCCCCATGGGAATCGCCAATCACTAAAACGCCTCCGGCGATGGCGGCGTTGAGGGAATTTCCGCCCGACATAACGGTCCGGGTTCCCAGAACCGACGGCGGCGAACAACCGTGATCGATTGATGAGACGAGAATAGCGCGCATCATTTCCGCTTCGGCTTTGGTCGGCAGTTCTCCTTTGAGAATCAAGAAGACGGTTTCGGCAAAAGTCAGTTTATCCATTATTTGGGTAATATCATAACCGCGGACGCGGATTTTTCCCGGTCCGATATTGGTTATCGATGATTTCCATTCTGCGTCAGCCATATATCCTCCGTTTATTTCATTCTTGAACTGTCTTGATAGACGGTATCTTTGGTGATACCCTGAAATCTAGCCATGGCGAATTCCAGCCATTTATCTTCAAAAGTTTTCAAATCGTATTCAAATAATTCCCGGGTCGATTGTTCAAAGGTATTGGTCGATTGCCAGAGCATTTTGAACCGATTAATACCCCAGTTGTAGGTAATAAAGGCAACCAGCGAAGCGGCCTCGCCTTCGCGCTGATTTTTATTGGCCCGCGCATAGGCGTTATTATCAATCAGAGTATCAAGGGGAATGAACCGGCCAATTTCGAGATAGGCGGCCGTATTGTGATGAAAATCTCTTCCTGAATAATCCCGCAGGGTCGCCAAACCGTCGTAGAGTACCTGATAATCGGTTTTGCGAATATCCATTTTATCAATGAGAAATTTGGCCAATTCCAGACCGAATGGCGATTGCCGCTCCCAATGAATCTGATTATCGGTATGAAACGGAAGATCCCGGCCGGTTAATTTTTTACCATCTTCGGGATTGTTATGGATATAGAAATGAATCGTATCGGTGGGCATATCGATAGCCAGGAATTCGCAATCTTCGGCCAGATATTTTTCATAGCCGGCGGAGAATTTATCCATATTACGCGCCCAATAACTATTTTCCGGAAAATGATAAATAAAATGCCGATAAGTATAGGTACCCCATCCTTCATATTGCGGAAGAGTTTCTTTTTTTTCAGCAGTACAGCCGATAATTAATGCAATCAACAATAATAAGAACGCAAATTTTACTAAATATTTCATCCAACGGGCTCCTTCAATTTTTGGGTCCGGTTAATATAATTTTATTAGACCGGTCTGTCAATCGCGATGCGATTGAAATATGAGGCAAAAAAATAGAGAGTCTATGGCTCTCTATTAAAATATATACATTTCATTGTCAGAATAACGGGGGCGGGCCGTTTTTATACAGATAGGCAATCAGATAGACTATATCCAATATATTTATGGTTCCATCGGAATTGGCATCGCCGGCATAAAAATCGGGTTCCGAGCCATCTTTGTAGAGATATGAAATAAGAAAGGTAATATCGAGGATATTGATAACGCCATCGTCATTGGCATCGCCTTTGATGGTTGCCTGGTCTTTAATATATCCGGCCACAACGCGCGGTTGATATTCGACATATTGCGCGTCGAGTAGAATTGAATCCCCGGAGTAGGTGGCAGTATCCAGAATGGTTGTTCCCGATCCGGAGTTATAGGTAAAATAGAGATTTATCAATCGTCCGTAGCCGGGTTCGAGAGGCGGATTGTCGGTGGCATAGCTGGCTAAAAAGGAAAAAACCACTCGTTTTGTAAGCGAATTTGAGGCGGAACGCCAAACCCGGCCAAAATAATCGGTTCGACAGGAGTCAGTATCAAAAGTCGAATAGCTCAAATTCATCGGACCGTCGTATCTAATCGGTAAGACAAATTGATCCATTGGCTGGCTGTTTTTCAGGTAGATGGGAACCTTTATAGTTCCCTCAGTCGAAATGATTTCCGGGAAATAGAGAGTGTCATCAAGAACGATTATCATTTTCTTCTGAGTGCGGTTGTGCCAACCGTCGCTTTGGGTGTTTTCAAGATAAACATCGAATGCTCCCCCGCTATCATACTGATGCGACACATTCGAACCGACGGTGGAACTGTCACCGTCTCCGAATTTCCATTTCCAATCGGAAACGGCCAGCGAGCTGTCCTCAAACTGCACCGAATACGGTATCCAACCGAATGTATTGTCGGCATAAAAATCGACATAGGGTTTGCGGGTATTGTCGAAGGCCATATTATAGGTGTCCCAATTGGAAATTGTCAGATCATTATTAAAGGAATATTGATAAAATATAATGCACTCGTAGAGCGGTTCATTGGCCAAAGAGATCCATCCGGAAATAAGGTCATAACAGAATTCGGATATCGGCAATTTTATATCATCGGCTTTGATCGAATCGATCGCCTGCAAGGGATGATGTTTGGTATAGAACAGCTTGCGAGAACCATCGGTAGCGATAGTGTCGGCCCGCATTTCAACGCCGTTGCCGTCGACATCAATCCAGGCAATTTCTTCGACCACTGTTTCCGGATTGGCCCGCCAAACCGGTGATGAGGATAAAGTGCCGCCAAGATTTTCATATATGCGCAACTGATCCCACCATCGCCCGGCCGCCAGATCATCATCGCCGTCATTATCATAATCATAAACCGCAATAGCCGAACCATAGCCGCCGGTGGCCGATTGCCATCCTGGCGTGGTTTGCACGGTACCGTCACCGTTATTATAAAAAACATTATAATGGCCGTCGCCGCCCAATTGAAAATTATAAGCAATTACCAGATCAAGCCAGCCATCGCCGTTAATATCAGCAAATATAATGGTATTAGCGGGTGAAACAATCGATGACATCCATGAGGGCGAGGTTTCAATAACGCCATTATCATTATAGTACATGGTGGCGCCATAATCATCATGGCAGAAGGCCAGATCCAGATCGCCATCATTATCAACATCGCCCCAGGTGGCATCTATGGTTTCGGTTTGAAGAGTCGATTGCCAGCCCGGAGTGACCTCAAGCACCCCGTTATTGTTGTAATAAACCAGATCAGAGTGAATATTGCTGATATATCCGACCCCGGTGCCTATGGCCAGATCGAGATCACCGTCGCCATCAGCATCGCCAAAAGCACAGGAAAATGAATAAGTTGTATCACCGGAAAACCAATCAGGGTAATGGCTCAACTGGCCATCAGTATTGTAATAAAGATTGGAAACATTCGGCGTGGACAAGCCGTCGTATCCCAGAAAATTAGCCACCGCAAAATCAACATACCCGTTATCATCGACATCGCCAACGGCGCAATGACCGGTATATTCGGCATTGGTTGAATACCAGTCGGCGCTGTAGGGCGATAATGTTCCAAAATGCGAAATATAAACGAAATTTGATGCCTTAACAATATCATTGCCATTGGAAAAGAAAGCATCAATATATCCGTCGTTATTGCAATCTTCCCAAATCATTCCGGTCGAATAAACATCCTCTTCGGTTGACTGCCAGAATTGATCAGGATTTATGATGTCCTGTCCAACGACTATGCCAGCCGACAAAAATAATATTCCTCCCCAAATCATTATCAATCTGGTCAAAACAACTCCTCTTCTCCCCGATTATTCAAATTATTTTAATAATATCATTTTTCGCGATTGCTCATATTGCCCGCTGTTTAATCTATAAAAATATATTCCGGAGCCGATTTTTATTCCATTTTCATCTTCGCCGTTCCAGCTAATGGAATGCACTCCGGCAGTCATTTCCCGGTCAATCAAAGTCATTACTTTTTCTCCGAGAAGATTATAAATCGATAAATTGACTTTTGATAAATGAGGCAGATTAAATCGAATGGTCGTGGATGGATTAAACGGATTAGGAAAATTCTGTTCCAAAGAGAAATTATCGGGAATAACAATATTCTTATCATCATCCATAGCTGACGGCGTGTAGGTAATCGATGCGGAGTATATATTCATACCGTCCTCTCGGGGATCGACCCAGACAAAATAAAGGTCATGATTGGCGACAGCAATAGAGGGTGAACCCATAAAGGGAACGACCAGCGGTGACGCGTAACTTTTCAAGAAGGCATTCAAGCTGGTGTTAAAAACTTGATAGTACAATCTTCGGATATTAGCACTTGTCCTAATATAGCAGAGGATCATATTGCCATCACTGTCAACCGTAATAGCCGGTTCGAAATCGGCGGAGGAAACATCTTCAATCATCGAACCGTTTATATCAATCAATCCTGTTGACGAACAACGGCTGAAATAAAGCCGAGAATCGGAACCTTCCCAGAGAAGATAAATGTGTTCGGAGTTATCAATGGCAATGGCGATATCTGAGATATCGACTCCGCCAATTGGACTGGTATAGGTAAACCGGTTGATAAAGGCGCCACTAGCATTGTATCGGGCGACAACCGCCATCGGGCCACCGGCAGCATCGCGGGCAATCCATCCGATAACGAAAATATTTCCGGGGCTGACGCTCAGATTGATATCATCATTGCCGATATCATTGGCATCATTCGAGATTGTAAATATGCTTGATAAAAATGTACCATCAGGATTGAGAAAACGGCCAAGAACCATCGGCATACCGCCGGTAATTTCTTGCCAAACAACGAGAGCAGTATTGTTCGGCAATAGAGTTACTTGCGGTTGAGATTTGATATTTATATTACTACTGTCGGAGATTACAAATTCGCCGGATATCGAGACCCCATTATAATCCAGATACTTACCGAATATTCTTTGACCGGTCATTCCAATCACAGAACGAGTATCATTCCAAACAGTTAGTATAGCGGTATCGGAGACAGCCAGAGAGGGTTCGCTCTGAGGAACACTCGAATTATCGGTATTAAGAAGAATATTTCCGCCGCTCAGAGTACCGCCCGATGAAATTAATTGTAAATATATATCGCCTTCATCATTTCTTTTATCCATAAAAATTATGGCATTCATCGAGGTTGACAATATTGCC
>JBDRRI010000009.1:0-3567 GCA_043825815.1 Candidatus Zixiibacteriota bacterium
CCCCTTTTATGTATGGCTATAATTGAGCGGGAAATTACAATTTTGGACAAACATGATACAACGAAAAACTTAAAATATGAAAACTGGCTCGGCCAGGTTACAAACCCAATTCGATGTAACGCCATGAGGGAGATGAGAATATAAGAGAATTTTGTAGGGGCGGGGCTTGACCCCGCCCGCGGGCGACCTCAAAGGCCGCCCCTTGTATGGATTCCCGATCGGGCCGGGAATGACGCCAATTCCCCCCAATCCGATTATGGTTGACAAAAATTATCTATATATTAGATTGGCCGGGTTAGAGAGAAAATAGACTTTTTTTATAGGAGATAGCGGCTTATGCGGCTATATGAATACGAGGGCAAAGAGCTCTTTGCCAAATTCAAAATTCCGATTCCGAACGGCAAAATCGCCGAATCTCCCGAGGCGGCGGCGAAAATCGCCTCCGAAATCGGCGGCCCGGTCGTCCTGAAATCGCAGGTTCTGACCGGCGGACGGGGCAAAGCGGGCGGTATCAAAGTTGTCAACAACCCGGCTGATGTTAAAAAAATCGCAACGGAACTGTTCGGCCTCAAAATCAAAGGTTTCCCGGTTGAAAAACTGCTGGTCGAGCCAAAACTTGATATTGCCAAAGAAATCTATTTCGGCGTGACGATTGACCGCGTCAATTACAAGCTGGTCTTTATCGCCTCCGCTGAGGGCGGAGTTGATATCGAGGAGACGGCGGCCAAATCGCCGGAAAAAATATTCCGCAAATCGTTCGATATCGATGAGCCGTTGTATACGTTCGATGCGATCGAGATGGCCCGCCGGGTCGGGTTCAGTTCCGAGCAGACCAAAACGGTCGCGCCGATTATTCTCGGACTGGTCAAACTATTTCGTTCATACGACGCCAAACTGGCCGAGATCAATCCGCTGGTGGTTACCAAGGACGGGACAATTATCGCCGCCGACAGCCGCGTTTCGCTCGATGATGATGCTGTTTTCCGCCATCCCGATCTGAATGATATGGGGATAGAAAAACGCCACGAAGAGGGCGAGATGACTCCCCGCGAACAGCAGGCGACCGAGTGGGGGATACCGTATCTTGATCTCGACGGCAATATCGGGATGTTTCCCGGGGGAGCCGGGTTTGGAATTATGGGCAACGATTTTATTCATCATTACGGCGGCAAACCAGCCAACTTCATGGATTCGGGCGGGGGACCCTCGCCGGAACGTCTCGCCAAAATGCTCGTTCTGCTCGATGATAACCCGAATGTCAAAGCGATTTTTGGCGCCCGGTTCGGCGGGATTTCCCGCTGTGATGATTTCGCCAAAGGCGTCATTATGTTCCTCAAGGATCACGGACTTTCCAAGCCGATGGTTTGCCGGATGACCGGTAATATGTGGCAGGAGGGGGTCAGGATGTTCGACGAGGCCAAGAAAGAAAATCCGGAGCTGTTCGCCAAATTCGAATTCAGCGGGATTGAAACGCCGATCGAGGAGATTTCCAAACGGGCGGTGGAACTGGCGCGCGAAGCAGAAGGGGGTGCCTGATGGCGATACTGGTTGACAAAAATTCAAAGATTATGGTGCAGGGTATCACCGGCGGCGCCGGCGCTTTTCATACCAAACGGATGATAGAATACGGCACCAATATTGTCGGCGGGACGACGCCCGGCAAAGGCGGACAGGCGATCGAGGGCAAACCGGTTTTTGATACGGTCAAAGAATGTGTTGAAAATACCAAAGCCGACACCTCGGTCATTTTCCTTCCGGCCAAATTCGTCAAAGAAGCGGCGATTGAGGCTATCCGGGCCGGATTGAAATTTGTCGTCGTTATCCCGGAACATATTCCGATTCATGATATGCTCCTCGTCCGCAAAGAGGCAATAAAGCACGATTGCACCGTACTGGGCGGTAATACCGCCGGTATTATCACCCCGGGCGAAGCGAACCTTGGGATTATGCCCGATATCGCCTTCACGCCGGGAAGAGTCGGTACGGTTAGCCGTTCCGGTTCGATAACGTACTATATTGCCGATACGCTGACCCGTTCCGGCTATGGTGAAACGACCTGTGTCGGACTTGGCGGCGATCCTATTCTCGGTTCAACCTTCGATGAAATCCTCTGGAAGTTCGAACAGGACGACAAGACCAAAGCGGTTGTGATGACCGGCGAGATTGGCGGCGTGTACGAGGAACGGGCCTGCGATACGATAACGAAAATGAAAACGCCGGTGATTGCGATGATCGGCGGAATATATGCTCCTCCGGGCAAACGGATGGGTCATGCCGGTGCGATTGTCGAGGGCAAAATGGGGACGGCGCAGGAGAAACTTGATGCTCTGGCCAAGGCGGGCGCCCACCCGGCCAAAACATTCAAAGATATCCCGGAGATTCTCAAGAAACTGGGTGTGTAAAAAATAATTGTTTTTAATATATGTGCCCGGTAAATTTTCAAATTTACCGGGTATGACGAAATATCGTCCTTAATGAGACCAACGCAACTCACTGTAAGACACAGGCAGACATATAATTACATGATTTCATTCCGCACTGAGAGAAATTCATATATTTTATATTGACACTATTCCTCGGCAATAATAGAATACGGTAACCATTATTTCCTGTAAGGAGGAATTCATGATTAAAATCATTAGAACCATTTTCATAACCTGCCTGGCTCTGGCCGCTCTGTCTTTGTTTACCGCCATAGCTTTGGCCGAAGAATCACAAATGACTGAAAAAAAGGATATCCCCGAAGCAGTCATGGCATCCCTGAAAAAGGCTTATCCTGAAGCCGAAATCATGGGTAAAGAAACGAGCGAGATAGATGACAAGGTTTATTATGAGTTTGAACTGATAATTGATGAAGCTGAAAAAGACGTTGTCTATCTTGCTGATGGATCGCTCTATTCTGTTGAGCACGAAATTGCCGTTAAGGATATTCCGCAGAATGTGGCCGAGGCTCTTAAGAAAGCATATCCCATGGGTGAAATAGACGAAGCGGATATGATAATGAAAGGCTCGGAAATTTCATACGAGGTCATTATGGAGGTTAAGGAAGCTGAAGAAGTGATGGCCTATGAAATAACGGTTGGCGCCGATGGGACGATTACGCATACGGAACAGATTATGGATGAAGGCAATGGCGACGAGGAAGATATTGAGATAATTGAGGTGGAAGATGAGATGGAGGGCGAGGAAGATTTAAAGTAAGAAGCAGTATGCAATAGGCACACAACTTTTCATAAAACAGAAATTAAATTGAAAGTCAGGAGCGGCATGCTCCTGACTTTTATTTAAAATATGCCGTTAGTGCCTTTAGACAAAAACAAAAAGACCAATAGATAAGAAAGCAACCAATAAGATTCTAAAGATTTTTTTCATACTAATACCCCCTTGTTGCGGTTAAAAAGTTTTTGAGATTAATGGCCAATATTTTAGATTCATCGAATTCTGCGAATCTAACCTTAATAATAGCAGCTACAGCGTTTTTGTCCGAAATTGATTCAGCCTTGTCGTATTCTTCTTTATACTTGGCCAAATCCTGAATTTTGCCATGAACATATGATTGTGTTTGTT
>JBDRRI010000010.1:0-2039 GCA_043825815.1 Candidatus Zixiibacteriota bacterium
GGCAATATCGGTAATAGCCAGCGTTGGATTGGCCGGCGTTTCCAGAAATATCAACCGCGTATTCGGTGTCCGAGCTGCCTTACGCACGGCATCGATATTGGACGTATCCAGAAAAGTCGAACTCACGCCCCACTTCTTATAGAACATATCCTTTTCGAGAATGGACCGCGAGGGACCATACACCGAATTGGTGGCCACGACATGGCTGGATGAATCCAGAAAAGCAAAATAGGCGGCCTCGACGGCGGCCATTCCCGAAGCTGTCGCGATTGCCCCGAAGCCGCCTTCAATCGCGGCGATTTTTTTCTCCAGAGCGTCACAATTGGGGTTATGCAGGCGGGAATATATGCCCTTCTTTTCGGCGCTGGCAAAGCGTTCGGCGCCGTCCTCACAATTGTCAAAAATATAGGTCGATGACCGCTCCACCGGTGGGTTAACCGGCCCGGCCTGAACATGATAACCGGCATGCACGGCCAGTGAATTGAAACCGAGTTTATTCTTACTGCTCATTTTATCTCTCCAAATACATATAATACGACCGGATGCTCCCGGTTATGCCTTTGAAAGTACAATATAAGTCTTATGATAGCAAACTGTTTCCGGCCGGTCTTTGTTCTCGGAGCGATTTTCTCATTCCCGGCATCTTTTAATCGACCTGACAAAAAAGACATCAAAATTCCCGCATTTTTTGCTTGTATGAATTTAAATATTGCCTTAATTGCGGTTACACAGGAAAGGAGGTGGTCGATTGAATTCAAATTTATGTGAGGTGACTGCTACTTAGTTACCGCCTCGACAAAATTTTTGTTGGGGTGTGCTAAGTAAATCCCAACAGTAAAACCGGCCCGGCGGCTTACCCAAGCCGCCGGGTTTTTTGATAACCGGCAACCCTGAGATTTTTCTTTCGATCAGATAGCCCACAGAAATCCCAAAAGTCGCGGCCCGACATTGATTTGTTCAGTTCGCTAATTCGTTTTTAATAATGTTAATCTCATCCTTGAGCGTCTGATTCGCCCCGATGTTCAGATATCGATCGAAGTCCTCTATCGCCAAGGTTGTATCTCCCTGCCCGATTCGCGATAAGCCTCTCAGGTAATAAACCTCGGTTGGATAAGAAGCATCAGGCAATTGAGTAAAATAATAATAAGCCGAATCCGGCCTTTGCTTTTGCAAATAATATCGACCCAGCGAAATATACGGCTCTGGAATGGTGTGATCCCCGGCAATACATTTGTGCCAATAATGCAAGGCTGGACCAGCATCACTCATGCCCATATATGCTTGTCCGAGGAAGTTGTAAATAAGCGCAATATAGGGATTGAGAGCATCGGCTATTTTTAAGTTTTCCACAGCCTCAGCGTATTTTCCCAGTTTAATCTGGGTCATACCGAGGTCCAGATAAAGGGCAAACCAGGCCGGATTCTCCCCAAGACCGCGCTTAAATACATCTTCCGCCAGGGCATAATCACCTTGATAATAGAGCGCACCGCCTTCACGATCCAATTGACGCTCCGGGAAATGATTTTGACAGTATCGTCGGAGTCGATCCGCCTCTGATTGGTTGCCCATCTGATCGGCCAGAGCACCCATAGTGTAGAAGGCCGATCGAGAGTGTTTGGGCTCTCGCTCCATGGCATCCATACTGTAATGATATAAGCCCTCGACCGAGTTGTGTAGAGTTAGCCATGGGATAAATATAGACAGACTCAGAATGCAAAGCATCATCGTGGCCAGCTTAAAATAACGTACACTTTGAAATCGATCGAACCAGATGTAGACGCCAGATATCCCGGCTCCGATAAGCATGATTGACATCAAATCCCAGTCCCGGGCCATCCCCAGCTTTGGTTCAACTACGAAGGCTGCCAGAAGCCCGAATATCGTTGAGGCTAATAGAAATAGCCTCTCGGAATCGGGGTGATTTATTTTAGGGTGTTTTCGTGTAAGTATTATGACTAATCCAACCAACAATGATATGGGCACGATCATTACCAGTAAATTCAAATAATCGACAATATGATCTGGCGCTAAAAGGTAAT
>JBDRRI010000011.1:0-13265 GCA_043825815.1 Candidatus Zixiibacteriota bacterium
ATGCCGATGCACAAAGATAACCTTAAAGCAATTAGAAGCCACCTTGGTGTGGTATTTCAGGACCCCGATGATCAGCTATTCTCGGCGACTGTTTTTGACGACGTTGCTTTTGGTCCAATTAATATGGGATTGCCTGCTCAGGATGTAACCTCCCGCACAAAAATTGCACTGGCAGAAGTCGGTATGGAGGCTTTTGAATCAAGAACCCCGCATCACCTAAGTTTTGGTGAAAAAAAACGGGTTTCAATAGCCACAATTTTGGCAATGCAACCCGAACTGCTCGTCCTCGATGAACCTACGAGTAACCTTGATCCCCGCCAGAGAAAAAATCTTATAAGTCTTCTCCGGAATATCAATGTCACAAAAATTATTGCAAGTCATGATTTGGCTATGATCAGCCAGCTATGCGAGAGAGTTCTACTCCTGAACAATGGAATGATAATAAAAGATGGCCGAACCAATGATATCCTGTCGGACCCCGATATAATGAATTCAAATGGACTGGAAATTCTGGGGTCCTAACCAGGTTGTATCCGCAGATAGAAAAGAGCAAAATTTTCGAAGCTTGGATTTTTTCGCACCAAAAATCCGAATATATTTTTCTATGCCTAATCAGATGATTTTGGATTCGCCAATGGTACCAGCAACATAAATATTCTTGATATTACCCATTTGATAACGTCTCTTTATAAAAGTGGTCCCGATCCGGCCTGCCCGTAATTTCGCGGTCTATTTGGTTTAGGTGCAGAGTGGGAGGATTGCTAATTCTTGGTAATCTTCCCCGAATATTAGTCCCATCAGTCCAAAATTTCTCTTTCTCTTGACAAATATGACCTTTTAACTAACTTAATATTGGCAAAATATTTGGGAGTGTGATGATTTTGTCGTTTTTACATGATTGGATTGTTGATTAGGCAATGTATAAATCTGACAGCGAATTATGGTCGGAAATTGTAAACGGAAGTTCCAAAGCTTGGGAAGTTTTAGTCAAGCGTTATCAAGCTCTGGTTTATACCGTGGCTATGCGCATGGGTTTATCTCAGGCAGACGCCGCCGACTGTTTTCAGCAGACCTGGTCATTGCTTTTTCAATATAGCTCCAAACTCCGGGACCCGTCACGTCTGTCCGCTTGGCTGGTGACAACCGCCAAAAGAGAGGCTTTACGTCTGAAGCGTCGTGTATCGGAAAATTATATGCAAATTTCTCATTCAGATAATTCTCAGGAAGACAGAATATCCCCCTCAGGAGTCGAATTTGCCAGCCAAAATCCGTTGCCCGATAAGGAATTAGAGATTCTGGAACGGCAGGCGCAACTTGAAATCGCGTTAAAAGAAATTGGAGGGCGATGTCAGGAATTACTGGAAACTATCTTCTTTTCGCCTGAGGATAAATCATATCGGGAGATAGCCCAATCGCTCGGGATGGCCTATAATTCTATCGGACCCTTGCGGCAACGCTGTTTGGAAAAACTGAAAAAGATTCTGGAGAAAAATTGCTGGATAGAGGAACTTAATGACGATTAAATTACTCTGTATATTATAATGCGAGGAGAATATTACGAGCAAACATTTGAGTAGAAAACAATTAATGGAGCATGCGCTCGGCCGGTCGACGGCAATGTCCAACCATTTGGCAGAATGTTCGGAATGTCGCCAGTGGCTATGTTTGCTTAAAACCTATTGTATGGTCGACCGCTCACCTCTTATGGATGCGCCCAAAAGTTGGATAAAAAAGGCCGTGGCTCTGGCCGAAAATTCAGGGAGTATAAAGAATAGAATAGTCCGGGTTGCCCAACAGATATTTGATTCCTGGGCAATACCCATTCCGGTCGGCGTGAGAGGCGAAAAATTGTTCGATGACCGTCGCATTCGTTTTGAGTCGGACGGATTAATTTTTGATCTGCAGGCTATATTCAGAAAAAACCAGTGGGGATTTGTTGCGCGCATCCTTGGCGATACCGAACCGACAACGGTTTTAAAAGTTGATAAAGCAGTTATTGGCGCTGATAGTACCGGATTTTACCAGTGGTCGGGAAAATTACCCCCTAAAAAAATGTCGCTTCTTTCGAATAAATTTCATATTAAATTGCCGGAGTTGAAATGGGCGAAACCCAAATTGAAATAATAGCCCGGCAATTTCTGAAAAACGGCCGTAATGCTGATTTGCAATTCGATGATTTGGCCAAATGCTGTGAACAAATTATCCAAAAGACCGCCCGCAGTTCTCTCAAATCAGCCCTGAAACTCGCCGAAAATTTTGTCCAATTCTCTCAGGGAAAAAGTAATTTCTTCCAATTAACTGCTTATCGGACTCTCGCCCGGATTACTCACATGAGTGGCAGGCATGCCGAGGCGCTTAATGCTTACTTGCAGGCATATCGACTCGCTCGCTCCGAACCTCTTATTAGAGCGCGCCTCAATAAAGCCTTGATCGATGTTTATATGTACCTTGGCGATTTCAGCAAGGCCCGCAAAGCCGCCCGATTGGCCATAAATATTTTTAACAAGCAACAGGCTATGGTGGATCTGGCCCAAACCAGAGTCAATTTTGCCAATTTGCTTCATCGCCAGGACCGGCATAAAGAAGCGGAAAAATTGTATCGTGAAGCCGGTGATTTTTTTGCCGTTCAGGGCGATAATCTTTCTTTAGCCCGATGTAATTATAACCGCGCCAATACGCTCGTGCAATTATTCCAAATAGACGAAGCTGAAAAATTGTATTGTCAGGCCATGAAAACCTATGATAAGGCCGGATATATCCTTGATGCCTGCGATGCCAAATATGGATTAGCATGGCTGAATATGTTAACCGGCAAATATCATTTAGCTCTTTTGGATCTGGCAGAATGTGAACGAATGTACCGAGAGGGAGGCGACCCTAGAGGTGAGGGACTATGTCTTCTGGATCTGGCCGAAAGTTATCTCAATCTGGGCCTTTATAGTGAAGCGGTGATGGCGGCCACCGAAGCCGAAAAGAAGTTCGCGAAATTAAAAATCCGGTATGAAAGAGCGAAAGCAGCCCTCTATCGGGGCATGGCCGCCTTTGCAATAGGAAAAAACAGGGAAGCCTATTTTGCCATGATACGTGCTCGGACTGATTTTACAGCGGAAAAGAATAAAGGATTTCTTGGCGTTACCTCCCTTCTGGCCGCCGATTTGGCTGGTCAAAATGAAGATTTAAGGAAAAAAGAAATTCAATCAGCCAGAAAATATTTCGCTCTCGCTCAGCTTCCATTTTGGAGGGCTGTGTGCGATTTGCGGGAAACAATCGTTCCTCGCTATGCTCCGTATGCCTTGAATCGACTATCCCGTAATAGCGCCGTAAAGCATGTCCCTCATCTTTTCGCTCTCTGGCAAACCGCCAAAGGCGATTACAAATATATTCAGGGCAATCATAAACAAGCCAATCATCATTGGTACCGCGCCGCTGAGCGGATAGACACAATCAGGGCGCAATTGCCGCCCTTGGAACTTCGTAGTACCTTTGGTCATAAATACAGCCTCCCTCATCTACGATTAATAAACGCCGAATTGGGACATGATCCCTTGATGGCCGCCGTATGGTCGGAAAGATACAAAACCGCAGGCGTCTGGGCTCCTCTGTCATTTATGGATTCAACCAAATCAGCCCGCCGCCGGGCGGAAACAAGTCTGAATGCCTTGGCCCGACAGATGGCCATATTGACTCAACGAATTTATGGCTTATCCGGAGAGCGTGGATTACAAACTCCTGAAGTGGACCGTATTTTGTCAAATTTGCATAAACAGGTGCATAGCGAATTATTAATGGTCGAAATGGACCAAAACCGTTCCATTACTCCCGTTGACCGGTTGATAAAAGATATCAAAGACGCATCATGCCGCCTTCCTATAGTCCAATTTCATATAAATGAAAACGATATTATCGCTTTCGTTCACTGGAATGGTACCACAAATTTTCGTCGATATAAGAATGGGTTATTTCAATTGCATGATTTTATGCTGAAATGGCGCTATTTTCTCGAAGGCGAGCTTTTATCGAAATATCTTAAATCGAAAACAGAAAAAACGGCCGAAAAAGATTTTTGGGCCTCATTCGGAGAATGGCTTTGGTCGCCATTGGAGGTCGATGGAAAAAGAGCCGATATCCTCTTAATACCGGAGGGAGAATTGGCGAATCTGCCCTGGCAGGCCTTGATTGTTGGGAATGAACCTTTATTGGAGAAATATAATTTCATAATTTCGCCCAGCCTAAGACATTATTTACATGCCGGACATATGCATATAAAATCGAATGACATATTGTTATTTAAAGGGGCTTCTGAAGACTTGCCGCAAACTGATACTGAATTGGATTTTATTCTGGAACATTCGGGGAATAACGCCAAAGTTTATAATCCCTGCCATAGAGATGATTGGCCCAAAACCGGTGAAGCCGAATTGTGGCATTATATGGGACATTCTCATCTGAGAGCTGATAACCCCTTCTATTCATCGTTGCGGCTTCAGGATCAACCTCTCTTCGCCGCCGATTTTAGACTAAGACAATGCCGCGTTGGCTTGGTTACATTGGCCGCCTGTCGTTCCGGTGAGCACGCTTCTCTGCCAGGTGAGGAATCCTCTGGATTCGTCCGCGCTCTTCTCGAAATGGGAGCCCGCAATGTTTTAGCCAGTTACTGGCCGGTATCGGATAAAGCGACTACGGTTTGGATGAAAACTTTTTATAATAATTATTTTGAAACCAAAAATATTTATGAAGCTTTCCGCGAAGCCTCGAATGAAGTTCGCCATAATTACTCCTCTGCCTATTATTGGGCGGCTTTTTTCATTTCAGGCGCGGGTAACGTGTGAGGTTAATATGCAACTCAAATCAAAACTTAATAATCGGATTGCCATTCTGGTTGTGGCTCTAATTTTTATTTTTTCGCCCATTCTTTCCCAGCATTTATTCGCCGGATATAAACCCGATGAATTAACCTGCAAAATGCAGGTTGGGGCGGATATTGAAATTATCAATGCGACCTATGGCACCACGATTAAAAGCCGATTAATCGAAACCAATTGCTATCTTCTTATGATTCAGTCCGGTAATGACGCCGAAAGTCTTGCTACTGTTATTGATGTGCGGCCGGATGTGGCCTATTGCCGACCCAACTATTTTCTTACCGCTCCGGAGCCTTTTCAACGTAGCCAGCCTTTTCTCGATTATGAGGGCATCGGAGATTTCCCAGCTCAAACTATTACATTGACGCTTGATTTACTCGATGTTCAGGCAATTACCTTGGGAACCGATGTTAAAATTGCGGTGATTGATGGTGGTGTAGATTTTTATCATCCGCTTTTTAGCGACAAAGCTGGAGATGTCATATCCGGTTGGGATTATGTCGATAATGATGACCTGGCCTTAGATGAACCAGGGGGATCCTGTTCGGGACATGGAACCTTTATTGCCGGAGTGCTTAAATTGATTGCCCCGGAAGCCACAATTATTTCCTATCGAGTCCTCGATACGACCGGCGCGGGCGATGGTTACGCTATTGCCGCCGCAATTTTACGGGCCATTAATGACAGTTGCAAAGCTATTAATCTGAGCCTTGGTATGGTTGGTGATAATGAAGCGATTGATGATGTTCTGCAATACGCGAAAGATAATAACGTAATGGTAGTCGCCGCCGCCGGCAACGATTCCAGCGGAAGCAATCTGACTTTCCCCTTCCCGGCCTCGAGAATTAACTCCATTGCCGTGGCCGCTCTGGATACCATGAATTTAAAAGCCGATTTTTCTAATTACGGCGAAAAAGTTGATCTTTGCGCACCCGGAACAGCCATTTACGGACCATATATGGACAATCTGTATGGTTGGTGGGATGGAACCAGTTTTTCCACGCCTATCGTGACCGCCTTGGTTGCACTTATCAATTCGGTTAATCCTAACCTCATGTGGGATGATATTCATAATATTATATGCCAAACATCGACAAATATTGATTCGTACAATCCAGAATATGAGGGACTGCTTGGATACGGAATGGTTGATATGATTAAAGCATTGGAGATGTCTCTTCCTTATATGGGCGGCGATGCCAACCGCGATTCACAAGTCAATATATTGGATATCGTCTATATAATTGACTATCTCTATAAAGATGGCTTTGTTCCTCTCCCCGTTTCTGTGGCCGATGTTAATGTAAACGAATCGGTGAATATTATTGATATTACCTATCTGATAATTTATTTATATAAAGATGGCCCGGTGCCCGAAAATTAACCAATTTAAATAGTCTGAATTTCAAAGGCGGATATCATATCCGCTTTTTTTTGGCATAAAATAATCATGACAAATATTGTCGCCTTAATTTTGGTAAATATAGGGCAATTTTATCAAGATTTAATTTTTAATATGAACGGAAACGCCGCAATTCTCCTCTGTAGTAAAAAGCAAAAATTTGGGATAGTGGTAAGGCAACGAACCAAAGCAAAACCCTAACTTAAGGAGAAGTGAAATAATGATCAAAGGATCCAAATTGTCAATCCTCGCTTTCGGGATGATATTGGCTACCATTCTTTTTGGATGTTCCCAAAATAACCCGGTTACGCCGCTATCAAATGATGGCAATGCTATGGCTAATGAGGTTACCCCTATGCCAAGCGCCCTTGATGGGGACTGCTTGGAATATGATGTCAGTTTCAGGGATACAATCATTGATATTGACTATGTCAATGGAACATTTACGGTTGCCAACCGTACCGAGACCATAACGGTCGATGAAAATACTTTCATCTGGTTGGAAATTGCCGGATACTCGGGCCACCCCGATATCGAGGCTACGATAGTCTCAACGACTTCTGGTTCAGGCAAAGCCACCCCGCAGAACTATTCGTACACGCGGGATTCGGTTCTACAATTTTCTGATCTTAAGGTTGGATACGTTGTTGAAGTTAGAGCCGATATTATTGATGCCGCCACCCTGCTGGCCGGAAAAATTAAAGTCGCCAGCTGTACTTATCAGGAAGAATGTTTTGAATTCACCGATATTCTGGCTTCGGTCGATGTCTCTTTGCGAATCGTGACCTTTAATACTGAGTCATGGATCGGAGAAACATGCTTGAATACAACCTTTACCGGACTTGACGGGGAAACCCTTACCCTGGCCGACTTTGCCGTAGGCGATAATGTCTATGTCAAAGGCAGAATTTTGGAAGGCGATACGCTTAGAGTAAACACCTTAACTAAAATCGAATAATAAGGCCAAAATATATTCATAGCCAATTTAAAAGAACCTCTCTTTTAATGGTTAAGGGGCGGATTGAATTGTTGTTCAGTCTGCCCCTTTCTTATTCCGAACCTTTGGATAATTCCCTGCGTAAAAGTATCATATATTTGTTATTGCCGGGCCAAACAAGATAATCATAGTATTATTTCCAAAGGGCTTGACAATTAGTACGACTGGCTTAAATTTATGATCCGTTTTAATTGATAAGACAGATTATTTTTAAGGAGATGCTTCATTAAGCGATTGGCAGAGAGAAGTCCAAAAATGATTATAAAAAGGCAACTTATTGGTTATGGTTTTTATTTATTGATACTGGCCTATGCCGTCCTCATATTTACCGGATGTTCCGGAGGGTCAAGCAAATCAAAAAATGGCCGGGATAAACTGATTCCTTCATTAGAGGCGGTTCAGGCCAAATCCGGCTCCCTTCCCTTGGTCGAACGACTTACCGGAGTGGTCAAAGCAAAAAATCAGGTCGAGATATACTCCGAAATAAATGCCGTCATAAAAACTGTTTATGTGCAAAATGGTGATGAAGTCAGTCAGGGTCAAGCCATTGTCAGCCTCCGCGATACTGAATATCAGGAACGTCTCAATCAGGCTCGCGCGGCCTATCAAATCGCTCAGGCTCAGGCCCGTCAGGCGGAAGCCAAATTAAAGGAAATAGAATCGGAATTAAGGCGCACCAGATCTTTGGCCGAAAAAAGTCTGACCAGTCAGGCCGCTCTTGAGTCAATTGAAACGCAGACGGTCATGGCGGAAGCCGATGCCGAGCTGGCTCGCGCTCGCATTGAACAGGCGCAGGCAAATGTTGCCGAACAGGAAGAAAACCTGTCAAAAACTGTCATTCGGGCTCCCGTTGCCGGATCGGTCGGAAATCGTAATGCCGAAATCGGCATGACCGTCAGTCCCGGAACACATCTGTTTACCCTGGGACAATTGGATAGCGTTAAGGTCGAGGTTATCCTGACCGATCAGATGCTTGATTATATCGAAACCGGACAGCGAGCCGAAATCCAGACCTCAAGTCTGCCCCTGGGCTTAGCGACGGCATATTTATCTCGAATATCGCCGTTCCTTCATCCGATTGCTCATAGCACCGATGCCGAAATCGATATGGTTAATAAAAATCATAGTCTGAAATCAGGAATGTTCGTCACTGTTGATATTTATTATGGTGAAAGCGAGCAGGCCACCCTGATCCCTCTCAGCGCAATCTATGAAAATCCGTTAACCGGCGCCACCGGAGTTTATATCTGTCGCGATACCCTGAATCTGATTCCGGTTGAACCATTGAATGCTGGCGAAACCGGCAGTCTGACCGAAGCGGTACCCTTTGAATTTATTCCCATCGATGTTATCGCCAAAGGAAGAATGAGTGCCGGAGTCGGCAATATTGAACCGGGAAGCTGGGTGGTAACTATTGGGCAGGATCTTTTAGGTGGAGAATCGGGGCAGGCCAGGGTCCGTCCGGTTGACTGGAGCTGGGTGGAACAACTGCAGAATCTTCAGCGCGAAGATCTTCTGCAGGAATTGATACAGAAGAAGCAGGTGGACTGATGCTCTGTCGTCATTTCAGGCCTATAACGCCTTATAAGTAAAGACCTTATTAATGAATATCACCAAAATTGCAGTAGACCGGCCCATTGCGATAACAATGGTTTTTCTGATTATTATCGTTTTGGGAATTATGGGTTTTCGTTTTCTTCCCGTTGATCTTCTGCCGCCTATCGAATATCCAATGCTTTCCGTTTCCACCTCTTATCCCAATGTCGGCCCGGAAGAAATTGAAAGAATCATCACCGACAAGGTGGAAAACGCCATCGCCAGCGTTCCTAATATCGAAGAGGTTCGTTCTGTTTCCAGCGAGGGGCGGAGCCGAGTTACGCTCGAATTTACGCAAGGCACCAATATCGATGCCGCCGCTAACGATGTCCGCGCGGCGCTGGATCGTATTCGTGATGATTTTCCCACCGAAGTCGAGTCGCCACGTCTGTGGAAATTCGACCCCGATAATTTTCCGGTTGTAATTCTCGGCGCTCAATCAGATCGATCCATGGAGGAATTAACAAGAATCCTCGAGCGCGAAATTTCACAGCGCTTTGAACAGATTCCCGGCGTTGGGTCAGTCGATGTATGGGGTGGAATTTATCGTGAAATTCAGATTCGCCTTAAAAGAGATCGGCTCGCTTCCAGCCTATTATCAGCCGCCGATGTACAGGAAGCTCTTCAGCGGGAAAATATCACTCTTCCAGGCGGAGATATGCGCGAAGGTATCAGTGATATGTACGTTCGAACCAAAGGTGAATTTCAATCTTTGGAACAGATAGCCGCCACCATAATTAAAACCGTTGACGGTAAACCGATTCGGGTTGGTGATGTAGCCGAGGTTGTCGATGGCTTTGAAGATATAAACCGGGTCGTGCAAATTGATGGCCGACCCATGGTTCGCTTGGGGGTTCGCAAACAATCGGGGGCCAACACCGTTGCTGTTGCCGAAGAAGCTCGATCGATTATGGAACAGATTAATCGCGAGCGCGATGATATCGATCTATTCTTGGTCATTGATCAAAGTGATTTTATACAAAACGCGATTGATAATGTCAAACAATCGGCTGTCTGGGGTGGCCTGTTGGCGATTCTTGTCCTTTATCTGTTTTTAAGAAACGGTTCCACGACCATTATTATTGCCCTATCCATTCCAATTTCAATTATTGCCACTTTTGGGGTTCTCTTTTTTGACGGTATTTCTCTTAATCAGATGAGTTTTGGAGGACTTGCCCTTGGCATTGGGCTCATTGTCGATAATTCAATTGTCGTTCTCGAAAATATTGTTAGAATAAGAGAGCAGGGGAAGACTCTCATCGAAAGCTCTTTGATAGGGACCAAACAGGTCACCGGCGCTATTATTGCTTCGACCATGACTACCTCGGTCATTTTTCTTCCGGTAGTTTTTATGCAGACAATTTCCGGGATGCTCTTTAAAGAGCTGGCTCTGGTTGTTGTTTTTTCACTGCTCTGCTCACTATTCGTAGCCCTGACCTTGGTTCCTATGCTTGGCAGTCGCTTTCTTTCTACTCGAGGAAATGGCGATAATTCCGCCAAAAAGAAACTTCGCACCGCTCAATGGACCGAGCGATTGGAATCGATTTATACTGGTATAATCATTAAAGCTATTAATCATAAAAAAAAGGTTTTCATTACCACGGCTGGTTTACTTGTTATTACCCTTTTTCTCTGGCAGTTATTACCAGTGGAACTGGCTCCTCAAACCGACGCCAATGAAATTGGCATTGACCTGGAAATGGCGCAGGGAACGAATATCGCCGTGGTGAATAAATACCTTCACGAGATGGAAGCGATTGTTAAAGAAGTCATCCCGATGGAACAGGTTAAACATATCTCGGTTGAAATCCGCTCCGGCGATGCCGGCGTGGAAATCACGCTTGAGAATCCTGATAAGCGTACGGTTAACAGTTTTGAATTGGCCGACCGAATTCGAAATCATGTGGCCGGGAAAATACCCGGAGGAAATATTAGGGTCAGCGCTCAATCGGGTCTATGGATGCTGAGAAGATTGTTTGGTTCGGGGGGAGCCGAGGCGGTTCAGATAGAATTGCGTGGCTATGATCTGGCCATGGCCGACCGGCTGGCTCAGGATATTAAAGAGATTTTGGAGCAGGTACCCAGTATCGCCGATGTCCGACTAAGCCGTCGCGAAGGGCGTCCGGAACAGAATCTTATCATTGATCGGGAAAAAATTGCCGATCTCGGCCTGACCGTCAATCAGGTCGCCAGAGTAATTCAGACTAATATCGGGGGTGGACGGGCCGGTGTTTTCCGTGAAGGGGGCGAGGAATATTCTATCATGGTTCGGCTTCAGCCGACCGATCGGTTAAGTACCGAAGATCTCCGCAATATTTCATTGCGGACATCCGACGGACGAATATTGCCGGTCTCGGCCTTAGTGACGACCCAGCGTGAACGCAGTCCGACAGAGATTGAACGGGTCGATGGCCAGCGCGTTACTTATATTACTGCCAATCTCGAAAGCGGGGCGGCTCTCGGAAATGTGATCGATAATCTGCAGGATAAGCTGTATAATTTCCCCCTGCCTGGCGGTTTCTCCCTTATATTCAGCGGAGAGTATGAAGAACAGAAAAAAGCCCAGACCGATTTTATGCTGTCGGTTATTATGGCTCTGGTTTTAATATACATGGTCATGGCCGCCCAGTTCGAGCGTTTTCTGGATCCCTTAATTGTTATGGTCGCCGTCCCCATGGCGATTATCGGCGTCGTTCCGACCCTGCTGGTAACAGGAACCTCATTGAACATGCAAAGTTTGATGGGTATCATCATGTTGATTGGTATTGTCGTCAATAATGCTATTGTTCTGGTGGATTATATTAATTTATTGCGCCGCGAGAAAAATATGGAAATCGGCGAAGCTGTCATTCAAGCAGGGCGGTTACGATTGCGTCCGATTCTGATGACCTCAGGAACTACCATTTTGGGTATGTTGCCATTGGCATTCGGCGGCGGATCGGGGGGAGAAATCCAGGCCGCATTGGCTCGATCGGTGGTAGGCGGGATGATGATTTCCACCCTGATTACTTTGATTTTAATCCCGGTTGCCTATATCAGTTTTCATAATATTGTCGACAAATTCAAGCATTAAATCGCTCAAACTGTGCCTTTTGTGTCAGTTTTATGGTTTTTATAGCAATAATAGACCGTCCGGACCGCTTAAATATTCGTCATTTCAAAAATATCCATTGACAAAATAAGATTTAACTATATAATGGACGGGCTTTGATAATGTCTCGCACAGCCGCATATCTGTGCGGGAAAATTCTGCGTGATTAACCCCAGTAAGTTTAATCTGTAGATTTATTTTATAATATGTTATTGCGCAGGGATATCTGCTGATGAAAGGTGTTTTGTTTAATGACTGATATAGCTCGGATCCGAAATCTTGCCATTATTGCCCATATTGACCATGGTAAAACGACTCTTATAGATTCTGTTTTTAAAGCGACCCATACTTTTCGAGATAATCAGGAAGTTGCTGAACGGCTCATGGATAACAACGTGCTGGAGCGTGAACGCGGTATTACCATTCGTTCCAAACACTGCACCGTCTCATGGAATGATTATTTAATAAATATTATTGATACGCCCGGTCATGCCGATTTCTCCGGTGAAGTGGAACGGGTTCTGTCTATGGTTGACTCGGTTTTGCTCCTCGTTGATGCCAGCGAAGGGCCGATGCCCCAGACTCGTTATGTACTGATGCGCGCCCTCAAGCTTGGACTGCGTCCGATAGTCATTATCAACAAGATCGACCGTCCCAATGCCCGCCCCGATTATGCCCTGAATAAAACTTTTGACCTCTTTATCGAATTGGGCGCCACCGATGAACAAGCGCATTTTCCGGTACTCTATGGCTCCGGTCTGGATGGCTGGTTTGTCAGCGATCTGGACAAACAGGAACATACCGGCATGGATACTCTCTTTCAGACAATCATAGACGAAGTTCCGGCTCCCCAGGTTAATCATGATGGTGATTTTCTGATGCAGGTCAGTTCTCTGGATTGGAGTGATTATATCGGTCAAATCGCCTGTGGACGGGTTCTCCGGGGCACTCTTAAAAAGGGTGAGGAGTTCACCTGCATGGTTACCAAGTTGAAAAATCAATTATCTCAGGATAAAAGTTGGAAGTTAGAATCTTCCTCAAAAGCAAAAGCTCTTCAGATGTGGATGATCCGCGGTTTGACCCGGATGGAAACGGATGAAATTTCAGCCGGTAATATTGTCTGGCTGGCCGGACCGCCCGAGATTGGCATTGGCGATACTTTTTCCAAAAATCCGGATACCACAGAAGCGTTGAAACCTCTCGAGATAGAGGAACCAACCCTGTCAATGTTTTTCCTGGTCAATAACGGACCATTCTCAGGGAGAGAAGGCACTGCCATTATGCTGCGCCAGTTAAAACAGCGGCTCGAACGGGAAC
>JBDRRI010000012.1:0-3122 GCA_043825815.1 Candidatus Zixiibacteriota bacterium
ACCAGGCATTATCCGAGGAGATAATGAAGCGGGTCGGCGAATTGAAAGAAGAATATAGAAAAAGATTTCCTCGAAAAAGTAAATGAGATGGAAATATTAATATATAAGTCGATATTAAAAGATATGTTTGAATATCCCGCCTGAGTGCCAAATCACTCTGGGATAAATATAGATGAAGGAGGATTTAATATCCATGGCTGAAGCCAAAAAGAAAACTGTAACCCAAAAATCTCAAACCTCCGGTGGCGGTCCGACGAAAGTCACGAAAAGAAAAGCTGTCTCCGGTAAAAAGACCAAAACCAAAAAGGTTAAACTGGTAAAGACCGATCAGGTCGAAGAAATCGAGCAAGGTGTCATTCAGGATTTATCTCTGGATGAAAAACTGGTTACGTCGCGAACCAAACGTCTTGCCGCAAAAGCTCAGACACGCGCCGAAAGGACGACCGTTGAACCGGAAATCGAAAAAATCGATTCAATGAAGCTGACTGAGTTTGATCGTCAGGTATACACCGAAGAGGAGTTTGCAACTCTTATGGAGATGTATGAAGGGACGATCAAGGATATTAAGGAAGGTGAAATTGTTAAAGGAACCGTCCTTGGTGTCTCCAAAGACGATGTCATTGTTGATGTCGGCTTTAAATCCGAAGGAATTATTCCTTTGTCCGAATTCACCGAGCCGATAAATATTGCGGTTGGCGACCAACTCGATGTTTATCTGGAGCAAATCGAAGATTCTAACGGGCAGTTGATTTTGTCCAAGCAGAAGGCCGATTTCATGATGGTCTGGGATCGTATCCATGAAATTCATGATGCCGGCGATCTGGTTGACGGCAAAATTCAGCGCCGAATCAAGGGCGGCGTGGTCGTCGATGTCATGGGCGTCGATGCATTCCTGCCCGGCTCGCAGATTGCGCTCCGCCAGGTTCCCGATTTCGACGCGCTGATCGGTACGATCATGCAGCTTAAGATTATCAAGCTCAACAAAAGCCGTCGGAACATTGTCGTTTCCCGCCGTGTCGTTCTTGAAAAAGAGCGCGAATCAAAACGGGATGCGCTTCTCGATGAAATCGAAGTTAATCAGACCCGTGAAGGTATCGTCAAGAACATTACCGATTTCGGTGTCTTTATCGATCTTGACGGTGTCGACGGTCTCTTGCATATAACCGATATGTCCTGGGGCAGAATCAAACATCCGTCGGAAATGGTTTCGCTGGGCGACAAGATTCAGGTCAAGATTCTTGATTTTGATGACAAGACCTCGCGCATTTCTCTCGGACTCAAGCAACTTTCGGAATATCCCTGGGAAAATATCGAAGAGAAATACCCGATCGGCAAAAAAGTCAATGGCCGGGTGGTGTCAATCACCGACTACGGCGCTTTTGTCGAATTGGAGAAGGGCGTTGAGGGATTGATTCATATCTCCGAGATGTCCTGGACCCAGCATATCAAACATCCTTCGAAAATTATGAATGTCGGCGACAAAATTGACGCTGTTGTTCTTTCGGTGGATCGCGATAATGAGAAAATCTCGCTGGGCATCAAGCAGATGGAACCGGATCCGTGGGAAACAATCGAAGCGAAGTACCCGGTGGGCAAAATTGTCTCCGGCCGCGTCCGCAACCTGACCGCTTTCGGCGCCTTTATTGAGCTGGAAGAAGGCATTGACGGACTGATTCATATTTCCGATATGTCCTGGACCAAACGAATCCAGCATCCGTCGGAACTGATGAAGAAGGGCGACAAGATTGATATCCGCATTCTTCGGATCGATCATGATAACCGCCGCATTTCGCTCGGCTATAAACAGCTGACCGATGATCCCTGGAACGATATTGCCAAGAAATATGCGGTCGGTACCGACTGTCTCGGCAAAATCTCCCGGGTGATGGATCGCGGTGTGACGGTTGATCTCGATGGTGATGTTGAGGGATTTGTCCCGGCGCATCAGCTCGGAAAACCGGACATGGCTAACCCATCAGAAGCGTTCACCGAGGGTGAGGAAATCCCGCTTCAGGTAATCGAATTCGACAAGAAAGGCCATAAGGTGGTGCTTAGTGTTGAAGAGTATTACAAGAAACGCGAGAAAACCGAACTCGATCAGTTCCTGGCCGGCCATCCGACCCGTAACGTCAATTCGATGAGCGATGCCTTTAAGGGCGTGGCCGATGATTTGAAGACGGAAGAGGCTCCGGTTGAGGAAACTCCGACGACTGAGGACACTCAGCCGGTCGACACTCCGACCGAAGCGACTGACGAAGAAGAACCGAAAGAGTAATCTGACGGTTTTGTTCATAAAGTAGGTCGAAATCCTTTATGGTTTCGACAAGAAAAGGCGGTGAACATCACCGCCTTTTTTTTAATTGTAGATTTAGGTAGGTTGGGGTTTGAATCAATATCCCAATAATTTCTCTTTATCATATTGAGATAATTTTGCCACTTTGTCTCTCCAAATTGGGTTAATTTTTCTGGCATTTTTATCAACCGAGTCCTTAGCATAATTATATAGCATTGAAAGTACTTCGCCTTTTATCGACCTGGCGTGTGGATATCCAAAATACCACCATTCCTTTTTTACTTTACCCTCCAATATTTTTATTGCTTGTTTTCGCAAATCTTCCGGAAAAAACTTATAATAAAGCAACTGTCTATCAATTAACTCGTTAATCACCTGTTCCTGAGTTAATCCTTTGGCGGTAGCCAAATAGCCGGTATGATAAGCCAACGCATCATATACCAATTTACATCGATGACCTAACAAAAATGCCTTCAAACCAAAATCAAAACATACAAGTTTGCCGAATCGATTATCCCACACCTCTTCATTTTCATCATTTATATTTTCTTCAATATTCTCAATCACCTTCCAAGATATAAAAGCCCCGTTAGCACACGGAAATGGAGGATTTCTCAATTGATTCTTAATTTTAACATCCTGATCATAACCTAAATCCAAAGTCCTATATCCTTCAAGATAATGGCCACAACTTTGAATTTTCAAATTGTTGCCTCTCCACATTGTTGCGGTGGCTTGTAATGCGTATATATCTTCCATAAAATGATCGCGCATTTTTTCATTCCAATGTTTGTCAAGTACTGTATCATCATCCATAAATACTACTATC
>JBDRRI010000013.1:0-5003 GCA_043825815.1 Candidatus Zixiibacteriota bacterium
ACACGAGATTTAATTTAAATGGCATGTATAATCCAGCTGAAGTTCGTTATGCTATATGGGATCACTGGGCTAAGCAAATTATAATTGATTCATGTATAATAAAGAATAATTACAACGGTATTGCAGTACATACAGGTAGTAATATAGTTGTCAAATTTTGTGATATAATTGATAATCAGGGATGTGGAATATTTTATACCAGCACAACAGGAAAAACAAATATCACTTATAACAATATTTATAATAACGCATTGTATGAGTCAATAGATATTGACTATGCATCTTCAATAAATAATGATTTTAGATATAATTACTGGGGACCCACCGCCACCGCCGAAATGAACGCCGGCGGCAATCCGAAAAACATCTCGACGATAAATGATTACTACGACGATCCCAACCGTGGCGAAGTCGACTACTCCCATTGGCTGGATGCCCCATATCCGGAAGGTCAGCCTGTCGGCGAGACCTACGACGCCGATTTACGAATTACGAATCACGATTTCACGGAAGACATGCTGACCTATCACACCGGAGACAGCATCTTCATCCAGATTACGGACCTCGACCGCAACACGGACGGGATAATTCCCGATCAACTGACCCTGGATATCTGGAGCGAAACCGAGACCACCCACGAGACCCTGACCCTCAACGAGACCGACCTCGCCACCGGCATCTTCCGGGGCTGGATCAAACTTGACGACGCCACGGGCGTACCCTTCCCGGACGGCCAACTCCAGCTCAGCCACGGCGACTGGATGTACTTCCGGTACATCGACCCGGCGAATGATTGGGGGTATGTGGATACGATGGAAACAGGTATAGTTTTTAATCTTACAGTCTACCATGGACAGTATTTTTACGGAAATAAAATATTAACAAAAGAAGATAGTCCGTATTTATTTACTGGTGATATTGCAATAAGTAGTGGAATACTGATTATCGAACCTGGTGTCAAAGTCTATTTGAGATCGACATCGGATTTGAATATTTGGGAAAATTCTATAGGATCTTCAAAAGTAGATATTTTGCACGGAAGATTTAGGTTTTTTGGTACTGAAGAAAATCCCATAATATTTTCAACATATGATAAATTTATTGATGATAAGTACTGGGGTAGTATTTGGTCGGGAATTGGAGAAAATGGAGATTCACTCGACTATTGTATAGTTGAATATGCTACTGATGGATATAGGGCTTCACATGGAACAGCGCCAACTATAACAAATTCAATTTTTAGATATAACAAAGACTGTGGGATTAATAATCGACAAAACTGTGGGGAAAAAATAACTAAAATCATAAACAACACATGTTATAACAATAATTGTGGAATAAATACATCAAAATATAATCAGATAGTAAAATACAATACATTGGAAAATAATACTGTTGATTTCAATATTAATAACGATTTTCAATGTAGTCCGGGATATGAGAATGATATTTCATTTAATAATTTTAAAAGTAGTTCTACAATAAATTTTATTAATCAATCCAATGTAGATGCAAATTATGTTAAATTCAACTACTGGGGGCCCACTGCCACTGCCGAGATGAACACCGGCGATAATCCAAAGAATATATCCACAATAACAGATTATTTCGATGATCCAAGCCGTGGCATGGTCAACTACTCCCGCTGGCTCGATGCGCCCTGGCCCGACGGCACTCCAGCGCCGGGCGGATTCACCGGTGAGATGCGCTTCACCTATGCCGACGGCAGTGACGCCTGGGGCTATCATGAAGGCGATACGCTCTATGTCAGCCTCTACGATCCCGACCTGAATACCGATATCAATACTCCGGAATACGCTACCGTCGAGGTCTGGAGTGAATTGGAATCGGTGCCGGAAATGCTCATGCTCAACGAAGTGGACGCCGACACCGGGCTCTTCACCGGCTGGATGCTACTGGATGGACAAACCGGTTTCGCCATGACCGATGGCGTCCTGCAGGTGGATCAGTGCAACCGCGTCTGGGCGCAATATACAGATGCTTTGGATGACTGGAATAATCAAAACACAACAGTTCTGGATTCTGTTACCTACGATTTCCGCATTCGGGAGTATGAACCGGATGAGAATACGGTGTTATTGCTTCACCTTAACGAAGGTACTGGTCAATACGTATCTGATGAATCTAGTAACAACTGGTCTGGCTATATCGGAACATCTGATCAAATAGAAGAAGATGACCCCAGTTGGACATCTAACGGTATATCTAATTCAGGGATTCAATTTGATGTCGGTGATCGCTTTTACTACTACATAAACTCTGGCTTTATGGAAAATGATGAATTAACGGCTGAATGTTGGATTAATATCCATGATGACACCGGACAACGACAAAATATCATAACCGCTAACGGTAGTTTTGCATTATATAGAGACGGTAATAATAAAATCTCTCTCCATTTGTATCTGAGTGAAGGTTCAATTGGAGGATTTATTTATTCTGATAAACCGGTATTTGAATATAGGAAATGGCATCATTGTGCTATTGTAAAAACAAGCGATTCATTAAAGATATATGTGGATAAACATTTTGTTGTTGGCGCTGAACATTCTGGTCAATTACCAAATTATTCCTCAGCAAGCATGCTTGAATTAAGATTTGGGGCTATCCCTGAAGGGAATTATTCATTTAAAGGTGTCAAGGATGAAATTCGTTTATCCAACATAGCCCGAACATCTTTCGATTATGAATACACTGAAAATCCCCCAGGCAAAATCAATGACCTTGCCATCACCGATTCCACTTCCCGATCCATCACCCTGCAGTGGCACGCGCCGGGCGCTGATAACTACACCGGCACCTGCGAACTCTACGACCTGCGCATGTCAACAAGCCCCATCGATTCTGCCAATTTCACTTCGGCTTCTCCTGTCTCCCCCGATGGATCGGGGCAGGCTCCTCTCCCGTCTCCAGCATCCGCTGGTACATTACAGTCGTTTACCATTGACAGCCTGAATTACGCCACGACCTGGTATTTCGCAATCAAAGCCAAAGATGATGAAGGGCTCTGGTCGCCGATCTCCAATATTGCCGTCGGTCATACCGAACCCAAAGACGAAACCCCGCCGGGAACCATCAGTAATCTGGCGCTCAGTTCCGCCTCCAAGCGCAGCGCGATCATCAGCTGGACCGCTCCGGCTGATGATGGTCAGTCCGGTCGTGCCATCTCCGGCTACCGTGTCTATTACGCCACTTTTCCGATTAATAGTACAAACTTCAACTCAGCAGACTCCCTGCCCGACGGTCCGGCGGGCATTACTCCCGGCTCCGCCATCTCCGATACTCTCACCGGTCTACTGCCCAACACCACTTACTACGCTGCTGTCCGTTCTTATGATGAAGTTCCCAACTGGTCGGCGCTGTCCAATATCCTGCAACTGAGCACCGAAGCGGTTCCGGTGATCGCAAATACTACCTTTCCGATCAATGCCTTTGACGCTCAGCGTAGCCGGAGTGTCCCGTACAACGGCGCGACACTTGGAACTTTCCGCTGGACCTTCGGCACTGGTGCGGCAGTATCCTCATCGCCGGTGATTGATAATGACGGGACCGTGTATGTCGGCTCCGAAGACGGCAAGGTTTACGCCGTTGATCCCGGTGGTAATGAACTCTGGAACAAGAATCTTGGCGCTGGTGTCTTCGCGGCGCCCTGCATCGGCACGGAAAACCATCTTTTTGTTAGTTGTAAAAACAATAAAGTCTATGCCCTGAACAAAGCCAATGGCGATACCATCTGGACCTATACCACCGGCGGTCAGGTTTACGGTTCGCCGGTGATCAGCAGTTTTGGTTATCTTTATGTGGGCGCTCTGGATAACAAGGTCTATGCCCTCACGAGTGACGCCGGCGATCTGGTCTGGACTTTCACCGGCAGCGGTAAATTTTACGCATCCCCGGCGTTGACGATTGACGAATCCAAATTGATTATCGGCGATCAGGCGGGGAAACTCTACGCCCTGAATCCCAATTCCGGAGCCAAACTCTGGGAATATCCGGTGAACTCCGCCATTTATGCCAATGCAGCGATTGATTCAGTTGGTAATGTCTATTGCGGCGCCCAGAACGGCAATCTCTATTGCCTCTCATTCACTGGCGCTTACAAGTGGGATTACAATACCGGCGGCGCGATTTTCTACGCCTCTCCAACTGTGGGATATACGGCGGTGACGAAATCAGGAATTTCGAAAAGCACGGATGTTGCGCCTGTTTCCCTCAGTAAGATGCAAGATACAAGAATCAAGATGCAAGATGGGGATATCAAATCCCAAAACTCAATTAATGACCAGTACCAAGTCCCAAAAACCAAGGATGTTAGCTCTTTAAATATCCGTAAAAACTCCCAATATCAAGTTTCTAATATCGAACCCCAATTTCAAATTTCTAATTTCCAGTTTCCATTTTCAACCAGCAAATCCGTTTCAGCAGCTGAGGTGATTTACATCGGTTCCGATGGGGATAAACTGCACGCGGTCAATGCCGGGACAGGAGCGATGGTCTGGACTTACACGACTCAGGGCGACATCCGCAACGGCGCGGTGCTTAGCGCCAACGGCTACCTCTATTTTGGTTCGGCGGATGATTCGCTCTACTGTATTAAAAATGACGGCACCCGTCGCTGGGCCTACAAAACCGGTGGTGATCTCTATACATCCAATCCCGCCATGGGGCTGGACGGCGCGGTCTATATCGGTTCCTACGATAATAAACTCTATGCCGTGGGTGAATACCTGGAAGTTGTTGATCCGGTGGTAGTAGCGACCTATCCAACTGTCAATTCCTGTACCGCTCCGGCGGATACGGTAATCCAGGTGAAATTCAATACCCTGATCAATATGTTTACCGTCACTGAGAATACCTTCCATGTCACTGGCAAACAGCATGGCCGATATACCGGGACCTATTCCTGGAATGCTGCCGATTCAGCGGGGGTATTCACATCGGATGATGATTTCTTCTGCGGTGAGGAGATCACTGTTTTACTC
>JBDRRI010000014.1:0-7271 GCA_043825815.1 Candidatus Zixiibacteriota bacterium
GTTGTAATGCTGTTCAGTTATATCTTTTATCGCGGAATCAGAATCGCGATTAAGTGCCGTTCCAAATTTGCGTCCAATTTAGCCTGGGGTGCGCTAACGATTCTGGTTTTCCAGTTTTTTGTTAACGTCGGGATGACGCTCGGTTTAACGCCGGTGACCGGACTGCCGCTTCCATTTCTAAGCTACGGCGGGACATCGCTGGTTTTAACCTGGGTTTTAGTTGGCTTTTTGGTGATGGCTGATTATCATTGGACCGAATATTAAAATATGGGAGTCATTTTATGAGAATAATTATGAAAATTATTGGTTTGATTATAATTTCTATTCTGGCGTTTGCTGAACTTCCAGCGACTGAGATTAACGATCTTATTCCCGATAATGATATCGCCCGGGCCGCTCAAATGATATCTTTTGTTGGACGCGGAACGGCCGTAATGGGTGGCATGACGGGGAGATTTGAGATTCAGTTTTTGGCCCCAGATAACTTATATCTATCAATTGATCTGGGCATATTAAAAATCAGTCAGGGGTTTGATGGCAAGACAGCCTGGATTCGAGATCAGAATAATCAGACTATGGAACTTGAGGGAGCCGAAAAAAAACAGATTATAAATACCGCTTACATCAGCAGTTTTTCATATCTGTTGAAGGACCGCATGCCGGGAGAGGTCGTGTACAGCCGCGATAGTACTATTGACAATATAGACTATTCTATTTTTAACGTATTTCCAATGGGCGGTGATTCGGTTTTAATTTATATAAATAAAAATACTAAACGGTTGGAGATATATCGAGAGCAACTGGATGATATTTCTATAATAACTTACGCTTCTGATTTTCAGGATGTGTCCGGAATTGAGGTTCCCTTCACTTTAAAAGCCTTGGCTAATAATCCGCAACTTAATTCAAGCATGGTCTATGAAGAAATGATGATCAATGAGCCGGTTGACAAGCGGATTTTTCTTAAGAGCGGCGAAGATTTTGTTGATTATTTTTATCCTGCTGATGTCAAGGCAATCACAATCCCATTTTCTTATTACAACGGTCATATATACATTGAGGGTTCAGTCGATGGTCAACCGGGGCGCTTTATTCTTGATTCCGGCGCTGGCGCCAATGTGATTGACCGCGCTTTTGCGGAAAAGATAGGCTTGGAGAAAACCGGCGATTTACCCTCAAAAGGTGTGACCGGATATGGAACCGCATCGCTTACGGAAATCGATTCGATTCAATTGGCCGAGATAAGTCTTTATGATCAGGTCGTTACCATTGTTGATTTTAATGTGAGCGGTCTGATTGCCAATGAACATTTTGCCGGAATATTAGGCTATGATTTGTTGTCGCGCTTTCCCTTCAAAGTTAATTTTTCCGACTCAACCCTTATTTTCTATAACCCCAAATTGTTTACGCCGCCTGCCGATGATTATGCAATAGATATTGAATTCGTTATGAAAGTGCCGACAATTACCGCCAGTTATGACGGCCATCCGGGGAAATTTCTGATAGATTTCGGCAATTCGCTGGGATTAATCCTTCATAGCTCATTTATCGATAAATATAATCTTAAGGAAACATTTACCGATACTATGACTATGACGGGAGGAATTGGGGGGATTGGAGGCAGTTCCTCGGCCATTGCGGCAGTAGGAGGGGATTTTGAATTCGGTCCGGTGGTTATTGAAAAAACAGCCCTTATTTATGCCGATTCAAAAGAGGGAATTACTCAATCTGTTATCCTTGATGGCAATATTGGGACATTGATTTTAAAAGATTTTTCAATATTATTGGACTACGAACGTAAAAAGATTTATGTTTTGCCGCCGGAAACAGAATGAGGTTGATATGAATAATAAAAGAATAATATTAGCGTTAATTGTATTACTGTCAATTTTAATATCAAGTCCGATTATCGCTATCGAAAAAAGATCGACCGGATTCATGCATAAGCATTTTGCCGGAGGAAGAATTGGCGCCTATACGACGGTTTCTGATGAAACACCTCCTGATGAAGCGCTGACATCATTGAAATTTACGAAAAGCTCCATTTATGCCGAATTCTTTTATGCTCATCGGATAATTGAACCTCTGGCGATTGAATTATCGGTCGGGATTTACAGCCGGGGCGATGTGGAATATGACAACGGCGTGGAAACCTCGCCGGTGAAATTGTATCCAATCTGGCTGTCGGCCAAATTCTACCCGTTTTATAAATTACCCTCGCCGCTTCATTTTTTCATCCAACCCGGGGCCGGTATTTTTTATGGAGTTCACGAAACGTACGATTATAATTATTATGTTTATGAGCAGGATAATAAGGTAAAGTTTACCTATATGCTCGGAGGGGGAGTCGATTTCCCGCTGGGCCAGAGTTTTGGCCTGACCGCATCGTTTAAATATATTCCGGTTAAATTCAATAAACCTCTGGCGGAGGTTGAAGATTATACCGGGTGGACGCTGGCGGTGGGAGCCGGGTATATTTTCGGAAATTAGAATAGTGACATTAATAATAAAGGAGTAATTATGGCTGTAAAAATCGGAATCAATGGATTCGGGCGGATTGGCCGCCTGGTATTTCGTATTGCTCAAAAGGCCGGTGTCGAGGTGGTCGGCATCAATGATATAACCAGCGCCGAAATGCTGGCACATTTGTTAAAATATGACTCTGTCCACGGCAAGTACAAAGGCGAGGTCGGACATACCGAGAACGCTCTGATTGTCGATGGAAAGAAAATACCGATTACCGCCGAACGCGATCCGGCTAATCTCCCTTGGGGAAAACTGGGCGCCGACATTATTGTGGAATCAACCGGACTGTTCAAAGATAAAGCCAGCGCCGGCAAACATATTACCGCCGGCGCCAAAAAAGTCGTCATCTCGGCTCCGGCTAAAGAGCCCGATGGAACTTTTGTGCTGGGTGTCAATGATAAACAATATGATAAGGCCAAGCATAATATTATTTCAATCGGAAGTTGTACTACCAACTGTCTCGCTCCAGTGGCAAAAGTATTGTTGGACTCATTCGGTATCGAACGCGGTTTGATGACCACTATCCATGCCTACACCAATGACCAGCGCATTCTCGATCTGCCGCATAAAGATATGCGCCGTGCAAGAGCCGCGGGCCTCTCTATGATTCCGACCACGACTGGCGCCGCCAAAGCGGTCGCTCTGGTTATTCCGGAATTGAAGGGGAAAATGGACGGATGCGCCATTCGCGTGCCCACTCCGGATGGTTCCATTGTCGATCTGGCCGTCATTCTCAATCGGGAGGTGACGGTGGCGGAAGTTAATGCTGCTATTAAGAAAGCGGCCGATGGTCCGATGAAGGGGATCCTGGAATATTCCGAAGAGCCGTTAGTGTCGATTGATATTGTCGGCAACTCGCACAGCTCTGTTTTTGATTCTAAAATGACTATGGTCGATGGCAAATTCGTCAAGGTGTACTCCTGGTATGATAATGAATGGGGCTTTTCCAATCGTATGGTCGATATGGTTAAGAAAATGTTATAATTGAAATGACAGGCTAACTATGAGTAAATTGAGTATATCTCATGTGAACTATTGCGGTCAGCGGACATTGATGCGGGTCGATTTCAACGTTCCACTCGACGCTGACGGAAAAATTACCGATGATAAGCGGATTGTCGCCGCCATGCCGTCGATCCAAAAATTGATCGATGAGGGGGCGCAATTGATTCTCTGCAGTCATCTGGGGCGGCCCAAAGGCAAAGTTGTTCCGGAAATGTCTCTTCGTCCGTGCGCCGACCGTCTGGCGGAACTTTTGGGTCAGCCGGTTAAATTTGCTCCCGATTGCATTGGTCCCGAAGTTGAAAAAATGGCCGAGGCTATGAATGACGGCGATATCCTTCTCTTGGAAAATCTTCGTTTCCACAAAGAAGAAACCGATAACGATCCGGAATTTTCAAAACAACTGGCCCGGTTGGCCGATGTTTATGTCAATGATGCTTTCGGTTCGGCTCATCGGGCGCACGCCTCGACCGAAGGTGTTACGAAATATTTCGACAGTTGTGCCGCCGGTTTTCTGATGGAAAAAGAGATTAAATATCTCGGGCAGGCGCTCGAAAATCCTATCCGGCCTTTTTCCGCAATTCTGGGCGGAGCCAAGGTTTCCGGCAAGATTGACGTCATTGAACATCTCTTTCCCCGGGTGAACTCGATTCTTATCGGCGGCGGGATGATGTTTACGTTCATCAAAGCAATGGGAAAATCGATCGGTAAATCCTTAATCGAAGAGGATCGCGTTTTTCTGGCTTGTGAAATGCTGGAAACAGCCGAGGCCAACGGGGTCGATCTGGTTATTCCGGTTGATTGCGTGGTGGCCGATGAAATGACTGAAAATGCGAAAACATCGATTGTCGATATTGATTCGATTCCCGATAATAAAATGGGTCTCGATATTGGTCCCAAAACGATTGAGCTGTTTAAGTCCCATTTAAAAGATGCCAAAACGGTCATTTGGAATGGGCCGATGGGTGTTTTTGAAATTAAACAATTTTCCCACGGGACCTATGAAATCGCGCAGATCCTGGCCGATATTACCGCCCTGGGAGCGACCACGATTGTCGGCGGAGGCGATTCCGCATCGGCTGTCAAAAAATCGGGATTGGAGAAAAAATTATCCCATATCTCGACCGGAGGAGGCGCTTCGCTGGAATATCTGGAAGGCAAAATATTGCCGGGCTTGGCCGCGCTGACAGACGTTTAAATAAGGTAATTGTATGAGAATCAAGATAATAGCCGGAAACTGGAAGATGAATATGACCAATATCGAGGCGGCTACGCTGTCCCGAAGGTTGGTCGAAACGGTGGGGGAGGTCGAGGCGCCGCGGGTGCTGATATGCCCGCCGTTTACGGCGCTATCCGATGTTAGTCAAATCATCAAGGGCAGCAAAATTTTTCTCGGCGCCCAAAATATGTATTATGCCGAATCGGGGGCCTTCACCGGTGAAATCTCTCCATCGATGCTCTTGACAACCGGGGCCTCTTATATTATTTTGGGACACTCTGAAAGAAGGGAATACTTCTCAGAGACGGACGAGACGGTAAATAAGAAGGTCCGCTTGGCTTTGAAAAAAGGACTGTTGCCGATAGTCTGTGTTGGTGAGAAATTAAGCGATCGAGAAAACGGTAAAACCGAGGAGGTTGTTGGAAAGCAAGTAGACGGTTCGCTCAATGGACTTAATGCCGATGAGATACGAAAGGCGGTGGTAGCCTACGAACCGGTCTGGGCGATTGGAACCGGGAAAACAGCAACGCCGGAAATGGCTCAGGAGACTCATGCTTTCATAAGAAGCCGATTGAAAAGTAAATATGGCGAGGTTGCCGATACAATTCCGCTTCTGTACGGCGGTTCGGTCAATGGTGATAATGCGCGTGAGCTGTTATCGCAGACGGATATCGACGGGGCATTGGTTGGCGGCGCCAGTTTGAAGATCGAGGATTTTACGAAGATAGTTAATTCTGCTTAGATGAAAGGATACTGTTTTGTTTACATTTATGATTGTCTTTCATACACTGGTTTGCATTCTTCTGGTAATTGTGGTTCTTATGCAATCTGCCAAGGGAGAAGGTTTAGCGGGCGCTTTCGGCGGCGGTGGCGGTTTGTCCGGCGCGGTATTCGGCGGTCGCGGAGCGGCTTCGTTTCTTTCTAAAGCAACATCGGTTTTGGCGGTTGTTTTTATGATAAATTGCGGCGTTCTCGCCTTTATGTCATCGAGCCGGACCGGCAGCCTTTCAACTACGGCTAATTCTGCCGTAACCGAAGAGGCTCAACGCGAGATGGAACGCCAGGCAGCCTCACAGGATGCCTTTCCGCAAGATACTTCTCTGATGCCGCTTGACGGCGATGCCGGTTTACCGACTGTTCCGGCCGGAGATAGCGGATTTTAAAATTTGATATCATTGCGGAAGTGGTGGAACTGGTAGACACGCTATCTTGAGGGGGTAGTGCTTCACGGCATGCGGGTTCAAGTCCCGCCTTCCGCATAAAATATATTAAGCCCGGCCATCGCCGGGCTTTTTTGTGTGAATAATATAAACCATCCCATAGTACATGCAGAGGTTAATCCCTATTGACGACTACTACAAAACAATATATTTTGTGTTACTGAGGGCTGATAAATTGTTTGAAATAGATTGGCCAGGCACCGGGATTTCAACTTACTAAAACTAAACAGATAAGGAGTAGGTAGTGCGTAACCTAAAAAATATATTATTAATCGGAATCTCCGTCCTTATTGGATTAAGTTTTTCCATAAAATTGAAAGCACAAAATGAAAAAAAGCCAGATGAAAAGTCCAAATTCCAACTGGGTTCATATCTTGGCCAAAAACCACCGGGGACGACTCCTGAATTATTCCTTCCGAATATTTTTCTTAAGGGTACGCACTCGGCCCCATCCTTTACTCCAGATGGAACAGAAATGTACTGGAGCCGATATTATATTCCTGAGGGAAGCCGTTCCCGCACTCAGCATATCTTTTACAGTCAATTCTCTGGCAACCAATGGACGGAACCAATGCTGGCACCATTCTCCGGATCCTATAGCGATGGCGGGCCATTTCTTACTAATAATGGTAATCGATTATTCTTCTATTCTAACCGTCCCGCCAAAGCGGGCGAAAAGCCTTCTGATGAATACATCGCCGATATCTGGTTTGTCGATAAAACCGATGACGGCTGGGGAGTTCCACAACGGTTCCAGTTTAATACTGACAAGCATGATGGCATGGCGACAGTTGCGGATGACGGTACAATATTCTTTCAATCCAATCGAAGCGGTTCGCATGGTATTTTTGATATTTATTATTCGAATTTGATCAACGGCGTCTGCGTTGAGCCAATAAGACTGGGTTCGGAGATTAATTGTTCAGGAATTAATTTTAGTCCGCTGATTGCACCCAATCAGAGTTTCCTTATCGTTTCCTATAATCATAATAGCCCCAATAATGGTTTGTACATATCCTTTAAAAAACCAGACGGGACCTGGACCAAATCGATAAACATGGGAGGAATGATCAACTTGACTTCTGTGCAACGCTTCCCCGGATTGTCTCCCGATGGCAAATATCTTTTTTTCGTTCGCGCCGAATCAAAAGACAGTTCTCAAGATGGCATGTATTGGATTGATGCGATTGTTATCGATAGCCTGAAAGATTCTGTTTTAAATAGGTAGTCGAAGAAGGGCAGAATTCGAAAACTGCACTTCATTGGCTAACCAGACACGATCGTAGTTAAAACAGGCAACTCAC
>JBDRRI010000015.1:0-3893 GCA_043825815.1 Candidatus Zixiibacteriota bacterium
GGGTCAAGTCCCAATTCGGCGCAAACATCGTTGACCAGCTCAACAAAAACATGCCCTATCAGGTTTCGTTTTTTCTCCGGGTCGATAAGCCTAACCAATGGCCCCACTTTTTCGCCGTTCATATCGACAATCGAATTCAAAAAGCGATCCTCAGCATTTTCCCGCCGAAGATGCTTAAGGCCAAACTGCTCCAGTTGACGGCAGATAATATCCGACTCATCTTTGCGCATCAAACCATGATCGACATGAATCGCAAATACGCGCTCCGGTCCGAGAGCCTTAAGTAGCAATGCCGTTGATACCGCCGAATCAACCCCACCCGAAACAAGCACTAAAACATTTTCATTGCCGACCTGACTTTTTATCTTCGCCAGCGCCGTCTCGATTCGATCCTCAAGAATATAATTGCCCTCAAGCTCGCAGACTTTTTTGAGAAAACTATCAAGCATCCTCACCCCATTAACGGTCAGATCGACCTCCGGATGAAACTGCACTGCATAAATTTTCCGATCTCTATCGTACATTGAGGCACAGACATCTTCGGAGTGAGCCGATTCCACAAATCCCTCGGCCAATTTCTCGACCGAATCACCATGGCTCATCAAAACTCGTTGCGTTTTATCCAAATCGGTAAATAATGGGCAGGTTGGATCGATTTCGATATCAGTCTCACCGTACTCTTTTTTCACGCCGGGGGAAATAATTCCATCGAAATGCTTGTTAATCAGATGCATCCCATAACAGATTCCCAGAACCGGAACGCCAAGATCAAAAATCTTTGGATCATATTCCAGACCACTGCCATCCCAAACAGAATTCGGTCCGCCCGATAATATTATCCCGTCATATTCTTTCAGTTTATCAGCAGTGATATTAAGCGGAAAAACCTCGGAACGGACCGCCAGTTCGCGCACCCGGCGATCAATAACTTTGGTATATTGAGCTCCGCAATCTAATATGGCAATACTGTCTGTTTTCACTCGAGTTTTTTCCTCTATCGGTAACAATCTCTTCATTGGAAACGACAATAAAAATATTTTTTCTGTAATTGTCAACCGGGAATAAAAGAATTCAGCGACGATTAACAATATAGATAATTAAACGCGATTTTATTATATTCATTCCAATTGAAATATGAATAAAATGGAGAAATATGAGACCGACCCTAAGATTTCTTGACGATCAACTGATAATCAGAATTATTTCCGAAGCCAAACAGATTCTATCAACTCTGGGCGTCACGATACATAATAAAAAGATTTTGACTCTTTTGGCCGATTCCGGGGCTGATGTTGATTTTGAAAAGGAAAAAGTACTCATAAATGATTCTTTGATTGATAAGGCCGTGGCGCTGACTCCCAATTCCTTTTTTGTCTATGACATCAATGGCGAGATTGCCTGCGATTATTCCGGCGACAATATCAATTTCACACCCGGTTCTTCATCTATCTACACCCTTGATTATGACACCATTCATCCCCGACGGGCGACCTCGGCTGATTATGTCGATTATTGCAAAGTTGTCAGCGGTCTTAAATATATCGGTGCCCAAGCAACCGCGATGGTGCCATCCGATGTCCACGAGTCTATTTCCGATAGCTATCGGCTCTATCTTAGTCTGATGGCCTGCGAAAAACCGGTTGTGACCGGCGCTTTTACCATTAAGTCGTTTGAAATTATGAAAGATTTTCAATTGGCCATTCGTGGAACCGGGGAGAATCTCCGAGCCAAACCGTTAACCGTTTTTTCCTGCTGTCCGACCTCGCCTTTGAGCTGGTCCGATGTCACCTCGCAAAATCTAATCGATTGCGGACGGTATGGTATTCCGGTCGAACTGATTGCTATGCCGATGGCCGGATTTATCGCTCCGGTGACTCTGGTCGGGACGCTGATCCAGCATACCGCTGAAAATCTGAGCGGGTTGGTTATCGCCCAGATTGCCAACCCGGGAGCGCCGATTCTCTTTGGCGGTTCCCCGGGGATATTCGATATCCGCTACGAGACCACTCCAATGGGGGCGGTTGAGACAATGATGATTGACTGCGCCTATAGTGAAATAGGCAAGTTCCTCCGGCTTCCAACCCAGGCCTATATCGCTCTTAGCGATTCCAAACTTCTCGATGCTCAGGCCGGAATTGAAACCTCGATGGGGGCAACGCTGGCCGCCCTGTCCGGTATCAACGGTATCTCAGGGCCGGGCATGCATGACTACGAGAATAGTTTCAGTCTGGAGAAACTGGTGGTAGATAATGAGATTTGCGGCATTGTCTATCGGATGATAAAGGGCATCGAACCGAAAGAGGATTTTCCCTCAATCGGTCATTTTCAGGAACTCCTTAAAGAAAAGCATCTTTTGATCTCCAAACATACTCGCAAATACCTTAAGGAAGAGCACCATTTTCCGGGAGGAGTCATCGAACGAGCCAGCCAGGACCGGTGGCAGGCCGAGGGCTCTAAAACCATCAATGAAAAGGCGCACGAAGAGGTCATACGGCTGATCGCTGAATATTGTCCGTCATCACTCCCCGATGAAATTAAAAATGAATTAACCAGATTAATGGCCGCTGAGTCGGCCAAATTCACCGATAAACCGCTTCCGGATTTGAACCTATGAAAGAAATTCTGGAATTTGAACCGGCGGATCTAATCCCTGAAATCGAAACGATCCTGAAAAAGCAGGGTATTCCGGCCAATATAGAGCCGGATAAAAAAGTGGTTGATACCCTGAATAATGCTTTGGAGATGTTTATCGATTTGGCCGAGCCGATTGGAATTATTGAGGATATTACGCGCGAAGATTTCGATGATGTTTATTTTGGCGAGGGTAAAAATCTTAAGCATGACCCCGTGGGCGATATTTATCCGCGGGCTGATTATCTGGCGCTGTTCGCAATAACGGTCGGGGAGGAGATAAGCAATAAAATCTCGTCGCTTTTTAACAAGAATGATTTTGCGCTGGCCTCAATGCTTGATATAATCGCCTCCGAATCGACTGAAATTGCCGGGATCGATACCGAGGCTTTTCTGATGGAACATCTGGCGGGGGAGAGTACCCGTTTTAAAGAGCTTTCGATACTTCGCTATAGTCCCGGGTATTGCGGCTGGCATATCTCTGGACAGCAAAAAATATTCGAGTATCTGGAGCCGGAGGAGATCGGCATTACGCTCAATGATAGCTATCTGATGCATCCGCTTAAATCAATTTCGGGCGTAATGATAGTCGGTCGGCCGGAAATACATAATTTTGAAATCGGTTTTTCGTTTTGCGAAAACTGCCGCGACCATGAATGTCAGCGAAGAATCCGGTCAATTATGAAAAATTGATAATGGAGATAAATAATGGATCTACTGGAACAGATCGCCCGAGCCCTCGAAAATGGCGAGGATGAAGCGGTCGGCAAATTAACCGCCGATGCCATTGAACAGAAAATCGAGCCGAAAAAAATACTCGATGACGGTCTTCTGGCCGGGATGGCTGTGGTCGGAGTCAAGTTTAAGGCGCATGATATCTTTCTGCCCGATGTCCTAATGGCGGCCAAAGCAATGTATGCCGGGATGGATCTCCTCAAGCCGCTGCTTATCAAAGATGATATTCCCACCGTCGGTAAGGTTGTGCTTGGATCGGTCAAAGGCGACCTGCATGATATTGGCAAAAATCTGGTAGCGGTGATGCTCAAGGGCGCCGGATTCGAGGTTATCGACCTGGGCCATGATGTTCCGCCGGAAAAATTTGTCGAGGCCGCGATAGGCAATAATGCGCCTGTGATCGGCATGTCGGCGCTTTTAACGACAACCATGCCGCAGATGAAAAAGGTGGCCGAGATTATCAAAGAGCGGGGACTTAAAGATAAAATTAAAATTATAATCGGCGGGGCGCCGGTCAACGCCAAATA
>JBDRRI010000016.1:0-2380 GCA_043825815.1 Candidatus Zixiibacteriota bacterium
TATTTGGCGGCCGCATAGGCTGCAAACACAGAATCTTTACCCGTATCTAAAATTGCCTCATAATCATTCTGGGTAATATCTCCTGCCAGCAACTGAAATCCGAGTTCTTCCGCTTTAAAACGCGATATTCCCGCAATTATCTGGACTAAAACAATCCGGACATCCTGATTTATGGGTATATTATAGGGACCACATGCCGTAATAAAATTTATTGCCCCCTGACCACTTACACTCTCTATTTCAGCCTTTGCCATTTTTTGATATTGCTCATTTGCACCTGCCTGACTTGCATCTTCGATCTGAACTGTTTTTGGCTGGGAGGGATCATCGGAAGAACCAAACTCAAGGTTATCTATTGCTTGCTTGTCTACATGTAAAAAACCGACCGCATAGTATCCCGGATTGAGAGGCTCTGCTGTTATCTGGTCAGGTTCATATTGCCCCAGTCCCTTATCTCCATCCCACACATAGATTATTCTGGCAGAATCTGCGTTCGTATCACCATTTACCCAATCAGCGTAATTTGATCCGTAATACCTAAAATAATCATCATCATCTTTGCCACCAAACCGCGGCTTGATATCCGTTGAAAAGTTAAATCCAAGCCAGACGTCATTTAAGGTATTCAGAAGTTCCCTGGTATTACCATTATTATCGGTATTGCCGGTGTTTGTAAAAGTATAATCGTAAATGATATAATCCTGATTACCGGCGCTGGCATATGCATAGGTTTTCAGCTGAACAGTCAATCCAAGTGTCGTAGTCCAGTCGCTGGCAATCTGTTCGTCACAGCGCATTGATTCCACAACCTCATCACCTGCAAAACTTTCACCTTTTACATTTTTCCCATCGGAAATTCGAACTGAAGGATAGGGATAGCGAACGGATTTTTGCAATTTCAGGGGAATAATGTCGCTTGAATTTGTATAAAAATTTCCACAAGCAACATGGGCATAACCGGGCAAAGTGTCACCAACTCCAACAAAATCCCTAACTCCAAGCCAAACACCCCAGGATTCCTGGTAATTTTTCCGACCACTTGTTGAAAAATAGCGGGTCTCGTAAGGCCATGTTGCCTGTAATAAACCACTAACCCTATACCGTAGCGCTCCGTCTTCCGCGACCTCTACTGCAATATGATTTATATGATGAGCTAACCTGTTTTGAGCAACAGCAGGAATTGTCAGAATGATTAAAAAATAGATTAGGAAAAAACGTCTCATATCTCACCCAGATTAAATATTTATATGGATTCCAAAGAAATATCGTCTTGGATTTATGAAGAATAATTGTGTCGGGAATTTTTCAGGATCGGGTAGAATAATATAATCCTTCCTATAATCTCCCGGACGATCACCCCTGTCAATATCCAATGAATAAATGTAATCCCAGTACAATGTTTGTTGCGGCAATAAATACGAGCGCATATACCAGGTTAATTCCTTGCGGTTAAATAGATTATATACCTCGAAATAGACTTGCGCCGTGACTTTTCCCAATGAAACAGCCTTTGAGAGACGCATATTTGTGTTTAAGTGTGGCCGCCACTGAAGGTTATTGACAACTCCGGGAAGTCCTTCCGGGTTATACGTCATATAGGGTCCGCTGCGGTGTTCGTGCGTGAAATTCAAATTCCAGCTATTCAACAGATCCGATCGGCTGAAGTTTGAAGGTGTTCTAAAAGTAATATTTGCCAGAAAATTGTACTTTATGTTTGTATACTGTATATGGCCGGTTTCTATCGGCGTCTGCTCCGTATTTTCAAACAAAGTTGAATTGCCGATATACCCAGCTGAGCTGACAAGGTAATCATAACTCAAGCTGCCAATTAAGTAATCCCCGACCTTCTTTTCAAATAAGGCTTCAATTCCTCGCACATCTTCATATAAATCGTTGTTATAGCTCCTGTAATTGACGCCCCATTTATTTATGTAGGTAACATTTTGAATTTCATCGCTAATATCCCGGTAAAATCCGGAAATATGCAACAGATATGATCTTCCGATCTGCTGGTCGAAACCCAATTCATAAGCAATCGTTTTTTGCGGTTTTAATTCTCCGTTTGGAATATAATCATAATAGCCGTTTTCGCGCTCGCGAATTATATATAGGTATTCAACCTTCGGTTCGTCGTAAAAGTGCCCGTAATTAAAAAAGAGTTTACTTTTACTGCTGATAGGATGGGAAATACCAACCCGTGGACTGACCAGAAAATAGGGTTTGATCCCTGCTGTTGGGGCAAAATCAAGACTATCCAGTTCATATAATGATGAAAATGGATCGGTATACGAAGTACCACTGCGGTCTGTGTAGTCAAAGCGCAACCCGACATTTGCGATCATATTCTGGAATTCGATTTTGTCCTGAAAATATGTTGCAA
>JBDRRI010000017.1:0-4474 GCA_043825815.1 Candidatus Zixiibacteriota bacterium
GTTTTAAATCAAATACACCAATTTCGATTCAGGAGATATTATATCCATTAATGCAGGCGTCTGATTCAGTGGAGATCTAGGCTGATATCGAAATCGGATGACCCGACCAGAAATTCAATCTTCTCACCGGCCGGGAAATACAGCAGGATTATGGAATGAAGGCGCAATTGGTGCTAACAGTCCCGATTTTAGTCGGACTCGACGGGCATAACCGAATGTCAAAATCGCTGGGCAATTATATCGGCATTGACGATGCGGCCAATGAGATTTTCGGGAAAATTATGTCGATTCCGGATAGTATTATGTTTTCTTATTATGAATTGGTTACCAATGTCAGTGGCGAGCGTCTGGTCGAAATAAAAGAGCAACTGGCGAATGAGGCGATTAACCCGATGAATTTGAAAAAGGAGCTGGGTGAAACATTGGTTGAAATGTACCACTCCCGGGAGGAGGCGGGGAATGCCCGCCGGGAATTCGAGCGGGTTTTTTCTCAGGGGCGGCTTCCGGAGGATATCCCTGAATATGACGGAACGAAACTGGAAAGTCCAATCTGGATAATCAAACTATTAACCGAAACCGATTTGGCGAAATCCAATGGGGAGGCCCGAAGATTAATTAAGGGTGGCGGGGTTTCTATTGATAGTGAAAAGATAACGGATGAAAATCTGGAAGTGAAACTGGAAAAAGATATGCTGTTAAAAGTTGGTAAACGGCGTTTTCTGAAAATTAAGAAATCTTAGTTTTCGGAACCAAAATTAGGTTGGTTCGTTTAAATCATCATGAATAATATATTAAAACATATTTTAATTTGCAGTCTGTTATTGACCATGACCATCGGATGCGCGAGCAGTAGCGCAAAGAAAACGGTCGGGATTTCAGAACGTGGACTGGAAGTCATCAAGCTTCCGCTAAGAAATACAGTTGATAGAGAAGCCTATAATTATTTCATTAATGGTTCTATTTTTGAAACTATCGGAGAATATCAACTGGCTAATATGCAGTATGAGAAGGCGCTTCAAATATACCCTCAATCCGATGAAATAAGAAAAGCTTACGCCAGCACCTTTTATGTTTTAAATAATTATAAGCAGGCTTTGGATCAGGCCCTTAAGGTCAAGGAGAGAGATCTGGACACCTGGCTTCTTTTATCCAACTGTTACGGAGTTTTGGGGAATATTGATTCATTGGTAGGGGCCTATCATAAAATTGTCGAACTGGACAGTCTCAATGTCGAGGCATTCTATCGTCTGGGCCTTTATTATAAGGAAGAGAATAATCTCGATTCAGCCATCTGGGCTTTTGATCATCTTTCGAAAATTTCGTCGACTTTTCGAGTTTATCTTCAATTAGGCAATTTCCAGATTTTAGCCGGTCGCTATGATGATGCCGAGAAAAGCTACCTGAATTCGCTGGCACTTGATTCCTCGGAAGAGAATATCCGTTCCTATCTCGGTCTTTCCGCTATCTATGAAAACAGGGGAGAGATGGAAAAAGCAGTCACTAATCTGGCTTTGGCGGCTGAAAGAGCTCCCGGCGATATTCAGATTCAGAATCGACTCCTTCAATTCTATCAGCACGAAGATAAACGACTTGAGGCAGTCAGTCAGGCGCGAAAACTTGACAGTTTATTGCAGACCGATTTTTCGGTTAAGCACCAATTAGCAATGATGTTGTACGACGTCGACAGTTTGGAGACGGCCGATTCGCTTTTTAATTATATGCTTAATGAGGGCGATTCCGCTATTGTCATATTTTATTATCTGGGGCGAATCTCCATAAGAAACGAAAAATATGATACGGCCGAAAATAATTTTAAAATTTTAACGCAAAAAGCTGATTCAATTGTCGACGGCTGGCTCAATTTGGGAATGGTTTATCGGGCCACTGAGGCAACTGAAAAAGAACTCGAGACCTATAATTCCGGGCTGAAATTTATGAAATCGACCGATGATTCGGCGGCCATACTATTTTCAAAAGCAGTGATGCTGGAAAGAAACGGTCAATTTGATTCATCGGTAGTAACCTTTGAGCAATTATTGAGAATGATTCCCGAACACGGCCAGTCGCTCAATTATCTGGGATATATGCTGGCTGATAAAGATGTTCGATTGGAAGAGGCCAAAGATTTAATCGAAAGGGCTCTGGCGATATCACCCGATAATGGCGCATATCTTGACAGTTATGGCTGGGTTTTATTTAAGCTGGGAGATACTGAAAAAGCTTTAGAAAATTTGCTTCTGGCTTATGAACAGATTAAGACCGATCCGGTTGTAGTCGAGCATATTGGCGATGTTTACCAGGCTTTAAATAAACCTGACGAGGCCAAAGATTATTGGAATAAAGCGTTGGAACTTGATCCTGATAATACGACATTGAAGGAGAAGCTTAATCGATGAGCCATCTTTATCGCTCTCTTTTTTTCTTAGGCATATCTGCATTCATTATAATATTCATAAATTGCGCCAAGCTGGAATATCCTTCGGGCGGCCCTGAGGATAAAGAACCGCCCAAAATCTATGGGACGATTCCGGGGGCGGAGGCTATCAATGTGCCCCGAAACGATAGGATTTCAATACAATTTTCGGAGAAAATTGAAAGGAGTTCAATTGAGGACGCTATTTTTATAACGCCGCGAATTAAGGGTGATTTTAAATATAAATGGAAAAAGAACCTTTTGACCGTAATCCTGCCCGATTCCTTTGTCGATTCGACCACCTACATTGTCAATATTGGCTCTTCGATTGCTGATTTAAGGCGAAATAAAATGGCAGATTCTTACACTTTAGCATTCTCGACAGGAAAAATAATAAACCGGGGGATGATATATGGTACCGTTTTTCAGGCGAATAAACCACTGGCCAATGCCACAGTAGCTCTGTATGACTCTTCAATGTATAAGAATAATGCTTCTTTCGATTCTTTGTATCCGCCCTATATGACGCAAAGCGGCTCCGATGGGACTTTTAAGCTGGAATATCTTCCCGATGGCGAATATTTTCTGCTGGCCTTTCAAGATAAGAATAAAAACCAATGGTTTAATTATCCCAAAGAGCCATTTGGAGTACCCGACCGTCCGGTTAACGTTGTTCTTAATAACGACCAGGCTGGCATCAATCTTTTTATGATGCAAAAGGACAGCGGCGATGTGGCAATACTTTCGGCCGGCTATGGCGGCGAGAATCTGGTCAAGGTGAGGCTGTCGCATAATATCGCAGTTGATTTGATTCGTCATAATTTGGATAAAATATTTATCGAAAATTATGAGAGCGTTAGATCAAATCCTATTAGTTTAAAAGAGCGGGCGGATATTGAAAAACAAAGCACTTTCAATTTCTATTTTGATTCTTTGAAATCGGGGCAATATAAAGTATTAATTGAAGATTCCTTTCTAAATAGTGATACCAATGAACTATATTTAGAAAGTGCCACGTTTGACATATCACTTAAAAGCGATTCGACACCGCCGAATATAATATCATTTTCGCATAAAGATAAGACCATTTATCCATATGATTCGCTAATGAATATTGTCTTTTCCAAGCCGATGAATCGACAACCGATAGATAATCAGGCCATTAAAATAATGAAATCGGACAGTTCCGAAATGGAATTTTCTGCCGAATGGTTTGATCCTTTTCAAATAAACCTGTCTATAGACGGCTTGGGAATGTCGGAAACCTATCAATTAACAGTAAATACCGGTGAGTTCTCAGATATTTTTGGCAATAAAATGAAAGATTCTTTGATTTCCTTTGATTTTTCCACTTACAATGAGGATTCGCTTGGTTCCGTATCGGGAAAAGTTAATATTGATTCCTCTTTGGGGAAGATGAGTGATATTTACATTAGCTTTTATGACGCTAATGGCAAAGAACAATTGACGAAGAAATTGATTAATTCAAATTTTGCCTATCAGTTAATGCCAGGCAAGTATATGTTAAAAGGCTTTATGGATAGCAATAAAAACGGGCGGCACGATGAGGGCGGCATATTTCCGTTTGATTACGCCGAGAGAATGTCTTTTCATCCCGATACCATCAGGGTAAGGGCTCGATTCGAATCAGCCGGGATTGAATTTAAGTTCTAATTCAATCACACAAAGAATTGTTAATAATATATATGCAGATATTTATAATACTGTCGAGACAAGATGTGTCCCTAAAGATATATTATGTTAACTATTATATATAGATAAAATTTACTTTCGATATTTATCTATTATCAAAAGCTAATAAATTACTTAATGACAAGATTAAGAATTTTATTTGGTATATAGATACGCTTAATAATTGTTTTGCCCTCGATATATCCGGCTATTTTACCATCTTCCATTGCCAGTGCTGCCACATTATTTTCCGGGCTATTAAGCGGAACATTAACCTGTGAGCGCAATTTGCCATTAATTTGAATTGCAATCGTAACGAGATCGAATTCTATGGCGTTTTTATCATATTCCGGGAACAATGATTTAAAT
>JBDRRI010000018.1:0-3849 GCA_043825815.1 Candidatus Zixiibacteriota bacterium
AGAAGGTACTTTAAAGGAACATGTGCCTCCAAAATGTTTTTTTCCAGAACATAAAGATTTACTTAATGATGTTGATTTTAGAAGAAACTTAATTACAGTACATTCATGTGATGAGCATAATCTTCGCAAAAGCAAAGATGATGAATATCTGCTTTTTATAATTGTAAGCCATTTTGAAAATAATAAAAATGCTTATGACCATATAAAAACAAAAATATTAAGAGCTATTAAAAGAATACCACAATTATTTAGTTTTTTTTCTAACGAGGCTCAGCGAATAGTCTTAGGGGGTCAAAAAACAGTCCGTTTTCAAATAAATCGAAATCGTTTTGATTCTGAGTTGATAAAGATAGCAAAAGGAATTTATTACAATCATTTTAAAGAAAAATTAGAGAAGAATTTATTTATAATAAGCCCGAGTCTATATGATTTTGATAAAAAAGATTCGGGAGAATTAAATAATCTTCAACAATATGCATATTTATGTACTGAAATATTTTTTACAAAAGCAAATAAATTTGGTGAAAATCCAGATATCTTTTATTACAATATATTTAGGGATTTAACGCGAGATTTTTTTCTAATTAATATGGTGTTTTACGGTGGATTTAAAGTAATTGCTTTATATTTTAATGATCTTATTTTTTCAGCCTAAACGAACCAGCTTCGCATCTGACGCCATATAAAGAAAAAACGATAACCAAAAATCTTTTATGCAGCGCCAGATTGCGCCAATCACGAGGGATTCTCTGTAGAAGTACTTCGTGACATACGGAAAAGCACCTCTTCGAGACAAGCAGGGGTTTAATCCTATATTCAACCTTTTTAAAATACCCAACATATAGCGGGATAAAGTTCACCAAATATACGGGGCTTTTTACGAAGCCTTTGTTATCATAAAATAATCCGTGTAAAGCGGCTCTTAAATTTAAACCGTATCTCTCAAGCAATTTTCCGGTAATTCAAAGTACCGTTCTATTTAACCAGGCTGTTTCTTTATTCTGCTGATAGTGCGTTATGGTTAGCGGGTAGTCAAATAATTTCAGCCAACAAATACAATCGAAAACAGCGATACGCAAAGTATTGCAATCAAAGCGGGAGCGGCCACCTTCCGGTAATATTCCCTTAAACTAGTGTTAAAATACTCCACTGTCACCGACACGCAGGGATGGATCGGCGAAACAACATACCCGATAAACACTGCAAAGTACATCACTGCAAACACCAGTGGTGATATTGCTTCGGCTCCGAAACCGGCATAATAGATCGGCAACAGAATCGATACCGGCACCTGTACCCGGCCGGTCACGAAGCCCAAGAACAGGGCAATTCCAACTACGAGAAAGGTTTTGTTGAACGCAATCGAAGAAATGGCGGCCGAAGCATCGGTAGCCTTAAAAACATTCAGAAAAATGAACATTCCCAAAATCAACAGGAAAAAACGCCAGGGACGCATTTTGAGTGTAATTGGTTTTAATTCTCTTAGCGATAAATTGCCGAAATAAAATGTTAGTCCAAGAGAGAGAAAAATTCCGATAATAAGCGGAATTTCCTCTATTATAATCGGAAAAAGAGATTTTCCGATTATATGAATGACCGGAGCAATCATAACGGCGCCAATCGGTTGGAATATTTTCCGGGAATCGTGTTTGCCGCTCAGGACGCTGTTGTCTTTAATTGGTCTGAGGATGAAAAAATAACCCAGCAGGGTCAACAGTAGAAACGCGGGCAGCAGATACAGAACTTCGGTATAGAGATCGAGACCGGCCATTTTCGTGGTTGCCAGCAGCCCGGCGAGCGGGTAGATCATGACCAGAATATGCCGAAACCAGACATTGACCGCTGCATAATCGGCTTTTGTGGCCCCGCTGCCGACATTGGCAATCACCGGCGCTGACAGCAATGCCCCGCCCGGCATAGTAAGCATACCCATGAACGCCGGCGCTATAAAGAGAAAGGTTTTACTGTGCATGTTCAGCGACTGAATCAAATTTTTTATCAGGCCGGACTCGCTGAGAGCTCCACCGACAATAGGCATAATTCCTACCGCCAGGGCCAGTAAAAATATTGAGGGATCACAAATTGTTTTGATGAAAATGGTAACGACATTCGACAACGGTAAATTCAGGACGCCGAGTATGAATGAAGATATTATCAACCCCAACCAGATACTTTTTCGACCGACGACCAATAAAAGTAAAATCGAAATTAAAAAACTGGACCAGACGAAAAACAAATATGCTCCTTCATTATATAAACCACCGCAAAAGATATTGGAAAGAAAGTTTGATTCAAAGAAATTAAGGCGGACCGGTTTTCGATATGGCGTGGTTTTTGTATTTATATTAAACCGCTTCTCTTCATAAAGAGGAGCGAAAGAGGAAAACATTCTTTATTTTATTATCCTCGCAAAGATAGTTTTCTCAATACTGAAAAACATATGGGTTAACGGGAGAAATTTATGAGTAAAATTTTGATAACCGGCTCTCTGGGTCAGATCGGTTCGGAATTAGCCAACGCATTGTGTGAACGCTATGGCACGAGCAACGTAGTTGTGTCTGATGTACGGGCGAAGACCGTTGATGATCAAATATCCGACTGTGAATGTGCCGTATTGGATGTTACCGACGTAACCCAGGTTGCCGAACTGGTAAAAAAACACAATATTAAAACAATCTATCATCTGGCCGCTCTGCTTTCAGCTGTTGCGGAGGCAAAACCGCAAATGGCATGGAATGTCAATATGAACGGCTTATACAATGTCCTTGAAGTTGCCCGCGAATTTGCTTGCGCGGTTTTTACGCCGAGCAGTATCGGCGCCTTTGGATTGTCGACGCCCCACGACAAGACTCCCCAGGATACGATTCAGCGCCCGAACACCATGTATGGCGTCACGAAAGTTGCCGGCGAACTGCTCTGCGATTATTACCATAAACGCTTTGGCGTCGATACACGTGGCTTGCGCTACCCCGGTATTATTTCCTATAAAACCTTGCCTGGTGGCGGAACCACTGATTATGCTGTGGAAATCTATTATGAAGCCATTAAGAATAAAAAATACACTTGCTTTTTGAAAGCGGGTACTTATCTTGATATGATGTATATGCCCGACGCCATAAATGCCGCGATTAATCTGATGGAAGCCGATCCGAAGAAACTGATTCACCGGAATGCCTTTAATGTGACCGCCATGAGCATCGATCCTGAAATACTGGCCGGCTCAATTCGGAAACAGATTCCCGGTTTTAGCATTGATTATAAAATTGACCCGGTTCGTCAGGAAATTGCCGATTCATGGCCGAATTCCATGGACGATTCGGCGGCCCGGGAAAAGTGGGGCTGGCAACCGGAATACGATCTGGAAAAAATGACCCAAGACATGTTGAAACATTTAAGAAAGAAATTGGGCAAATGATTTTTGGAATTGGAACAGACCTTATTGAAGTGGATCGGATTGCAAAACAGGTTGACGGTGATACCCGTTTCAAGGAGAAGATTTTCTCAGACAGGGAAATTGCCTACTGCGAATCTTTTAAAGTAAATAAAGCTCAGCATTACGCGGCGCGGTACGCCGCCAAAGAAGCCTTTTTTAAGGCGATCGGTACCGGCTATCGCGGCGGACTCGCATTTCATGAAATTTCAATTGAAAATGACGACCAGGGCAGACCTGAAATTGTATTGACCGGCAAAGCCAAAGATTTTGCGATTCAGCATGCATTTGGGAAAATTCATATATCCCTGTCTCATTTGAAAGATTTGGCAAGCGCAATAGTAACTATAGAAAAGTAAAAAATAGCATGTACGGCAAAATAAAGGACGACCTTCAGACAGAACTAATGTCTCTCCACG
>JBDRRI010000019.1:0-11008 GCA_043825815.1 Candidatus Zixiibacteriota bacterium
TTATCGCCGGACTTAATCGCCTTAATGGACTTCAGCACTGTCCCGTCGATAGCGTCCCGGGTAATGGCATATCCCCGCTTTAAAACGGCCAGCGGCGAGAGAGATTCCAACCGGGATAACACCAAAGATAATGAGTTTTTCTTCTTTTCCAAAATATTTTTTCCGGCCATTTCGAACAGTCTTATCAGATTGTCAAGATATTGGAATTTATCCAAAAATAATGATTCCGGATTTTTATAGACTGGGCGATTGGTAAAATTCTTAATTTCCTGCCGATAATTATCGAGAACTGCTTTTATTCGTCTATCCATTTTTATAATTATTTCAAGGATATTTTGCAAATATAGATTTTTATCCCAAATAACGATTTCAGCTGCTGCCGATGGCGTCGGGGCTCGCAAATCAACCGCCAGATCAGACAGGGTTGTATCAATCTCATGGCCGATTCCGGAGACAATCGGTTTTTCGGAGTCGACAATCGCCCGAACCAGGGCTTCTTCATTAAAAGCCCAGAGGTCTTCGAGCGAACCCCCGCCCCGTCCGATTATAATCAGGTCAATATCCGATCGGCTGTTGAAATATTTAATGCCGTTAATTATTGTCTTTTCCGCGCCCTTTCCCTGAACCGCGGCAGGGTAGATTATAAGTTGAATCGTATCGTTGCGCCTCTGCGCTATATTTATAATATCCCTGATAGCGGCGCCGGTCGGAGATGTCACCACACCGACTTTTTGTGGCAAAACCGGGATTTCTTTTTTGAGAGATGAATCAAACAATCCTTCGGCAGACAATTTTTCATAAAGTTGCCGAAAAGCGACTTCCAATTCTCCAACTCCGAGCGGCATTAGTTTTTTAACATTTAATTGATAATTGCCGCCTTTTTCATATACCGTGATATCGCCAAAGGCCCGGACTTTCATTCCGTTTTCCGGTTCGAATCGCAAGGTTTCGCCGAGTGAACGCCAAACAGTTAATTTTATGGTCGCATTGTCATCTTTAAGATTGCAATACCGATGCCCCGATGAATGATGGATATAATTCGAAATTTCACCTTCAATCCAGACCGATCGGAGCGATTCCTCGAGAGTATACTTAATCAATCGGGTGATGGCGGTAACCGTATAAATTTTGTTATCATCGGTAATCATATAGAATAGATACGACTCCAATAATCAATTATCAATCATTAAAAATAAATTTTACAATTGTCTAATTTTAAGAAATTGGAAATCAATTCCCAATGGTTATGAAGCTGTTCCAATTGCCTTCCATATCGAGTTCGGTGGTGTCGGCTCCATAAAAGCGGACTCCATATTGATAAACAGAATTGTCAAATTTTATTGGAATAACAAGATTGGTTTCGGTAATATTGCCTATTGTCACCTTGAAGAGGTTGCCAAAATCTCCAAAATCCAGCTCCGCCCCGTCGGTTACAAAATAAGCACCGACATCGACAGTGGGATCCGTCCAATCTTCAAGCAAACCGCCATCGGCTTTCGGAACCAGTTCGACGGAAACCGGTTTGAGAGTGTTAACGCGGAATCGAAACTTTTTGACATTGCGCGGCGTATGCTCGGCGCGAATATAAAAGGTGATGCTTTCGTTTTCCAGCGAAGAAAGATTAAAACCTAAAACGCCGTCTTTGTCACTGCCCAAAATCAGATCGCCATCAACCCAATCGGAATATGGCGAAGTGCTGACACCCTGGTATGTCACCTGAATTTGAGCGCGAAACCGCTCGCTCTTGGGGGTGATATAGCTGATTTTATAATTACCGCCGAGATCATTAACGAGCCGATTGAAATTCACATCCAGTTCATCAATATCCCTGGCGGAATAGTAGTTTCCACCGGTACTGTTCGCGATATTTTTTAAAATATTTTCATTTGTCGTAGAGACGACTCCCACGCCGATGTTATATAGGCGAATATCCTTATCTATGGCATCATGGATGATATCTGATGTTGTGGCAATACTGCTATTATCAAAACCGTCGGAGAGAAAAGCCAGCGCCCGGATTTTATTGGGATCATCGGAAGATGGAAAAAGCGTAATACCCTCGGCAATTGCGTCCCAGCAGGTTGAAAATCCGTGATAGGTACCAACATTCACAAAATTATCAATGGCGACTTTGGCTATAATTTTATCGGAAGTAAACGGCTGAATGACACTGTACATATCATTGTTGATGCGATCATTGTTATGGAATTCCATTACGGCAATGCGATGCGTTTCTCCCATTCGATCAATGAGGGATTTGGCACCGGCGACCATGGTGGCAATGCCGTTTTCCGCGGAGGCCATTGAGGCCGTGAAATCGAGCAAAAGGACAATATCCATATCAAAATTAGATGATGTGTGGATAAAACCGTGGCTTTCGGTATAGTCAATCGGTACATTATCTTCCCAAATAGATATCTCGACCGTACTATCGAATTCTTCCTGAGGAATTAATATGGAATGGCCGTCCTGATCCCGGAGCGAAAAGATAAACTGCACTTTGCTCGGTTTTTGATGAGCCGGTTGAATGTTTTCCATGGTCATCAACGGCGAACGATTATTATTAGTATCCGAACAGGCCGAGCAAATCAATAAAAAAGTCGCTGCCAATAAAAGGCCGTTTTTAAACATAAAGGAAGCCCCAATTAAAATTTGTATTGATGAGAAAACTTCAGGTAAGATTTCTCATACTAAAACGGAAGGTCATCATCCTCGCCGGTGAGATCGGCTTCCGGCGGAACATCCGGAGGCGGCGCTCCACCCGGTGTAGAACCGGCCTGATCCCGTGTCCCGAGAAAGTTCAATTTTTGAGCGACAATTTCCGTGGTATATCGTTTATTGCCATCCTTGTCCTCCCACGAGCGGGTCTGAATCCTACCCTCGATATAGACCTGGCGCCCTTTTGCCAAATATTCTTTGGCGATTTCAGCCTGACGACCCCAAACGACAATATTGTGCCATTCGGTTCTATCCTGCATAACGCCGTCTTTATCGCGCCATTTTTCGCCGGTAGCGAGAGAAAACGAAGCGACTGCCTGCCCTCCGGGAGTATAGCGCAGTTCCGGATCCTTGCCAAGATTGCCAATCAAAATTGCTTTGTTTATTCCAGCCATGGAAATCCTCTCATTGAATTAACGATTATTTTTCGGAATATAATCTGCCGGCATTTTAAAGTCAACAATTTCAATTTTAAGTTTTTTACTTGTTACAAAATATGTTCCTTATTATTTATATTTATCTTACTGGAGGTGAAATGGATAGACTAAAAATTGATCCGGAATTAATCACCGGAATATTGATAAAATTTTTACGGGACAAGCTGGCCAAGTCGCATCTTACCGGTTACGTTATCGGCCTGTCCGGCGGCATTGATTCGTCATTATCGGCGACAATCGCGGTTAAGGCGGTTGGCCGTGAAAAAGTTTACGGGGTTTTAATGCCCTACGCGACATCTTCGGAAACATCAATCAGCGACGCCGGCAAACTGGCCGAACAACTCGGAATCATTACCGATCTTATTGATATTTCGCCGATGGTAAAAGCCTTCTATCCCGAACCGGCCTCAATTACGCCCGTCCGGTTGGGAAATAAAATGGCGCGCGAAAGAATGTCGATTCTATTCGATAAGGCTTTTGAATTGAATCAACTCGTATTGGGAACATCCAATCGAACAGAGATATGCCTCGGTTATGGTACCTGGTATGGCGATGTTGCTTGTTCGGTAAATCCAATCGGCATGCTCTACAAAACCCAGGTTCGCCAACTGGCCAAATATCTGGGAGTGCCGGAGTCCATTCTTACCAAAGCGCCAACGGCTGATCTTTGGCCGGGACAAACCGATGAAACTGAACTGGGCCTGGATTATGATCGAGCCGATCGACTGCTATATGCTTTAATTGAAGAGGGTATTAATCGCCGATCGGAATTGAATAGCCTTGGTTTTGACGATCAATTTATTGATCGGGCTGTTTCATTGCTGAACAGGTTTTATTTTAAGAGGCATCTCCCTGAATTGGCTGATTTGAATCTAAAACCGATCCCCGATAAAATTGAAATAAACTGAGTAATGGTAACTGAAAATACCAAAAAGGGGACACTTTATCTGGTGCCGACACCGATAGGGAATCTGGGTGACATGACGCCCCGCGCAGTTGAGATACTTCAACAATCAGAGTTGATTGCCTGTGAAGATACCCGGCATTCGGGGACGCTTCTGGTCAAATTCAACATTAAAAAGAAAGTCGTAAGTTATCACGATTTTAATGAGCAAAAAAGAGTCCCTCAGCTTTTGGAAATTCTAAATAAAGGCGGCGATGTTTCCGTGATAACCGATGCCGGTTCGCCGGGATTGTCCGACCCCGCTTACCGGGTCATTAGAGCCGCTATCGATAATGAAATAACGGTCACTCCCCTCCCCGGGGCCAATGCCCTCATTCCGGCTCTAACCGGTTCCGGACTGCCGCTGGATCGTTTCTTTTTTGAAGGGTTTCTTCCTAATAAATCCGGTTCGAGAAAGAATCGTCTGGAATCTTTAATTGATTTCCCGCATACGCTGGTTTTTTATGAATCCCCCCATAGAATAAAGAAAACGGTGGCCGATGCTTTTGAGGTTTTGGGTGATCGCAATGCCTGCATTGCCCGCGAAATATCGAAAATACACGAAGAGTTTATCCGGGGAACGCTATCAGAACTTAATCATGAATTGGAAAAGAGTAATCTTAAGGGGGAAATCGTTTTAATAATTGAGGGGGCTGTTAAAAAAAAGAATTAGAAAGAGTATTGTAATTTGATTTGGATTCGTTATAATTACAAATTATATTTGTTAAACTTGAAAAATAGAGAAGATATATAATGTATCCTGAAATATTCAAACTTGGCCCGGTCGCTATTAGAAGTTATGGCGTTATGCTGGCCTTTTCATTTTTACTTGGGATTTTATACGTCCGCCACATGAGTAAGAATAAATCAATTGATTTTGATCGTCTTCTCACCGTGGCTTATATATTAATCATCGGAGCAATAATTGGGGCGCGATTGTCATATGTTCTGTTTCATCTTGAGGAATTTAGCGGCAACTATCTGAATGCTTTCAATCCGTTCGGTTCCGATCAAATCGGCATCGCCGGACTTAATCTATACGGTGGCATTATTGGCGCCATTATCTGTTCCTTTATTTATATCCGTGCGAAAAAGATGTCGGTTTTGGAAACCTTTGATATTTTCGCGCCAACTATTGGAGTGGGGCTCGCCTTTACCCGTATCGGCTGTTTCTTAAATGGATGTTGTTTTGGAACCCCCACGAATCTTCCCTGGGGCGTAACTTTCCCTGAGGGTTCAATCCCGTATTATGTCTTCGGATCAACGGCGCTGCATCCCTCGCAAATTTACAGCTCGATTTACGGTATCATCTTGTTTATCATTTTGCATCAAACGTTGAAGCATAAGCGGTTCAGAGGAGAAGTGGTCGGTTTGTTATTCATGATTGAAGCGGTGTTCCGTTTCGCTATTGAGTATGTCCGCTATTACGAAGATGCGATGCATATCCATTTTCTCGGTATGAACCCGACCTATAATCATTTGATTTCGATATCGCTCTTTGCCCTGGGTCTGGTTATTTATCTCGTCCAGCTTCAGATGCACAAGTCGGTTTATACAGAGCCCAATTACGATGAATCAACAGAGGACCGGTGACCTCTATGCGCTTTCGTGCGCGGTCATCTGTGGTCTGGGCAATATAACGGCCAAGGCCGGGTTGGAATTCCTAACCACCGAACTTTTCAATTTCTACATGTTTCTTTTCGCATTTGTTATTTCTTCATTTTCTCTTATTAATCGCGAACAGCGACGCGAAATATTCGATCTCAATTTTCGTTCGTTCGGCCTCATCTTCTTTTTAACTTTGCTCTTCACTTCGGGAATCTACTTTTCGCTGGCCGCATTAAAAATGATCGAACCGGCTACCGCTTCATTCCTATCCCGGATGGAGGTCGTTGTTCTTGTTATATTAGCCTATATCTTTCTGAAAGAACGTTTGACCAAATTGGAAATTCTCGGCGGCGTTATCGCCCTCGGCGGAGTTTTTGTCCTGAAATATCAAACAACACTGGTTATTTCCAAAGCGGCCACCTTGATGATTATCTCAGCCTGCTTTTTTGCAGCCGCGGAAATTTTAGCTAAAAAAAATATTGATAAAATTGGAATTTTCCGGTTTATATTTTATAGAAATTTGATTACGACTTTTTTAATGCTTTTCCTTCTTTGGGGAAAAAACCAAACAATTTACCTGCCCCCTGGAAATATATTAACCATGACGCTCCTGACGGCTATCTTCTTTCCTGTTCTTGGCCGTTACACTTATCTTCAGGCAATGAAACGAATCGACATCTCCCGCGCCGCCTTCGTGACGCAATCGACTCCGCTTTTTACGGCTCTATTCGCTTTTATGATATTGCAAAGCCTTCCGACCGCGACCGAATGGCTGGGCGGAGCAATAATAATAGTCGGGGTAATTATCGTAAAATTGTCAAAACAGAAAAAATAATATCAGGACTCAACTTCAACCGTTTCCTGATCAGGAAAATTCGGCTCATTATTATTGGATTTCGGCTCTTCCTCTTTATGGTGGACATTAAATGAAGAATTAGGTTCATTAGATTCTTCTTGCTGTTCGTCATTATACATATTATTGAGAGGCGGTACCTTTTTAGAAGAATTCTCCAGTAAAATACAGGGAACTTTAAAAATAATAATCATTCCGGATGATCTGTTTTTTAGGGGAACAGCCCTGGCATTGCAAAGCTTCTTAAGCGGGCTGCGATCAAATTTGGAGACATTTCTTTCGATCATATCGTTAATCGTATTAACAATATCCTCTAGATCGAGAAACCCTTGGGCAAAATAACTAATTTCTTTAAAATCGCCCCAATTGCGGTTAGTATCATTTTTTATCATTATATATGATATCGGGAAAAGTGAATACATATTTATTTGAATTAAATTTTGGTCGGGGCGAGCAGAGTTGAACTGCCGACCTCTCGCACCCCAAGCGAGTGCGCTAAACCAGACTGCGCTACGCCCCGATATGAATGACAATCTATAGGATCATCCTAAAAAGGCAAGGGAAAAGTTTGAGCAAATCCTCAATATCCCGGCGAATATTGCCAATCAAGGTTTGGTATTTTGAGGAGGAGATCAAATTCTCCTTATCCGGCGTCGGTTTGATTTTTCGAAGGCGGTTCCGGGCTCCCTCAATAGTATAATTTTCCTTATAAAGCAGGTGTTTTATTCGGTTGATGAGCTCAATATCGCTTTTTTGATAGATACGATTTCCGCCGCGATTTTTTCGCGGCTTAAGCATCGGGAACTCTTTCTCCCAAAAGCGAAGAACATACGCTTCCAAGCGGGTCATCCGCGCGACTTCACTGATGGAATAATACAGCTTTTCTTCGGTCGGTTTCTTTTTGACCGGCATAGGTTACCCTCGTTAAAAATACTGGGCCGGTTAAGGCCATTTTATTTAGGCGATTGTACCGCTAATTCCAAATTTCCTCTTTCAGGGTTCGTGACATCAAATCCAGAACCGCCTCATCCGGAGGCTTATCCTCGAACAGGACTTTATATGCTTCCGTGGTAATCGGCATCTCGACTTCATATTTTTCGGCCATAGCATTGGCCGATTTGCAGGTCGCGACTCCTTCCGCCACCATGACCATGCTATCCAAAATATCATTCAGCTTTTCACCCTTGCCAATTCGTTCGCCGACATGGCGATTACGGGAGTGGCGCGACAGACAGGTGGTGATTAGATCGCCTATTCCCGACAGACCGGAGAAGGTCAGCGGGTCGGCGCCAAGTTTCTGGCCCATTCGGGATATCTCCGCCAGGCCGCGTGTTAATAGCGCCCCCGAGGTATTATCGCCATAGTTCAATCCCTGAGTAATACCGGAGGCAATCGCAACCACATTTTTCAACGAACCGCCCAGTTCAACACCGACAACATCAGAGGAACGATAGACGCGGAAAAACTTGTTGGAAAATATCTGTTGAATTCTCTCGGCAAAATCATTATTGACCGAAGCGGCCACAATACTGGTCGGCACTCCCCGCGATACTTCTTCGGCATGGCTTGGTCCCGAAAGAGTGGCAATATTATCAGGAGAAACCGATTTAATACATTCAAAGATGATTTCCGACATCCGCATGAGGGTCCCGATTTCAACGCCTTTGGCCAGATTGATAAAGTACTTCTGATCCTTAATAATATCATTCAGAGGAATGCAAACCGATCTGATCGTCTGAGCCGGAGAGGCGAGCACGATTATTCCCGCGCTGTTCGCGGCGAGTTCAAGATCATTGGTTATATGTATGCTATCCGGTATTGTTATTCCCGGCAATTTTTTTGAATGGGAGCGAAGACCGATTAATTGCTCATAGTCGGCTTTATTAAATTCCCACAAGGTCACATTATGGCCGTTGGAACAAAGCAAATTGGAAATCGCAATGCCCCAGCTTCCGGCGCCGAGCACTGAGATATTTTCAGACATGTTGCCTCACTTCTTTTTCATCAGCCTTCTTGGAATGAAGGCTGAATTTATTTTCATTTCCCTTAAGAAGTCGTTTTATATTCGAACGATGAGCAATGATTATTAAAATATTTAAAAGACCAGCAGTAATAACATAGGCGATATTAATATCCGACCACTTGAAATACCATCTAACCAGAACCGTCAGGAAAAACGTCATGGCGGCCAAAAGCGATCCGAACGAAATATATTTCGTTATAGTTACAATTATAATGAAAACGCCCAACCCGGCCAGCGCCTCCAAGGGCAACAGAGTAATCATTACACCAAGGGCAGTATTTACTCCTTTACCTCCCCTAAAATTGAGATAAAAGGGAAAGATATGGCCGATAATGGCCGAGAATCCGGAGAGTAGTCTCAATAGCTCCGGAGATAATGGTCCGTTCGCGACAAGCCCGGCCAGCAAGACGGCGACAACGCCCTTGCAGATATCAAAAAAGGTGACAATCAGACCGGCCAGCGGACCGGCTACTCTCCATGCGTTGGTGGCTCCGACATTGCCGGAACCATGTTGGCGAATATCGGCAATCCCGAAAAATTTCGGAATTAAAAGCCCATACGGAATGGTGCCAATAAGGTAGGCCCCCAATATTACGATTACGGTTGACATGGGCTAACTATTTATCCGCAATCCGTTTCAGCTCTTCATAGAAATCAAGCGCCTTGGTTTTTAGTTCGTCCTCGCCTAAATCCTTATTATTGACTATTTCCGAACCCATTTGCATCAGATTTTGAAGTTCAATACCTTCAATTTTTTTCTCGCGAAAAGCCGTCATAAACTTGTCAATCTGCTCGTCCACCATTTCCTTGGTGATATCTTCTGGCAAATATTTCTGAACATCATTGGCAATTGAATTCAAGCCCAATTCAACAAACTTGTCCGCATTTTTATAGCAATAAAATGCCGAGGCCGCAATTGCGACGATTATGACCGCGCCGACTATAAGCGCAATCATGCACCCTTTGCTCATCTTTTTCTTTTCATCTGCCATTAATCTCTCCTTTCGCGACCTCATTAATAATTAGTGCCACAGCCTAACACATTGCTTGTCAATCAGATAAGAAACATTCCTAAAATATTCGTTTAAGATAGGAAATAATAGTAAATATCCGTCAAGATTGCAAATGATATTTCCATAAAAAAAGAGCCGCATTAAGGCGGCTCCTGAAAATTCGATAAAATTCAAACAGCTATTTTTTATCTTTTTCTTTTTTACCTTTGGTCTTTTCGACCTTTGGTTTTTCGGTGAGAAGTTCCACAACGGAAATTAAAGCACTATCTCCGCGGCGAAAACCGAGTTTTAAAACTCTAGTAAACCCGGAATCCCTATTGCTGAATTGCGGGATAATTTCAGAAAAAAGCTTTTTAACGACAGCCTTATCTTTGATTGTTCTTCCCACCTGACGGCGAGCCGCCAAAGTATCCGCTTTGGCCAAACTAATCAGCCGATCGGCCACTTTTCTCAGCTCTTTTGCCTTTATATCAGTCGTCCTGATTGTCCGATTGGCAAAGAGTGATGTTGCCATATTGGCCAACATTGCTTCCCGATGCGGTTTCGTCCGACCAAGTTTTCTGACCTTTATTTGGTGTCGCATTCTAATCCTCTAAGATACGTTATCAATATATTTTGAAATATCCATTCCGAATGATAAATTCAGTTCGTCCAAAATGGCATTAAGTTCATTAAGAGATTTCCGTCCGAAATTCCGATATTTGAGCATTTCGGATTCGGTCTTGTCAACCAATTCTGACAGAGTCTGAATATTGGCCGCTCTCAGGCAGTTCGAAGACCGCACGGAAAGTTCCAGTTCATCGACGCGAGTTTTGAGAAGCTGGCGGATTCGGACGGTTTCTTCATCCTCTTCTTCTTCTTCCTCAATCTGAATCTCTTCGTCGAGATGAATAAATAGTTGAAGATGATCTTTCAATATCTTCGAAGCATAAGAAAGAGCGTCCTCCGGGGTCGTCGAACCATCGGTTGTGATCTCCATAATCAGGCGATCATAATCGGTTCTTTGGCCGACGCGGGTGTTCTCCACCTCAAAATTGGTTTTGATGACCGGCGAAAAGAGGGAATCGACAAAAATCGTTCCGGCCGGCGCATCCTGGCGCTTGTTCTGATTGGCAACGACATAACTTCTGCCCGAATCGACATCAATCTCCATTTCAAAATCACGATCAGCGACCAACTCGGCAATATGCAGATCGGGGTTTAAAATTTCGATATCAGGATCCGTTTCAAACATACCGGCAGTTATTTTGCCCTTTTTCGCGACCTTCAAAGAAAGCGTTTTGGGTCCATCGCCGTACAACTTTACGCGAATTTGCTTCACGTTAAGAACGATATTGGTGACATCTTCATAAACATCCTCAAGGGCCGTGAATTCATGCAAGGCACCAACGATTCTCATGGAGACCACAGCCG
>JBDRRI010000020.1:0-13681 GCA_043825815.1 Candidatus Zixiibacteriota bacterium
AAATAAATTGACTGTTTTATTGTCTCCGGTCGCAATAGCCCCCTCCTCCTCGGAGTCCCAATAAGTTCCGATTTCAGTATCCTCGCCATAATATCCGGCCAAAACATTAACCGTCCCCCCATTGGTGACCATATCGATGGCCTCTTGTATCCGCCCTGAAGAATTAGTTTGAATACAACCATCGCCGACCACGAGTTGAGAATAATTCCCTTGAAAGCCGGGAACGCCCGGATTGAGGTCGGTTTCCGATTTCAACCACGGTGTAAAATCAGTACTATCATCGACCAGTGAAGAAATAACCTCTGGATCAATTGAACCCCACCAATTACCGGACGCATTGATTGTATAGGTAAGACTATCATGATAATATAAATCAAAATAATTGTCATGAATGCTGTTATTAAAAATAATGGTACCTTCGGGATTGAAATTATTTTCTATCCAGTTGCTTCCGATCAGTATTGCGGAATTTTTATAAACACTGGTGGCATATATATTAAAGACATCATGACTGTACCCAAATCCATAGATGACATTGTTGGATATTGTTGTACTGTCTGACCAGGTTTGAATGCCATTAATGCCATCAAATACGACATTGCCGATAACCTGGCTATTTTTGGCATTGCCGCCAATATGAATAGAAGCGAGATCCCAGGGACCCAGACTGCTTCCGTATTTTATATGACAATGCAATAAAGCGTTGTTATAAATATAGGCATTACTTGAACCGACAAAAATTCCAGCCAACTCAATATATGATATTGAATTTCCTTTGATTTCAATCCGGTCGGTTTCGCCGCTTGAAAAATAGTCGGCTTTTATGCCGCCTTCACAATGATCAATTGAATTATTCTCTATTTTAGTACGACATTTGGAACGAATGCCATATCCGGAATTGAGTCCGGCATAAGATATGGTATTCCCGCGAACGGTATAATCGCCAGTATTTAGTTCTAAAAAGATGCCCTCGCGCTGCGCATTAGTCACTTGATTATTCTCAATAACAACTCCCGCTCCGGCTTCAAATGAAATCCCGATACCGCCAACGGTGTTGATGATATTATTTCTTATTGTGATTCCCGTACCAAAACCATCATCGCACATAATACCATGACCGGCCAGCAATCCGGCTATAATATTGAAAATATGGTTATACTCAACAACGATATCTTGATTCTTATCGGAGTATATTCCGCTGCTTACAGCATTCGAAATGGTATTATGGCCAATGTAAGCCCGGTTGCTATGGTTGCTCGTAGCATACTCGGTTAAAGCCTGAATGGCGCCAACCCCCGGTGTGTTCAAACAAATATTATTGGACACAACCGCGTCGTCAACATGTTCAATAATTATATTATAACCGTCAACTGTAAATCCGTCAAATTTCGCACTGGCAGAGCTAATTGTAACATTACCCAGTATAACGGATTCATTTCCGCGATCTAAAGAACCGCTGGGATCAATATTGTAATTACTGCCATAAATAAATAAACGCTGATCAATATTTATATTTCCTGCGTATGTCCCGGGCTGGACATTAACCGTGCCTCCAAAAATGGTCGAATCAATTCCCGGTTGGATAGAGGCAAAGGCATCATACTGCCAGACGAAAGATGTCCCATGCTCACTATTATATATATCAACATCAGCCTGAGAAGAAAAATCATCATCGACAATGACAAGAAAAACATGCTTGGTCGAATCATCGGCAAAGATGTTAAGGGTTAAACATAATGAAAATAGACATAATCCAAAAATAACCTTATACGCCGCTCTGAAGTTACTATCAACCCAATCCCTCACTCTGCTCATACTTATTTTCCTTTATGCCTAAACTTGATTATAGTAAATATATGCTGTTATATTGGCCAAGCTTTCCAATAAAGTAGAGGTGCTTAATCAGGAAGATCTGGCACTGAAGTAAGTAGAACCCTTAATTAACAGAACTTATCAGGAATACCTCCGTTTTATTACTATGAAATAATCCAATATCAATTTCTAAACCTTGCTGACTTCAAAAGCTAATATTCAAAGTCATATATGCAGTACTTGCGCCAAACAGCGCAAAGGCATGTAATAGCACCTTCCGGCGACGGTTAAGTTCCCATCAAACCTTATGTTACCGCCATTAAGAAAGTAAAAATATCGATTTTGTCAAGCGCTTTCGATATCACGCTCATCAGAAATTGATCGACAGAGATGAAATATATCAAAAAAAACAGGAATTACTACCAACAACAACAAGATAGTCTGTAATTCCAGCCAATAATATTAATTCTATTGGCCTTCCTTTCTCATATCTATGTTATCTAAATGCTTTTACCGGAAAGACTTCTAATAATTGACCGGCCGTTAGCGAATTATCATCAAGGCCTTCCTCAGGCGTCCCACGCAAGGGGCCTCCGCAAGCGTAAAACCAATCAAGCGCATTCCCGGGAGCCGGACCATCTTTATATATATAGGCTATTAAATATACAATGTCCAAAAGATTAACTTCGCAATTGACCGTCGGATCACCGGAACAGATAGAATAAGGAATCGGCGCCGGACCGTCTTTATATAAGAATGAGATAATATATGTTATATCTATAATATTGAAAACCGCATTATTATTAGCGTCACCCGGATTACATTCGCCGCAATAAATATTTGGATATCTATCAATCGTTGTCACCGTTCCAGGAATTTCATAAGCTTCACCCGGCTCACCCTCAAAATCGGACCAACAGTTGCCAACCGAAACCATATCATCCCAATATCCGCTGATAACATCGTTTTCGGCATTTAGATTATTATCCAATATATTATGATGGACGATGACATTATATATACTATTCGAAACAGTGCTGAATTCTTTGACATCAATACCCTTGAAATTGTTTAGAATCCAATTATATGTCAGCCAGGCTGAAATATCACCATTGCCTTTGGTAAATATGTAAATTCCATAATCCCCATTGCTGTTTATCAAATTATTATCAAGCGTGGCATAAACCGCCGAACCCATATCTCGACCCTCATCGGAAATAATTATCCCCCCGCTGGAATAGGAACCGGTCGTTGTATTATCATATATTTCATTATTGGAGATGATCGCATGAATATCAACATCGCCCGCCAAACCTTCCCATTGATTGCCAACTACGATTCCATACTGGCAATGGCTGATATCATTACTGTCAACGACTACATACTTATCAACGGCCGGCACGCCCGAAGTATACGAATTTTCTATATATATCGCCGATACTGTAGACTGGTCGGTCGCCGCCCAGGTGGAATAATTCCTGAAACTATTACGCTTGATTATCCCGCCCGCCATTGAACCCAATTCAATGCCATAGCCAAAATCGGGATCAACCTGATCGAAACTGTTATCTTCAATATTAACATTGACATAATCATGAATTACAATTCCGACCCGGCCAGTATTTAAAAAGGTGTTCCCGGTTATATCGATTTGCGCCCGGGCCGCATCCGATAAATCCGGCGCCCGGAGATAGGCCGTGATTTCATAATATCCGGCCGTCGTATTATTTTTCGTCAAATTATTTGTTATAGAACCCGAAGAATTCCAATACAACAAACCGCTCCGATTATCGCCGGCAATACCCGCCAGATTAAGAGTGACATTAGTAATCGTAATGTCCGTTGAATTCACAACTCGAATGGCCGTCTTACGGGAACTCCCATAACTCCCGACATTCCAGTCGAGTGTAAATGCCGGATATAATATTGTTTCATCCCGCGACTCGCCCGAAAGAATTATGCCATTGCGATCAACAATGTTAATATTATAATAATAAGTTCCGTTTAAAACAGATATTACGCCCGCGTCGGCGACAGCATCAACTCCCTCCTGAATCAAATTAAAAGCATCATAGCCAAAGGTGTAGCTGGTGCCATGGCTTGAATTGTAAACATCCACATCTGTCTGCGATAAAAAGTCATCATCAATAACAACACCTAACACTTGGGCCAATGCAATTGCACCAAATCCAAAAAACATCACCATTAAACAAACCGATAACCTTAACAATAAACGTCCCATCCGACTTCCTCTCCTTTAAAAAATTTTTACAATTTGTCTGAGCGATAAACCCTCACCCTCAAAATGATAAGTAAACGAATATTTAATTGTCGAATCGTATTGAATTATAAATTAAAATAACCTGATATATCCGTTTTGTCAAGTCGTAAGTCACTCTGTTCGGCTTTATTTTGATATGTTTTTAAAATAATATTATTGACAGAATCTGGACTCATCAATATATTTATTAGTACAATTAAGAATATTTCATCAAATCGGCCATGTTAATAATTTCATAGGGGGTATTATGAAAGTAATACTAAATAAACAGATTATTTTCTTCTTGTTATTAACTCTGTTCACTGCCAATATATTCGCCGCCAACTCACCCCAATCAATTGACCCCCGCCAAAGAGTTGACGAGATCAAAAATCTTCCCGGCAAAGTCCAATTAAATTCAACCATAAATCCTTCACAAAATATTGCGCCACAGACTTTGGGATTCGACGAGGTAAAATCATTATCTCCGGGACTTCAAGTAGGTAGTTCCGCCTTTGACATGAACAGCTTTTACCGTATGAATCGTCTGGTTGATTGGCGGGGAAATCAGAATGTCCATTTTATTTGGGCGGGTGCGGAAATTGACGATATTGACGGGGTTGTCGCCCTTTATCAAGCATGGAATGCCATTGATGGAAATTTTGAATTTAATGATTCACCTTTGGGCGGATGTAATACCTGTCCAAGACACGGATGGTTCAGTTCCGAGCAATTTTGGTTGGATATTGACACTGAAGGAAAAGCCATTATCGCCGCAAATGACTATTACTATGACTACGGTAATTCTATGGGACTGGTTGTGGCCTATGATTTTATGCCGCTTTCATGTTTTTTCAGTCCATATCTTAAACACGTTCCCGATTCCCTCTGTTGCGATGGTATTCCCGAGGAGTGGTATGATCCCGAAGATTATTCCTATTACTGGCCATCAATTGAATATCAGGTTAGTGGAGGTGATACGGTGACCCATATGGTTGCCTATTTTGATCGGGAAGGCGATGGCGCCTCGGTTATAACATACTTTCGTCGCTTCGGCTCCGATACCCTCGGCAATTGGGACTGGCCGCCCCGGATAATCGATACTGTCCCGACCATCTCTCAAACCGTAACGGCGATGTCATACGGAAATAAAGTTGCTCTCATATGGGCCGCCTCCCCCGGCGAATATCCCGGCGCTTCGGAATCAAAAACCCGTGACTATCTGGACCCCGGTTTGGGGCATAGCCGATATTTTAATGATATTTATTATATGGTTTCCTACAACAGGGGCGAACAATGGGAAGCCAAGGAAAATATAACCAAATACGATTCAACACTGGGCGGATGGCTATCCAACGGCGACCTGTCGGCTCTTATCGGAACCGATGAAAATCTCCATATCGTCTATTGCGCCCGTAAAGCGGTTCCCAATGGCACCTCGCTCGGCGAATGGGAAAACTTTTTCGGCGGTCGGATTATGCATTGGGACGAAAATTCCGGCCTTAATCGAATTATCAAAGATGCCAACTGGCAACCCAATGACAGCACCTGTACCGGCGGCGATATGAACAATATGTTCGTGGCTAAGCCAATGCTGTCCGAGTGTGATGGAAAATTATACACTGTATATGCGCAATTCAATGATTATCCCCATGGTCTTTTTAATGATTGTCATATTAGCAATTTCACAATGAATAACTGGGAGGGCACCGCCAATGGAGAACTCTACCTCTCCATTTCCAATGACGGCGGAATAAGCTGGGATATGGGGACCAATCTGACCAATACTATTTCTCCATATTGCGACCATACAATTGGAAACGATTGTGAATCCGATATGTGGGCATCGGTTTCGAGATTCGGTATGACTGTCACCGATGGTATTTTCCCTGAGGAAGCCATTTATGATCCGACCGGTTCCTATACCGGAAATGATTATCTCGATATTTTTTATGTTAATGACAAACATCCCGGGTCCTATATGCACAATGATGCCGTTTGGACCTTGAATCCGCTCAAGTGGTTGCGAGTTCCCTGTATTGATCCGCAATACGGACCCTGTCTTCCTTATATTGGCGGAATCGGTTTCCCAACCTGGACTAATATGGGAGTCCAAAAAGATACTGTTTTACGAATTCAGAATCCATGTAGCTATGACTTGATTATTAATTCTATTTCCAATTTTGAAATTTCGGGCCCATCAGGATGGCTCGATATCGACAACTACGGGCCGGTTACAATCGGCACCAATCCGGATTACTACGAATTGGGTGTCCAGTTAAATAAAAACGGGGTTATAAACTTCGGCCCGATCGTTGTTGAAGGTGGTATTATCCTCACTTATGAATCGTTTGGAACAGTCGTTGACACTATTCCCGTCGAACTTATTGTCGCTGATACCGTCCAATTTCCTCTCTATGCCGATATCAGAACCGAATGCAAAAGGATGGTCTTTAGTAATACCGGTAATATCGGGCGGCAGGGCAGAAATTCCGATGAATACAATCAATATGTTTACGGCGGATCTCATTTGGATTTCTTCGATGATTGTGATACAACCGATAATTATCTCGGCAATGATGATTTTTCAAAACTTTATTTGTACGATGCCAGTCCGTTTATTCTCAGGCTCAGCGGCTCCGACACATTATTTTCAACCAGTATTTACAATTCCGATTGGGGCAATGAAACCGGTTTCCGACCTCTTGAAGGGATCTCAGTCGATTCAACATCTTATTACGATTATAATTATGCCAATGCCGGAAAATTTGCGACTCATGACAGTACCCTGATTATGAAACAGGAATATTTCGCTCCGAAAAATTACGACAGTTGTGATTTTATTATATCTAAACAGACAGTCTACAACAATTCAGCCGGTGAATTGGAAAATATAATAATCGGCAATATTTATGACTGGGATATACCATCGGATAGTGGCAATGCCAATGGCTCAGAATTTCTCGCAACGACTGATATGAATTTAATGTTTTGCTATGGTGCGGAATATAGTAGCGACCTTATTGAAAATAACGATTGTGTTTTGGCCGATAGTCGTGCTGGCGGATTGGCCTTTTATGGAGGATATAAATTCCCGATTTTCAACCCGAACCACGATTCCCTTGCGTGTCCTCAGGCTATGTGGACCGCCATGAATGCCGATTGGGTCTATCCTTCCGGTAATTTTGTGCCCTCGCAGCTTTATAAAAAGACAATCAACACTTTTGGTTATGAAGCCTGGGAGGCAACGGCCGATCAGTCCAATCCCGATTCAATGTTCCAGGATTTGCATATGGTTGAGGTTTATGGGATTTTCGATATCAAACCGATTGACACCTTCGTTTTTGTCAACATAATCGTTACGGAGTATGATAATGGAAGCGACGGTTTGCAAAACTCTGTAAATGAAGCCCGTCAATGGATAGCGTCCCGTCCTGAAATATTCACCTGGCCGGAAGCATCCGGATGTTGCATTATGATGGGCGATGTTGATGGCAATGGTATAATAAATATTCTGGATATAGTATATTTAATATCCTACTTATACAAGAATGGTTCAGCACCGCCCTGTCTGGCTCAGGCCGATGTAAACTGCTCCTGCACGATTAATATAATAGATATAACTTCAATTATTATGTTCCTTTACAAAGATATTTGGCCCTCGCTACCCTGCGATTGCCAACAGTGGAATGAGACGTGCGATTCTATTCTTAAATAATTATTAAGGCCGGTATTATTTTTATATAATGCCGGCGCTTTTTTATTGGCCCATACTCAACCGCTCGCGCAACCGATCAGCTTTCTTTTGAGCTTTGGGGGCATATTTGCTGTCCGGATACCTCTTGGCAACCGCGTCAAAATATTCAAAAGCCTGTTGATTATCTTTCAATTTGGATTCGCAGATCATCCCCGCCTTAAAAAGCATTTGGGGCGAATCTTTCCGATTGGGATAGTGGGTGGCATATTGGGCATATTTCCCTATCGCATTGCGATCTTCGTTAATTTTAGTATGAAGCTTGGCCGCCATTATCAACGCGTCGGGCGCCTGGGGATTATTCGGATATTTTTCGACAATCTCTTCATAAACTCCGATTGCGCCAATATAGGCCTTTTGTTTCTTTTCATTAAGCCGCGCTATTTCGAAAAGGGCCGGCATCGCCAATTGATGATCAGGGAAATCGTCCGCTAACCGTCTTAAATCATTTATGGCCGCAACGTACTCCTTAAATCGATTGGCTTTTATTTTGGCCCGATGAAACAAAGCCGTCGCCACATATTGAGTCGAGGGATATTGCTCAATGACATTGGTAAATATGGCCATCGCCGTGTCATACTCTTTTAAATCTTCATAAATAACTTCGGCTCGCCGGTTTTTTACCAGCGGAATAAACTCGCTTTCGGGAAAAAGCATCTCATATTTTAAATAGGCCGCCACCGCCGCCTGCTCTTCATTTTCCGCCCCATAGGTTCCGGCGATCCAGCGGTGAACCCGGTCAATCTGAATATGATCAGGGAACTCCGCCAGAAAATGGTACAATTCTCCCATTAGCCAGTTGTACATCTGTGGCTGACCTAGATCATATATAAATTCCAGATATGAATAATACCGATCAGCCCGATTCTCCTCAAAATCAATTTTATCCGATAGATTGAATAGCTCGTTTTTTATTTCCTGGAGTTTATCATTTCCGGCAATCAGACTCATCATCAAATCATTGGCTTCCGGTCTCTTATCGCTTGTCGGATAGAGAAACATCACTTTGACCAGAATCGCCACCGCCACCTCTTCCTCCCGGAATTCATCGAAAATTTTGGCCTGAAGAATAAGGGCATCCGGCATTAGACTGCTCTGGGGATACTGGCTAATAAACGAATTAACCTCGGTCTTTAGATACTCGCTTAGACGACTGTCATGATCGTTATATTTGGCTCTTAAAAATTCAAAACAGGTTTTATCATTCTGGGCCAGACTCAAATCGGAAATACCCAGCGTTATTATGAAAAGTAAAAGTAAAATTTTCGTATAAAACATGGCAACCTCTTTATATTTTCGTTTATTCATCGAATTTAATAATAAACAACATCCTTTTATATAACAATGGCAATTAAAAACTAAAATATTTTGACTTAATGGATTATACGGCTTCCCTTAAAAATTGTCAATAAAGACCGATAATATAATATGGTAAACTTTTTGCCGCATAAAAGGATGTAAAATAATTGAAGGCGCAAAACGGATACACTTTAGTCGAAGTCATTATTGTCATTATTATTATCGGAATAATGGCCGGAATCGCCTCCAAATCATTAATTGTCGCCACCGAGACATCGCGGTTCGAAGAAACCCGGCAGGAAATGGATCAATTGGCCTATGCCATTGCTGGCAATCCCCATCTTGTCTCTTCCGGAATAAGGACCGACTACGGCTATATCGGCGATATCGGAGCACTACCGCCCAATTGGGATGCTCTGGTTGCCAATCCCGGAGGATATGCCACCTGGAACGGCCCCTATATATCCGATGAGTTTTCTTCGGGAACCAATACCACCTTCAAAATCGACGGCTGGGGAACCCAATATTCATCCCCATCCGGTCCCGCTTTTTCATCAAACGGAGGAACCTCGACTATAACCAAAACAATGGCCAATTCGACCGCCCATCTTCTTTATAACACGGTCCAATTATCAGTCAGCGACCTCGATTTTAGCGTTCCAGGCTCGACCTACAGGGATTCAGTTCGGTTTATCTTAACCTTTCCCGACGGTTCCGGCGGCTGGCTGTCGAAAATTGCTTATCCTGATAATGGCGGATACGCCAAAATTGATTCAGTGCCGATTGGCATTCATACTTTGCGGACGGTTTTTATAAATCTTGGCGATACACTAACAAGAAAAATAAATATAAATCCGGGTCAGAATTATTATGCCGATATCCAGTATTTTGGAGATATTTGGTAAAATGTTCAGAATTACAATTAATAATCACGGGTTCAGCCTGATGGAAGTCTTAGTACTGATTGTCGTCATTGGCATTGTTGCCTCCACCGCCATGCAATGGATGACTTCCTCCATCGATGATATCCGCCGCGCCAAAACCGAGCGCGAAATGGAAATGCTGGCTTCAGCTATTACCGGAAACCCGGATCAAATCAGCAATGGCGTCCGCTCCGATTTTGGATATATCGGCGATATCGGTTCCTTTCCACCCAATCTTCAAGCTCTTTACCAAAATCCTGGCGGCTATTCTGCTTGGAACGGCCCCTACCTCTCTCCCGGCTTTTTGCAGGATAGCACCGGTTTTAAATATGATGAATGGGGAACTGCCTATACCTATTCGGGTGGAGTTACTATCACTTCAACCGGAAGTGGCTCAACCATATCAAAAAAAATTGCCGATTCCCCGACCGACTACCTGCTCAATCAATTTAATGGAACAATCACCGATTCTGCCGGGGAAGTTCCCGGCTCCTCCTATCGTGATTCCGTTGCCATTATAATTTCCATTCCCGATGGAACCGGTGGGATCCAAACCAAAACATATCGCCCCAATCCTGACGGTACCTTCACCCTTGATTCTCTCCCCGTCGGAAAACACCCTCTCAATATAATTTACACTCCCGCGGTTGATACAATATACCGATATTTGACCATTCTCCCGCGGCATAAAAGCGAAAAGTCATATAAATTTGCTGGTGATTATTTTTCTGAAGGCGGAGGAGGTTCCGGTTCAGGTGTTGAAATACTTCGCCCGGAAGGAGACGGATCAGCTTCAAACCTCAATACCCAAAATTGCGTAAGCAACTGGCAATGTGTTGATGAAGTGACCGCCGACGATGATACAACCTGCGTCGAAGGTTATGGAAGCCAATGGAATGAGGACCTATATAATACTCAGGATCACGCCGCCGGCACCGGAACAATTGATTCGGTTATAATCTATGTCCGGGCCATTGGCAATAGCGGCGGTCGAAAAGCCCGTACTTTAATCCGTACGGGAGGATCATCATATAGTGGTTCCCAAAACAATACAACCGGCTCCTACGTCAACTATTCTACAACCTACGCTACAAATCCGGGAACCTCATCGTCTTGGACCTGGACTGAAATTGATAATATCGAAATCGGCGTCGACTTGAAGAAAGATGCCTATTGTACGCAGGTTTGGCTGGAAGTGTACTATACTTATTAAATATGAATAGAATAAAAGAAAATAGCGGATTTACATTAATCGAACTGGTAATTGTCATCATCGTGGTAGCCATTATTGCCTCGGTTGCTATGCAGAAAATTGGCAATGTCGCGCAATCAGGGAAAATCGAAAAAACCAAATCCGAAATGAATGAGTTGGCCATGGCCATTGCCGGTAATCAGGATCTGAACAATAATGGTATTCGTACCGATTTCGGATATATCGGCGATATCGGTGCCCTCCCGCCGAATCTCGATGCTCTAATTAATAATCCGGGAGGATATGCGACCTGGGATGGCCCCTATATTCATTCCGAATTTGTACAAGATCCGGATGATTTCAAAAAAGATGCTTGGCAGGTTGATTATTCACTCAATGCCGCCTCGATTGTTTCCATCGGATTGGGGAGCAATATTGTTAAAGCAATAGCCGCCTCAAGCGATGACCTTCTCCGCAATCAGGTTTCCGGGAATATTTTTGATCTCGATGGTACCCCGCCCGGTGATGATTACCGTGACTCCGTCTCGATAAGGCTGACAATCCCGAACGGTTCCGGAGGTACGACCATAAAATCGACGGCAACCGATATTGGCGGATATTTCAGTTTTGATTCAATTCCAATCGGTAATCACGATATTAAAATAATATATATCCCCGAAAATGATACTATCAGTCGCTTCGTTTCTGTTCTTCCATCATCCGGCTTATATTCCGAATATTATTTGGCCGATGATTATTGGTACGGTTCGACCGTGTCTGTCGATCCCGATCTTCTGGCTCATTATCGCCTGGACGAGGGCACCGGACAGGTGGCCTATAGCGATGGTGTCACGCCATCCCCGGCCGACCTCAATAACGATCCCTCCGGCTCAGGATGGCTGACGACTGGTAAAGTCGATGGTTGCTTTGATTTTGACGGAAGTAACGATTATTTCGAAACCGCTGTCAGCGCCGCCGAATTGCAAATAGAAAACAACTACAGCATCAGCGTCTGGGTTTATACCGAATCCAATCAGAGTATCTGGGCGGCTATTGTCTGTCGCTGCACTCCAACCGGTAATGATAATCATTGGACTCTTCAATGGGATAACGGCTCCGGAGCCAACAAACTTCTAACCTTGTACCATCCCAATGGCGCCAATTGGAAATCGACCTATCGGGTAGCCGATGCCCAAAATATCTGGAGTCATATTGTTGTGACTTATCAAGGCGCCTCCAATCTGGTCACCCTTTATATCGATGGTGCCTATCATAGTCAGGGTACTATCAGTCAGGGTCCGGGGACCGGCGATGGCATGTTGAGGATCGGACGGGATAGAGCTAATTATGTCTTCAAAGGGAAGATTGATGATCTTCGAATTTACAATAAAGTTTTATCTCTTACTGAAATTCAAAACCTGAATAGCATGGGCAACTAATGAGAAGAATACAAACCAACCGTGGATTTACTCTAATTGAACTGGTTATTATTATAGTCATCTTGGGGATTCTGGCCAGTGTGGCAACTATGAAATTCTCCGAATCTACCGAAACGGCCAAAATTGAAGCGACCAAATCGGAACTGCTCTCGCTCTCGTTTGCCATTGCCGGTAATCCGGAAATCTTCACCAATGGCGCCCGGGCCGATTTCGGATATGTCGGCGATATCGGCGCCCTGCCACCCAATTTGAATGCCCTCGCAACCAATCCCGGACTGGGAACCTGGGATGGCCCGTACATCAAAGGTGATTTTCAGAGCGGAGATTTTGCCAATGACGCCTGGAACACGCCCTTTATACTTGCCGGCACAACTATCCGTTCCACCGGCGCCGGAACTGATATTGAAACCGAATTTGCCTCTTCGACCGGCGAACTCCTGAATAATTCCGTCAGCGGATATATTCTCGATGCCAGTATGCAGATGCCGGGCACGACCTTCGATGATTCTTTAATTGTCAATTTGATATATCCGGATGGCTCAGGTGGTACAACCGCCGGCTCGATTACTCCCGATAAGGGCGGTAATTTCAGCTTTTCATCAATTCCGGTCGGCAATCATAAATTGCAGGTAATTTTCATTCCTGATTCGGATACCATGAGCTATATCGTCTGCGTCGAACCGAACAGCTCCATTTCAATGGAAATCCTCTTCCCCCACGACCTGTGGTAAAACAGGCATTTACTCTTTTGACAAGACTATAATGAAATCGCTAAAATCCTGATAATTTTTAAATAGTGTTTTAATAATTGGATATTGATCCACTCGCCAGAACGGCCCGCTTAATTGAAAATATCTCTGAATGGCCAGCTTGTTTCCGAAATTATTAAATTGCACGGAACACTCTCCCGATAAATTGGCGTATGATGTATCAGCGGGCAAAGCTTCTACCTTTGATCTTCACCTATTATTTAGGACACTTACTTAAGGTTAATTGTTTTTT
>JBDRRI010000021.1:0-16511 GCA_043825815.1 Candidatus Zixiibacteriota bacterium
TGCATTATCCATTACCTCTTTCGCTATTAGGTTCATTAATAGCGTTCGCAACAGTAATGCCGTTAAATCCCATACTATGTTTAACAATTGAACATTTTTCATCTTATTATTACTATCGGCTATTTTATTCCAATCCTTTAAGTTACCAATGGTGGTCGGAATCCATTTTGAACCTTGGCGGGAATTTTTCAAAGCGTGCAGTAAAAACTGGTTTATCGATCGGCTCAAAGATTGAACAGCGATCGGTATATTGCAGTCCATATCCCCTCTAATCCGTTGTAGAACAAAGCATTACACCAGGATGTACCTTAATATTACAAACTCCCTGTTTTCAATAATCATTAATCCTCAGAAAATCCAAATCTAAGGTCTGTTCCCTATACATGTAAGATTAAAACAATATTCGTAATTCATTGTCAACAAAAACTTTACTCCTCTAATAAATTTAAAAAAAGTTAAGTTGTTTTTATTGCAGACGTTTATAAAACCAAATTGTTTAGGCCTTTTAAGGTGCCATTTTAACCGAAAAAATAGAAAAATATTATAGGCGGAAATGGAGAGAACTTTTCCCGGGGGACGGGGAAAAGGCGGTTATAGTTTCATTTTATCGGCAATATCGCCAACAAAAGGCAACTTGTATTCCTTTCCTTGGATTCCAAAAATTATACCGGCCAGGGAGGCTCCCAGAGCGGCGATTATAACAAATTTCCAAATTAAGCTTGAGACACCCGGAATTAGAAAGAGAGCGGCGATAATTTCTATAAGAAACAATATCAAACCCTGCTTGCTATGGAATCGGGCCTGGGGATTATCCCTCATCTGAATCAACGGTATCAAGCATAAAAATGGAATATAGGATAGTATGGCGGCAATTAAAGCCCGATCTCTATCTTCCTCCACCCCACCATTGCGCTCGGAGCCAAGGTCATTTAGACGTGGAATTTCGGTATTGTGATCGTCTTCTTTTTTAAAGAATGAATCTTCCATTATCACTCCTTTAAACCTGCCAAAAGATTTCCTTATCTTTTTCAGGGAAATCAAGTCTAATCGGCTCTTCAATCGGCCATTTTTCTACAAGATTTTCATCGGCGAACAAAATCACCAGGAATTCAATAGGGCCACTGCCGGTCGGGCATATTTCCTGACGAGGAATGGACGCTTCAAAAATCGTGTTAAAACTACTCCTAACATTATTATTACTCAAGTCGCCTTTGTCAAGCTTAAACTTTTTTTGGCCGTTTTTTCCAAAATCAACGACAATCTCAAAATTAACCTTGCCGACAATAAAAAGCTCTTTTTTAAAATCAAGTCGGATATAAAAATTATCAGCATCATAGGCAAAGTAAATGGTTTTGGCGACCGTATCAACCCGGTGCATGGCTCCTCCCGATTTGTCGCAGTCGTACATACCGGCGCCGCTCCATTCATAATAGTGAGTTATAAGACCGTCAATTCGAGGCGTTATGAATGATTCCGGATAGGATATAAAAGATTCGGCTTGATGCTTATGAATCGGTTTATGGACTGCGCCCGGAACCTCCCGTCCGATTATTCGATACATCGAGGCAATATGCAGACGATAGAGTTGGTCGAAATCCTTGTTGTGTGTGCCGATGTGGTCATCGCCGTACCACCAGCACCAATCGGATCCCTCGGCGATATATATCTGTTTCCAAGCATTCGATAATTGGGTTTTATCAAAACCGGTATTGTTTTTCTCAAAATCGGTTAAATCTTTCCGCGCCTGATAAAGCAGATCCCAAGCAGTATTATCCTCATTATGTCCGATCCACACCTTGAAATTATAATTAATCCAGGAACCCGCAAACAGCCGAGGCAACTTTTTTGAATTGCCGCGTTGCGCCATATCGGTAAATGTCGTAATTTCAATATTTTTATCTTCGGCCAGAGTTCTATATAATTCGTTTAAAAAATCGGTGGCATCGTCGGGGTAATATTCCCAGGCGTTTTCACCGTCAAGGATGATCGGCACCAGACTGTTATCCAGATCATCGTCCAGCACCATTTTTAACGATTTCAGGCTCTGCATGAAATCATTGACCGCCCGTTTGGTATCCCATCCGGAATAGACAAAACCAATTTTATCGGATAGCCCATGATCGCGGAAAAATAGAGTCAAACCGGGGGTTAGATTGCAGGTATAGGGAAAGTGTGGCGATGAGTTCTGCTTGCTCATGCCAGATTTTATCAAGGATTGGTATAATATTTCTTCATCGGAGGCAATCCATTTAATACCGGATTCGAAAATAAGCTTGATAGTTTCTTCGGATACCGAGCCTTCCGAGGGCCACATACCGGATGGTTTTACGCCGAACAGTTGCTCATATTTTTCCACGGATTTGTTTATTTGCCAAACAGCATCTTCCTCAAAACGAAACTGATTTTTCGGCAGCTTAATGTCGGAGACTGCCTCACGGGCGGATTGACTATCAATAAGAAGAGGCAGAATCGGGTGGTAATACGGGGTGAAGGAAATGTCAATTCGCCCCTCTTTGTAAAGCTTTTGATAGGTAGGTACAATTCTACCGATTAATTCCAATTGAAAATCAAGCAGATTTATTTTATCTTCTTCGGAAAAATCTCGACCCTTGGCCAGCAACAATCGAGGGACGGATTCGGAGCGAAACATCGGATCGATCCAAACAAGATTCGACCAAACTTGAATATCCCGCCATTCGGAGGTTGAAAAAGTATTGACAGCCAGTTTTAAATCGGAGCCGCTGTTGTCTTTTTTCTTCCACAATTGGCGATAGCGCGGATACGGCTCGACCATAGTAGCAATATTGCAGTCAAAAAAAGATTTGAGAATTTCTTCTTTTTGCGGCGAAGTTAATTCTTTGGCTTGAATACGGCTGAGGTCCAGATGCCGGTCGGTATATCCATGATTATATAGCTCAATCTGATCCAGCAAGGATGGAACCAGATTGAAGGTTGCCTTAATATTATTATTGACCGCCGTTAGCGGCATATCCAGATAGTCCTTGAGTGCGTGTAAACGCACCCAAGGCATAACAAATTTACTCTGTGCGGGATCGAGATAGTAGGGTTGGTGCATATGCCAGAGAAAGGCAATCTTCAGCCGTTTATTCTCTGTCATTTATCATCATCCAATCACTTTATTCTAAGAGTCATAATATGGCGGGTCGCGATATTATAATAATCTGTGTTTTTAAAATTCTCTCCCATTTGCTCATAAGCAATCTCGGCCTTACCAGCGTCTTTGGCCAAAACATAGTTCCGGACCGCGGCCAAATAATAATCCGCCGCCGAGGCAGACTTGGGATAATAATTTACGGCCTGAAGATATTTATCTCCCGCCGTCAAGTACTCCTGCTTATTTTCCAGGCAGGCGCCAATACCGGCATAGGCGGAAGCAGTCATAAGTTTATCGTGATGGTATTTATTTATATATTTCTCGTAGTTATTCATTGCCTCATCGTAATTTCGGCTTTCATAATGGGCATTGGCGAGATAGAATTGAGCCGTAGCGGCGACATCCCCGCTATTGTCATCGACAATGGCATTAAAATCAAGAATCGCTTCCTGATAATTTAACTGCCTCAATTTGGTTATGGCGGAGGTTAATTTTTCAATGCCTTCCAGCCGCTTGCCTTCCTGCATTTTAGACATATAAACGGCACCGATAATAACTACCGCAATAATTGCGGCAATAATCGCAACAATCTGCCAATGCTCTTCGAGCCAATTCTTCGCCAGTATCATTGAAGTCGTGAACTTATCTTCTTTCATGTCACGTTTGGTAATTTTTACTTTAGAACCCATTATATTCTCTCGTACTCTTTGTTAATTTTACTCTAATAATTATCGGCAACTTCGCTCTATTACTTATTTCTAATAAAAAACGGGGCCTGCCATTAGCCGACCCCGAAAATTATCCATAATTCTAAAAATATCCGGTAAAGGTGAAATTCAAATGATGGTTTTTCCACTCGTTTTCAGATGGGTTGATACCCCGCTGTCTGAAAATATATTGGTCATAATAGGTATAGGTATAAGCAATATCCATCTTAATCTGGGACCAGTGGATACCGGTTCCGAGTGAAAAACTAAAACCATCAAGAATGCTGGATTCGTCATAAACATATGTATACTGAACCGCCGTTGAATCAACATCAACATTGAGCGAATCAACATTGCCGGCTAAGTCTTCGACATCAATATATTTGATATCATAATATGAAATAAAACCTTGAGGATAAGCCTCGGATCGAATTCCGGCTCTTATCGGGATTTCACCGAATTTCGTATCCAAAAGATACTCGGCCCCAAAGCGAAGCTGAAGAATATCGGCATAATAGGACGGAACGGTTTTGAATATCTCATTAGCGGTCCCATCAGACTGAATTGTAATATTTTCAAGCAGTTCAATATTCATTCCGCTGAAGGCACGATATTCCAAATCGGCGGCCAACAGGAGGTTATCTGTCAAATTATAACCGAGACCGAAGCCCAGCATAAAGGGCATTTCCATTTTAAATGTTTGATCATTAATATAAACCGTATCGGACCGGAATATTTCCATACCGGAATACGAATTAGTTTCTATTGGCAGATTATTTTCAGTGGACAGGTAATAATATGTATTATCCGATTCACCATCAAGAGTAAATGGAGTTCTGACGACAAGACCGGCGCGGAACGGTCCGGAATTATACATAAATCCGATAGATGCGTTGAATCCGGAGAAAGAAGATGAATCCAAAGCCTGGACATGGCTATAGTATTCGACTTCGCCGCCCAGAACGCGCTGAAGACTGTCATTCAACGTGTCACTGAACTGCCGGCGTTCATCGGTTACGACTTTGCCGGTATATATATTCCCGGTGACGCCAAATGATAATCCTTCATAAATTCTGGTACCAAAACCGATATTAATAGCACTGAGATATCCGGTCTTTTCCGTGAAAGAATTCGGTTGTTGCAGGGAGTCAAATGGATTCTTAAAAAGTTTGTCGGCATAAAAAGAATAAACATCAAAATTCCGGGTATATCCCAAATCCAGGACAAAATGATGTCCGCTAATCCGAACCGGGCTTATAATATGAAGATAGTTCAGGCCGGCCACAGTTCCACCATGATCAAAATACTTGAGAGTCCCATCGCCATCCTGCGGGTTCAGAGGATCCTGATAATAAGCATAACCCAGTTTGCCTTTGGGAGCCAGACTGCTATAAGCAATAGTCATAAAAGTCTGTTCCTGAAAATGAAGTCCCGCCGGATTCCAGCTGGCCGCAGTGCCATCATCGGAAATCGCCAAAAATGCCTGCCCCATTCCCTCGGACCGGGCGCCGCCGCCAAAAAAGTTAAAACTTAAGCCTTGCTGTATTTGACCATAGGCTGTCGTTGTAAGGATCAATAAAAAAATGACGCTTACTTTCAACAACGACAATTTCATATATAGGGTCCTCCCTTTAAACTAATATTTATTTCATTTCCATATTCAGACGCATAAAGTCCGAAAACATCAGACGGAAAATATAATATTTGTCCATATCGATGTCAAATTTTTTTTGGGGAATAAAGGCAGTTAATTGCCTTATTTTTATAAATTTATGAAAAATACTCGGCTTATTTGTTTATCTTTTGCTCCAATTGGGCAATCTGGTCGACAATTTCCTGATAACCCTCCGGATCCCATTCCGGCATTTTTTCCGTTTTAAGTTTTTCCTCAGCGATTTTCATATGTTTGAGAGCGGTCCGGTAGTCCTCTTTGGCTATGGCAATTTCTGCCAGTTCCTTATTGGTCCATCCGACAAATTCAGCCGATTTGACCTCCTCGAACTTTTTAACCAGCGGATTTAGCCAATCGCGTGCGTTCTTATAATCTTTATTCAGCCGATAAGAGTGCCCAACGGCCCAATCGGCAATAAGTTTATTCAGGGCATCGCCATATTTGTAATGATATTCGCGGGCCTTTTGATAAGCATTTAAAGCCTCCGGATATTTTTTCTGATCCTCATAGGAAGCCCCCAGATTGTTCCAGAGCGGTCCCAGCCAGTCGGTGACATGGCCGGCTTCAGCCTCGGCAATCCCTTTTTTACCCCATTCAATCTGCATCTCGGGCGTTCCGGTTATCGCCACCATGTGGGCGGCATCAATAGCTCGCTCATAAAGTTTCTTCTCCGAACAGAATTTGTACATCATTTTAAAAGTAGCCGTTGCCTTCACAAGCTCTTTATCTTGCCACTCGAATCTTCCCCTGACCCCCAAATAGCGAGACCATCCCAATGGTTCATTGGGAGCGGCCGCCTCTTTGGCCAGATTAATATATGTCAGACCCTCTTCCCTGCGATCGGTAATAAGGTAGCAACGGGCAATCATAGCATAGGCTTCGGTCAGAGCCTCGTTTTTTCCCTCGGCCTTGGCCTTGTCCATAACCTGAATATATATATCCCGAGATTCGTCATACTGCCGAGCTTTAAACAGATTATCAGCTTTTTCGAGTAGAGCCGAGATAGTCATCGATGTATCCTCCGTATTATCCTGCGCTAATATTACCGAGACAAAAAGCAGGCAGAAAATCAGAATTAATCTTCGAATCATTTTCATATTTTTCTCCCAAAAGAAAGATTGGCCGGGCTGATACTTTCTTTTAATATAAACGAATTTAATCTTAAATATAACTGTAAAATCATTAATTATAATAATAATCGCTATCGAATGAATAACAACAAGTTACGGATGCGGATGCACAAGAATATCAAAAAATGGCAATAAAATCCTTGCCAAAAATCATAAAATTCGCTTTATTATGATATCACGACTATGTTGTAAAGCCACAATTTGGTATCACTTCAAAGTTTTGCTTGCCCACGAGATTCGATTATTATCGTTTTTCAGATAGAAAATTTTAACAAGGGGTGCATTATGACCAATAAAAGGAAAATCGACCGAAAACAAGCCACATACTATATGACGGTTTTAAATAAGAAAACCGAAGAAATTACCGGTAATATTCGTGATATTTCCCCCGATGGCATCAAACTGGTAACGTCTCATCCGATAAAACCCGGCGAGGTTTTCAAATTCGGGATTGCTCTGCCTGATGCTTTAACAGGTGAAATTCCTCTCACCGTCGAGGCTAAGTCGGTCTACTGTAGAAAGAACACTGAAACCGATCTGTATCACACCGGCTTCAAACTTCATAACGCAACCGATGATCAGAGAAAAGCGATTGCCGAATCGCTCGACAGCTTTTTATTCACGCCGCTGCATTAATTTTTCTACCCGACTGATTATTTGTCAAGAGTCTTGTTCCATTGATCAAGGCGTTTTTTAACTGATTCAAACAGTTTGGTCGTATCGTCTATAACTGTAACTTTTTCAATCTTATCATTACCGACTATACTGTTAACCACTTTCTGATCTTCTTCAGAAACAACCGCGCCAAAAACCGTATGCTTTCCGTCAAGCCAATCAGTGACCACATGAGTAATAAAAAACTGCGAACCATTGGTGTTCGGGCCGGCATTGGCCATAGAGAGAATGCCCGGCTTGTCATGTTTAAGTTCCGGGGTACATTCATCCTCGAATGTGTAACCCGGTCCACCGGTTCCGGAGCCGTAGGGACATCCGCCCTGAATCATGAAGTTTTCAATCACCCGATGGAATTTAAGCCCATCGTAATATCCGCGTTTGGCCAGATTAAGAAAGTTGGCAACTGTGACCGGAGTCTTGTCGTCGTATAGATTCAGGTTGATATCGCCTTTATTGGTTGTCATCGTAACTTTGATCATTTTAATACTCCTAAAATTTTAATTTCTTCATTAATACGGGATAATAGGAAAATAATTTGAATTGGTCAAGCGGGGATAAAAATCTTCAGATATAAACCAATGTTCTATTATGCTAATCCCGTTTTCAGCCACCGCGCCCAGTCTTTTCGGTTATTAGCCAGCGCCATTCGACTAGCGGCGTCCCAATCATATTCAAGTTTTATCCGCTCCATTCCCCACTCGCCGTCTATTTTGGTCATGGCCGTATAACGAGCATGAGGTGTTCCGGCTGACATTTTATACTCGTACGGAACATCATCCGTATATGCCTGAAGTCCAACGCTTCCCGAATCGACAACAAGTTTGCCATTAGGAAATTTTAAATCGCACGGGACGTGGCTGTGCCCGCATAGCACCAGACTGACATCATAATTTCTTATAAGTGATTCTATTTTTTCAGGAGGCGTGTGACACACCATTCCCTCAGAGGTGACTTCCCAGAGAAGATACTCGATATCATTGGCGGGCGTCCCATGGCAAAGAAGAATATCATCAAAAATCAGAGTCGACTTCAAATCTGCAAGCCAGTTTTTATGCTCGTCGTTTAAGCGGCTCCTTACAAATTTAAGCGTTGGTGATGGACCATGCTCATTGTCTGTTTCAACTATAATTCTATCCTCATTTCCTCGAATCGATATAATATTTCGTGATAGTAGCAACTCGGCCGTTCCCAATGGATCCAATGGACCATAGAAACTGTCCCCCAAATTAACAATTTTTTCGATCCCCCGGGACTCGATATCTTTCAACACCTGTTCCAAAGCCCAGCGATTGCCATGAATATCAGAAATGATAGCTATTGAATTATTTGACATTCCGCGCTCTTTCCAGTCTAAATCATTTTTTTATTCCCGTCCGGATTTATAATTCAAATAATCAGGATTGAAAAATAAAGAAATTATATGGCGGGGTCAAGATGGAGGATTTTATACCCCCGATAATTAGAATGTATTTGCAACTGTAAAATTCGCCCTGATACTGAATAACGTCATGGTATTCGCCTCAGCGAATGCCATGAACAATATTATTAATTGGTAATGTTATTGCAAATGGGAGCGGGACCGCCCTTGTACAAATACTTTATTATATATACCAGATCAAGGATATTAATCGTACCATTGCCATCAACATCCATCATGCTTAAATCGCACGGCGGGTCAATGGGAAAATAAATGCATCCAATTGTCCTTGTAATATCCAGGATATTCACGATCCTATCGCCATTGGCATCGCCGCACAGGATTCCATCCAAAAGTGTCAGGCTGCCGTTGGAAATGCATACGTATTCGGTATCCAGCAAAGGGGTAGTGGAGTATTCCACATAGAAACTATCGGCGGGTGCCGACGAAACCTCCTCCCATAAGAGACATTCATCGCCGTTCCATGATTGGCAATTAAACCACGAAGTGTCGGGGGTAGTAATCTCAATGAGCCCAATATTGGCTCCGGACGGATCGACGAAAGTAAAATCGCTCAACATATCACTTTGAATAAATATCTCCACCCCAGTTTGAAACATCGGATTGAGAATCGCAACCGGTATTTTTATCAGCGGTACCCCATTACTTTGCGGAGAAATACCAGGATTAACAAAGGGACCATTTAAAATATCGGCCAATCCGACAATTCTGATGGCATACCCGCTCGAACTCATGGTTCGCGCCTGAATATATTCCCATCCGGAACAGAGCGTACCGGTAGTATCGAATATCGCATTGCCGGTCACATCATCGACCATGAATTCAGCCACTTCGGAATTTCCCAAAAGTAACAGCAGATCGAAACCAACAACAGTATCGGCGAAATTGTTCATATAAATGGAGAATACCCCGGTACCTCCGCTGTACCCCGTCGTATCGTTGATGAAAACTTCCAGTTGACAACCTGCTGGCCCATCTCCGAATGCAATGCCGCCATTATAAAAATCAACGAATTTTAATGGCGGATTATCGCCATAGCCGTCAAAACAGAAATTGGGAGCTCCCCCATATGTTGGGAAGTCGGCCTGAGTATCGGTAATTACAAAACCGTCAAAGTCATAAACATTATTCGAAAGGCCTAGCAATAATGAATCACCATAAACAATGGCATTATCGCCGCAATCATTCCAGCGAAATTTTATCGGGGTAAATTCATTCGCATAGGCCAAATCGGTTGTGGCCGTAAAATCCAGCCTGAATAAAACCGTTCCGTCGGAGATATTTAAATCGATAGGAACGTGCGGGCCGTTATTGATATTGGCCATCCCCACAATTCGCAAATTTCCAAAATCAGGAAATTGAACATCGGATGAATCAACACGGAATGTAAAATATTCCCATTCATAATCGCCGGGAATATCGAAAACTTCTCCCGATGTGACGCCATTTAGAGATATGGCATCGGCTTCAAATAAAATTTTAAAATCAAAACCGCCTAAATTCTCGGAACCGCCGGTTTTTGTAACCGGTACTGAAATAGTCCCTCCCATAGGTATATCCAACGCACTGCCGATCGTTATCTCAAACGGCGCCGCCATAGTTCCCAATGATGCGAAGATTGTGAGGACGATAAAAATTGCCGAAATTCTAAATATCCGGCGAGGTTCGAAGTTAAATGACATCGCTAATCTCCCTTAATAAAAGTTAATGTTACAAGTCCCGTTAGATGTCAATTCAAATTCTATCCTTTCGGTCAGAAGAGTTCTTAAATACGGCAAAATTAATGTGATTATAATTATGGTCGGAATAATTTAATCAATGCCGGTACAGCACCAATTCTATTTAGTATTACAAATACAAATATATATGATTATCGGTTTTTGTCAACAGAAATTAAATTCAACCAAATCACGTATCCATCCCGAAATCAAATCAATAAAAAATACCCCCGGCAGGAGTTGAACCTGCGACCAATGGTTTAGGAAACCACTGCTCTATCCTCTGAGCTACGGGGGCGAGGACTTTGTCCATTTATGCTTTTACTCTCTTGCCTCAACAAGTATCACAGAGTAAATACGAACAATCTATTGGCTCATAAGGCAACCGAACAGATTATAATATATTTTTGCGGGAAATCAAATTTATTTAAGGCCGATTGGCATTCCAAATCTGACCAACTACAAAGACAGGATATGTATGCCAAGACAATTCTACTATCAAACCGATGTTAAATCTCCTCCACTCCCTTATTGATGCGGCATATAAACGAAAAATTCATTACGGAGGAATAGACTGATGGAATTTGTAAAAAACGACAAAACAAAGTCAATTTACTGTAAACCAATGAGACCATCTTAGTTATGAGGAATTTTGTGAATTTGGGCAGCGAATACACCCGTTGGCCATATGATAAAAGATCGACAACCGGGGGCGGGCATGGCCACATTAAAACCGCTTCTGTTACAAGTGCCGGCTGAAATATCGGGTTACTCTTCGTCGTATTGGACCAGTGTATTGACGTCGCGGTCGCCGACCTTATCTCGCCACGGAAGATAAGCCAGATTGATCACCGCCGAAATACCGACCACTTCTCCCCCGGCTTTTTCGACCAGCTGACAGGTGGCATCTAGTGTCCCACCGGTTGCGATCAGATCATCGACCACTATCACCTTATCACCATTCTTAATTGTATCATCGCTTATCTCAATCGCATCGGTGCCATATTCGAGTTCATATTCATATTTGATGGTCGGCGGCGGCAGTTTCCCAACTTTCCGCACCGTCACGAATCCGATTCCGAGACGGTCGGCCAGAGCCGCTCCGAAAATAAATCCGCGCGATTCGATCCCGACAATAATATCCGGTTTTTTCGACCGGCAGTACTTCTCCATCTCATCGAGCGCCTGTTTGAAAGCGGTCGAATCGGCAATCAAAGTCATAATATCGCGAAAGACGATTCCCTCGATCGGGAAATCGCGGATGTTTTTGATAGCTTTTTTTAAATCCATAAAATATCCTTAATATTTAATACTAAAATCGGTAAAACCATGTAGCTGACGATACCAATTTATAACCAGATCCGTGACATGGGCATAGGTCGGCCCAACTTTCACCTCTTTAATAAACTCTTCGATTATCCCCCGGCTGCCCTCAGCCTTTATCTCGACCGTTTCATCGGGAAGATTCTGAGTATAGCCAACCAGATCAAGATTCTTGGCCGTTCGCTGAGTCCAATACCTGAAACCGACTCCCTGCACAACGCCCTTGACGATAATATGCACACCGACATCAGGCATTATTTCCCCCGGGCCAATTCGAAGGCCCGTTCGACGGCATCTTGGGCATTGTCGAATTTTTCAATTTTTTTCGAAATATCCCAATCGCCCAGCGAGACAATTGGTTTGCCAAGCTTCATACAGAAAGCCATCTCCGACAAGGTCCCGAATTTTCCGGGAAGAGCGATGACAACATCGGCTGTTTTAATAATAGCCAGATTGCGAGCTTCGCCGATTCCGGTGGCAATAGCGATATCGATATACTCATTGGCTTCATCTTTGGAATCGCCCGGAAGAATACCGATTGTCAATCCATTGAATTTATGTGACCCCTTACAGGCCGATTCCATTACGCCGCCGAATCCGCCGCAGATAAGGATACCCTGCCTGAGTGCTATTTCGTGGCCGACCTCTTCCGCCAAACGAGCGACTTTGCCGGTGCATTTGCCGGCCCCAATAACAGCTATATATATTTTTGATTTATTATTCATTTTTTTCAAGATATATCTTTGATATTTCCGACGGCAGAAAAATTAAATCGGGGCGACTGGATTTGAACCAGCGACCCCTTAGTCCCGAACCAAGTGCGCTACCAAACTGCGCTACGCCCCGATTTAAATGGTGCTCTAAGATATATCATCGTTCTTTCAAGTCAAGTTATTTATACAATATTCAAAAAAATCTAAAATTTCAAATTAATCTGCTTAATTCGCTCGAATTCGGCGAAATCGGCAAAATTCACTTTCAGCGGAGAAATGGAGACCTTGCCACTACTGACCGCCTCGTGATCGGAACCCTCAATATCGCGCCAAACGCAATCCCCGGCGATCCAGTAATAATCTTTCCCCCTCGGATCAGTTTTTTTAATGATAATATCATTATATACCCTCTGCCCCGGAAGGGTAAACGCATACTCTTTGAATCTATCACCGTTAAGTTTCGGAAAATTAATATTCAAAAAAGTCCCGCGCGACATATTCAATTTGTCAATCTGCCTGACGAATTTGGATACAAATTTGGCCGCCTCGCGATAGGAACCTTCTGCGGCGCCATCGGAGTTGGAAATCGCCACCGAGGGAATCCCCAAAATCGAGCCCTCAATCGCCGCCGCAATTGTCCCGGAGTAGGTTATATCCTCGCCCATATTGGCGCCGCGATTGATGCCGGAGAGAAGAAGATCGGGGATATTATGTTTAAGGATGCCGTGTATACCAAGCATAACGCAATCCGTCGGAGTGCCGTCACAGGCGTAAGCATTTTCTCCGAACTTATTCAATCGAAGTGGTCGGTCCATGGTGAAAGAATGGCTCGAGGCCGATTGTTCTCGATCCGGGGCAACTATAAGAACATCTGCGATTTTACGAATTTCACGGATAAGTTCATTAATTCCGCGGGCGTGAATGCCATCATCATTGGTTATTAAAATAAGCATATGTTCTCACCTTTTATAGAGGTGGATAATATAATAAATATTTGACTGATTTGCGAATCAATTTAACTGAATATTCGATGGAGGGTTAATTTAATAAACCGCAATGTGTCCATAAAATGGCTTATATGGGATTCCGAGTCGGTGTAAACGGTGGTAATCGGAATTTCGAGCAGTCTAAAATCAAGTTTACCAATTTCGAATAGCTGTTCGGATTCATAATCATATTTGACCGATTTGAGATTCAATCTTTTCTGCAATTCGGTTGAAATCATCCTGAAGCCGGATTGCGAATCTCTGAATTTCTTCGTGCTGAAAAATGAGATGACGAAGGTGGTCAGGCGGTTGGAGAGTTTACGATGATATGGCATTTTTCTTGACGAAATATCGCGAACACCTATAACAAGGTCGGCGGAGCCGACTCTATCCAGGAAAAGAGGTATCTCTTCGGGTAAATGCTGTAAATCGGAATCAAAAGTAAGAACATAATCATAACTATTGTTAATGGCATATTCATAACCTTTCTGAAGGGCGTACCCCTTCCCTCGATTGCATTCAATATCAATATATTTGACATGCAAAGAATCGAGAATTGCAGTAGAATTATCGGTAGAGCCGTCATTGACAATCAAAATATCGATTTCGGGAGCGGATGAATCAATGCGGCTTATTAACTCAGGAAGATGTTTGGCAGAGTTATAGGCGGGAATTAAAATCATGATTTTGGATTGGCTCGGCATGTTAATATAGGCAGGAGCGCGCGGCTCCTGCCATAGAAAGTTTATTAACTATTTGCCTGGATCAAGAATTACCGGTAACCCGTCTTTGGAATTGCCGACAATAATTATTTTTGTATTCGGTGATTCGGCCAGTTTTTGAGTCGCCTCAATACCTTTCCAGGTCAAAAGCGATGGTGTCAGACCAGAAGCGACAATTTTCTGAAAATCGGAAATACCTTTCGCTTCGATTCGTTTCCGTTCTGCCTCCTGAGTTTCTTTCAGCAGGGTGAATTCCATCTGCTGCTGTTCCTGATCGGCGGCCAGCTTGGCATTGATGGCATCGGTGATTCTCTGCGGAAGCGAGACATTGCGGATAATAATATTTTCGACCGAAATGAACTTTTCGGTCATTAATGTTTGCATCTCTTTTAAGATATCGGTCGCAATCATTTCCCGTTTGGTCGAATAAATTTCTTCCGGTCGATAGTTCCCAACGACCGAACGGCCCACTCCTCTCAGTGCCGGCGCCACGGCAACATCGTAATAATTCTTGCCGACCGTAGTTTGAAGCGAATCGAGCTTGGTAACATCAGGTCGGAACCAGATTGTTACTTCAAGTCCGATCGAGGCGCCATCCGATGATAATATCTGGAGAACTTCCCGGCGTTCTTCAAGCTGGATTTTATAAACAAACATTTCATTCCATGGAAAATGCCAGTTGAACCCTTCCGGATATATCTTCCCCATCTCGGTTCCATCTCCGAATTTGTAGTAGAAAACGCCCCGATGTCCCGAATCAATCTGGGTACCGCACCCGGCAACACCGGATAAGATGACGAGAATAATAAACAGTGGCAATAATTTGAGTGGATTAAATGTTTTCTTGGACATAACTCCTCCTTCGGTTATAAATTTAAATCCCTTGTATTCTATATCTAAATGATTAAATTAGCTTTATCAACAAAAATCGAAAAATGACTGATCATACTATTATTTTCGCTGCCGTTTGTTTTTAAGGTCTGCTTTGAGCTTTTTAATTTCATCGCGAATTGATGCGGCTGATTCGAATTCGAGATTAGAGGCTGCTTTATTCATCGCCTTAAGCAGGAAGGCGATCTGATTTTCAGCGGTCATTTCGAGGAAATAGTCGGGTTTTTCAACCTCGAAGGTCTCCTCGGTTTTAGAGTCGGCAAACCGGGTCGCATTCAATATCTCATCGCGCGTCTTGAAAATCGTTTCCGGGTCAATATTATTCTCTTTATTGTAAGCCAATTGCTTTTCACGGCGTCGTTCGGTTTCCTCAATTGCTTTCCTCATAGATTCAGTAATTTTGTCGGCGTAAAAAATTACTTCGCCGTTCTTATTTCGGGCCGCACGGCCTGAGGTTTGAATCAAAGAGCGTTCCGAGCGAAGGAAGCCCTCCTTGTCGGCATCAAGGATTGCCACAAGCGAGACCTCCGGAAGATCGAGTCCCTCGCGAAGTAGATTTATCCCGACTAATACATCAAATTCAGCCAGGCGAAGATCACGGATAATCTCAGTCCGGTCGATAGCATCGATTTCGCTGTGAAGATACCGCACTCTGATATTCAGTTTCGACAGATAATCGGTTAGGTCCTCGGCCATTCGTTTCGTAAGAGTCGTTACCAAAATACGTTCGCCCGATTTTACCCGTTTGCGAACTTCTTCAATCAGATCATCAACCTGATTTCCGAGGGGACGAACCAATATAGTCGGATCAACCAGGCCGGTTGGACGGATCACCTGCTCGACTATGACACCGCCTGATTTTTCCAGCTCAAAATCAGCCGGCGTGGCCGAGACAAATATCATTTTATTAATCATCGACTCAAACTCATCGAAAAACAACGGACGATTGTCGAGCGCCGATGGTAACCTGAAACCATGTTCGACCAACATCTCTTTTCGGGAGCGGTCTCCGGCAAACATACCGCGAATCTGGGGAATTGTCTGGTGGGATTCATCAACGATAATCAAAAAATCCTTTGGGAAAAAGTCTATTAACGTTTTGGGCCGTTCACCCTCTTCTCGGCCGGTCAGAAATCTCGAATAATTTTCAATCCCGGAACAATAACCGATCTCTTTCATCATCTCCAGATCATATTTTGTCCGCGAAGCCAACCGTTGCGCTTCAAGCAGTTTATTTTGCGTCTTAAGTTCCGTCAGACGAGCTTCCAGTTCGGCCTCAATCTGGACAATGGCCCGCTCCATTTTCGGATTGGTGACCACAAAATGCTTGGCCGGGTTGGGCGCCTTGTGGAAGTAAAGGTAGCCGCCGAAGATCTCGTCCGAGCCCTCGCCGGTGAAGACCATCTTGACGCCCATGGCCT
>JBDRRI010000022.1:0-11915 GCA_043825815.1 Candidatus Zixiibacteriota bacterium
CCGGAACGAGGCCCAATCATGCTGATAGTTCCATATCAGGACCGGGCTGAATATTATAAGAGCGAGAATTATTGAAAGATACGGCTCCGGACGGAGGAGCCATTTTCGGGAATCTTTATCTATGATGATAAAGGCGAAACCGGAGAGGCCCAATAATCCGATTGAATATTTGGACAGCATCCCCAGTCCGATAAACAAACCGATTCCGTACCAGGCCGAGCGCTTGCCATCGACTAAGGCCCGCGCCATGAAATAGAGCGCTCCGGCCCAGGCGGCATAGAGAGGAGCATCGGGCGTCATAATAAACCCGATTGAGAAATAAATCGGAAGGACCGCCATCAGAAGAATTGACTGGTAGCCGGCTGTTCGATCAAATAATCTTGCGGTAAGCTTAAAGATAAACCAAGCCGCCACAAACCAGCATAAGAAGGCAGGGAGGCGGACGCCGAATTCGGTGTCGCCGAAAATCGAAGTTGACAGCCATTGCAGCCAAGCCACCATTGGGGGATGATCCAGATAGCCAATATCGAGATGTTGAGAGTAATTCCAGTAGTAAGCCTCTTCCGGGAGAAGATCCAGAAGAAACAGAAAGACAAACCTTAGTATCAGGGTAAAAGCAACAATTCCAAAAACGTTTTTAGTCTTCAACAGAAAATTTTTATTTTCAGCAGGCATAAAATTATCAACCTCAATATTTTAATCGTCGGGTAATATTACAAGAATCGGATTTTAATTCAAGCGTAAATATTGATTTGCTTTCAATTATTATATTATTAATTGTCTGCACTTTGCAGATTTTGAGACTGATAATATTCATTTCAACCAACTATAATTTGTTTTGATGTTATCTATCATATTGATAAACAACAGCTTATGCAAATCACACATCTTCATCTCCATCCGGCTCAACTTTTGCAGTATAGGTCCTTGAATAAAAAGAGTTTATCCGAGAGGAGAATTTTATGATTAGAATTATTGTCACATTGCTTGCCTTTCTTTTAATTTTTACAATTTTCGGATTAAACGGATGCGATAAAGAGAAAATAGTAACCTCGACCGAATATGTTGAAAAGATTGAATATGTTGAAGTCGGCGGAGATACTATATATTTGATTGATACCGTTTATAGTCATGATTCGACGGTTGTTAGTACGACTGACACGGTTTATCAGACAAGTTATATTCACGATACCATATTTTCGATCGACACGGTTATTACTCAGATAAATCATTATGACACGGTTGTAATAACCGACATTGATACGGTCACGATTACCCAGCCGTCACCCAGCGCCGGACTGGCATTTTCGGCGATGCAAAGTTATTCGGATGGGCTTGTTTTGGATGCGATCAATGCTGAGTTTGGTATTTCCGACGGATGGGTTTTTTATCTGTCGGTTAACCAGATTGATCTCTCGACTGTCTCCAGCTCCGTCTATGATATTTATGGTTATATTGATTACTGGACGACCGACTGGTCCGGATTTTACGCTTTTGAATTTTACTGGCGGATGACGTATAAAGGCGGCGATCCGACCAATCCGGCCAACTGGACTCTCTCCGAACCGCCGAGCTTATCGCCGACGCGCGAACCGGGTTTGATGAGGATTGACAAGACGCAAGCAGACAATAGCAATTATTAGTTTAAATAGGTGGGACTTCACAGTTCCGACCTTATAATATATAGCGCAGGAGTTTTCTATTCCTGCGCTTTTTTAAATTTTGGGGAATTCTGAGATTATTGGTTACAGATCAGTTTTCTACAATAAGTTGAGAGGCTCTATAAAAATTATTCTAAAATGAATACGGCGCAGGCTACAACGGTTGTCCATAGGCCGTTTTTGTTACCTTCTGCAGACTGGCAAACATGACTGGCCTTAAAAAAAGTTCCACTGGCCTGATATACTTCCTTTCTATCATCCCAGGCTTGATTGGGATCGAAAGGTATTCCCAGGGTTGACGCCAGCATTGTTGCGGCAAGATCTTCGGCATAGTTTCCGGACACCTCAGCCGTTTGTCCATAGGAATGATGCTCTGAAAGATAGCCGTATTGATCTTGATCTTTGGGTCGCGCCACACCAATTGATGCTGAAATTAGTCGATTTGGCTCCTCGGTATCATTACGAGCCATCACGCAATAGACTATTTGTCCCGGCTTCAGATGTAAGAGTCCTTCTTTTCTGGGGATAATTTTACAATTTGGAGGCAAAATACTGGAAACATAAACCAGATTATATCGCTCAATGCCAGCATCTCTTAAAGCTAATTCAAAAGATGAAAGCTTATTTTTATCTACACCAACTCCCCTTGTTAAGAACATTAGTTTAGGAATCATTGGTTCACCTCCATATTTAAAAATCAAAAATTAATTTCGAATTAATTCAAGTACCCTGCCTGCAATTATTATTTTTCTCTGAGAGCCAGCATCGTGTAAGCAAGCTGTGCCGCTCCGTATTCAGTGACAACATCATTGGGACGCGGGGCCACTTCGACTATGTCAGCGCCAATTATTTCCTTTCGCCTGAAAAGTTCTCGAAGCAAATCAATAGTAAAGTACCATTCCAGGCCGCCTTGAACAGGTGTTCCGGTGGCAGGCATGATAGACGGATCAAGTCCGTCAACATCAATTGTCACATAAACTTGATTTGTATCAATACTATTGACGATCTCTGAAACAGTCGGAGTCTTTCCTATGCCCCATTCAAAAACGGCAAGTTTATTTTTAATTGCGTAATCCATTTCCTCTTTAGAATATGCCCGGATACCGACCTGAACGCACTTAAATCCGAGTTCATGACCTCGTCTCATAGGCGTACAATGAGCGTATTCGCCATGCGGCGTATCACTATAGTCCGAATCATCTGGTCGTAAATCCAGATGAGCATCAATTTGAAAAATCGTAATATTTTTTGAATTTCTATGATCGGCCAAAGCCTGAAAAACTCCTGTTGAAACCGAATGCTCACCGCCAATTAATAGTACAAATGCGTCATTTATGATATGTTTGCCATATTCTTTTCTAACACGCGCCACCATATCTGCCGGCGATAATCCATTTATATCAGTAAGAATCTGCAGGCCGACCATTCTTGATGGAGACGGCATTCTTTGAGAGTAGCGATCATATGTTTCCATTTGATACTCTAAACTGTTTATAATCGCCTTGGGCCCTCCCGCGGTTCCCTTGCGATATGATGCTGTTTGATCATACGGGACGCCAAGCAGAACAATATTAGCCTCAGATAAATCACCGCAATTAATTTTCAATCCTGTCGACATAGATAGACTCCATAAAAATTTGAGTTTCTATACCTAATATTGGAAACGAATTGGTTGCCAACAACCCGATTATATTGATTTGCTCCGAATTTGAATTTCATCCGCGCTTCATACTTAAACTGTAATAAAACCACGATAATTTTCTCTTAGCTAATTATATCGGATGAGGATTCTCATTTCAAGTAATTTATTAAAGGGCAAGACAGGGTAACTTCATTGGGTAATTATTGGCATAAAAAAAGACCGGCTACAAGCCGGTCTTTTTGGACTTATTGAATACTGCTTGGAAGCAGTGATCAGTCTTGCTTACCAGTTTCTGCGTCCGCCGCCACCGCCACGGTTACCGCCGCCGCCGCCGCCACGATTATTTTCGCGCGGGCGAGCTTCGGAGACCTTCAGTGAGCGTCCGTCAAATTCTTTACCGTTCAGGTCGGCAATAGCCGATTTACCGGCTGATTCATCGGACATTTCCACGAAAGCAAATCCGCGGGCTCTTCCGGTTTCACGATCGGTGATGATGTTGGCAGAAGAAACTTCGCCAAATTCCTCGAACATTTCGCGTAACTGATCTTCTGTCGCGTCAAACGACAGGTTTCCAACGTAGATATTCATTCTCTACTCCAGTCATGTCTGCTTTCACTCCAAACAGATCCTCACGGAAGGTCGGTGATTACAGACTAAATTAAAACAGCGCACGATTGCGCAAACGGTCTCTCAAAACGCTTCTTAGGTAGAGATTGAACAAAACGTACAAAACCACGATCAAAGCAATATGACGAAACCTATATAACTAACATATTAAATTTATCGGCTCCGAATTGCATTGTCAATAGCTATTTTGATTATTTTTATTTATTTGTTAAAATAATGATTTATAAAAATTTAGCTCTTTTTTTCGGCAGAAAATTTCTGAGCCAACTCTTTAGAGTGGGTTTTTCTCTCCAGTCGTCTCTGATGACGTGCCGGGGCCGAGGCATGAAGATCCTTTTCCATCTCCGTTTCCGGTATAACCTGCGGAACGGGAAGGGTTTTACCGTTTTCATCGATTGCCACAAAAGTCAAAAACGAGGAGGCGCAGATTCGGCGTTCGCCGGTGCGCAGGTTTTCCGAGATTATATTAACGAAGATTTCCATTGAAGTGTTATGGGTCCAGGTGACAAACGATTCCATGCAAACCATCTGGCCGACCCTTATCGGATAAAGGAAATCGACCGAATCGGTCGACGCGGTAACAACCTGCTGGCGGGCGTGGCGATAGGCGACAATTGAAGCGATATCATCGATATATTCCATCACTTTGCCACCGAACATCGTCCCGAGCGTGTTGGAGTCGGGCGGGAGGACAAGCATTGCTTTAACGGTTCTTGATTCGGATGATTTTTTCGGTTCCATAACAGTTTCCTTTACACCATTTCGGTGGTAAATCTTTCCAATTCTTTATTGGATCCGACCAGGACGAGAATATCATTGCCCTGTAAAACCGCTGTTGGCGGGGGATTTATCTGCATCTTCTGACCCTCTTTGCGGATGCCAATAATAGTTACGCCGTATTCGGCCTTAATTTTTGATTCAATAAGAGATTGTCCAGCAAAACGACTTTTGTCCGGAAGCGCGACCTCTTCGATACCAAGCCCCGATTCGCCCAAAGCGGTCATTTGCATAAAATCGACAACATTAGGCCTGAGCGAGGCCATGGCCATGCGCATCCCGCCGAGAATATGCGGGCTGACGACATGATTGGCTCCGGCTCGCTTGAGCTTTTTCTCGCCATCGGGATGATCGGCCCGGCAGATGATATAAAGTTTCGGGTTGAATTCGCGGGCCGTAAGGGCAAGATAGACATTGTCCGACTCAGAGGGAAGCGTAGAAACGAGCACTTTGGCCCGGTCGACGCCGGCGGTAAGAAGAGCCTCATCCTCGATCGCCTCGCCCTCGACATAAAGATGTCCCTCGGCTTCGAGCTGATTTAACATACGATTGTCTTTTTCAATGATGATAAAAGGCGCCTTGCGGGCGACAAACATCTCGGCCACCTGTCGGCCGACTCTTCCGTAGCCGGCGATAATGTAATGGTTATTGAGACGTTTTATCTTTGATTTCATTTTTCTTCTCCCTAATATCGATCTAAGTTGCCCTTCGATAATCAATTGTCCAATAGCTGAGGCGGTTATTGTTCCCGATATGAGCGATATAATAATTAAAAAAATTACAAAGATACGGCCATTGTGGCTCAATTCTTTGATCTCACCAAATCCAACTGTTGAAATTGTGATGATAGTCATATAGAGACTGTCAAACGGATCCATCCCTTCGAGCAGTGTGAAACCAATAGTGCCACTGACAATAAGAATCAGGAATATCGTCAAGGCTATAAATAACTTCTGGGCGGGGGTTAAAATATTATTGTTCATAATTTAGAATAATATCTAAGGCGATTTTTAGAGGCAATAAAAAAACGATGGGAAAAGAATAATTTCGGCGGAGATCTTGAAATATTATGAAAAGTCTGTATATTCAATTAAAATAGAATGGCAATAGAAATGAAAACCGGCAAGTACTACATTACTCCAAATGAAAATCCATCTTTCAATATGGCTTTCGATGAGTGGCTATTTACGCGGCTAATGGAAAATAGGGATAATTGCAGGGCGGTTATCAGATTATATAGTTGGTGCGAACCGGCGATTACAATTGGTTATAATCAAAATATTGACCGAGCCATTGACCGGGAACAGCTCGAAAACGATTATACAGCGGTAATACGCAGAATTACCGGGGGGCGGGCGATATATCATGATCCGGATGAGTTAACCTATACGGTTATGTTCGATCTATCGGTTTTTCCGGAAGATTCGCAGTCAATTGCGGATTCCAGCCGATTGATTTCCGAGACATTTGTTCAAATTTTCGATAAAATAGGAATAAAAACCGAGTGGGCCGAAAAATCAGATAATAGTTTTAAGTCGGCCGGTGGAATTAATCTGAAATCTTGTTTTAATTCATTATCACGCTTTGAAATAATGTCTGAACATTCTAAAATAGCGGCTGGCGCGCAACGTCGAGTAGGACATTATTTTATTCAACAAGGTTCGCTAAAAGTTAATGGTATAAGCGGTTGCGCCGCGATTGGGCAATCCGAACGAATGTTAAAATCGGTCGATAGGGATGCACCCGCCAATTTTAAGAAATATAAGATTGATGATTTTTCTATGATTATGGGCAAGTTATTTTCGGATAATTTTGGAATAGATTTTAAAAGGACGGAATTAATAGAGTCGGAACGCCGGAATATGGAGGTTTTTTGGGAAAAATTTAAATCTAAAAAAACTGAAAAACGGTAATTTTTATTAAACAGATTTGAAATTGGTAAGTCTTTTAAATGATGAAGTTTGAATCGGTCGAACGGTTTGGAAAAGGGAAAAAACCGCTTGACTTTGGGTGCGTTTTTAGGGTATTATATACATTTATATTTTGATAATTGGAAGGAGGATCCGGATTAGCAACTAAGGATAAAGCGTTGGCGCAAAGATTCCTCGGGCTATCCGAATGATTAAAATCGCTAAATTTATATATTTTAAACAATATGGAAAATTTTTATAACATTATCATAAAGGAGGAAGGGCAATGAAGGGTTTCCCGGGAAAAGCATTGCTTTCCATAGTAATTATTTTGGGACTTATATTCTCGGCTTCACTTTTATATGCCGGGAGTACCGGTAAAATCAAAGGTGTCGTTATAGATAAGGCAACCAAGGAGCCGATTCCAGGTGCTTCGGTTTCACTTGTCGGGACAACTCAAGGAGCCATGACGGATCCTGATGGTAAATTCTTGATTATGCTTGTTCCGCCGGGCTCATATACATTAAAAATCAGCTCGGTTTCATATTCGACTGCGGAAGTTGATAATCTGGAAGTAAAAGTTGACTATACGACAGAACAAAATATTAGTATGGAAAAATCGGTAACCGAGCTTGATAAAGTTATTAAGGTTGTTGCCAATAAAGATATTCTTGATATAGGAACTGCTTCGAGTAAGGTAACGATGTCGAAAGAGACGATTGAAGCGATGCCGGTGCAGAATGTTGACCAACTTTTGAAGCAGACGGCTGGCGTGGTTACCAATACTCAGGGCGAGATTTTAATCCGCGGCGGTCGTGCCGGCGAGGTATCATATATTGTCGACGGTGTTGCTATCGGCGATCCTCTGGGCGGCTACGGTCCTAATAATCTCGGTTTGTCCTTGACCTCCGGTTCCATTCAGGAACTTTCGATTATCAAAGACGGTTTTGACCCGGAATATGGCAATGCTCTTTCCGGCGTGGTTCGAATCACGACTCAAACCGGCTCAACAGAAAAAACGAATTTGGCCCTTCAGGTGGTCACCGATGATCTCGGCGATCCATCGCTAAATGAATATTCATCCAATTACGACTATGTTTCATTTACGGTTGGCGGACCTGACCCGATATTGAGCACCCGGCTGTTGCCGGCTCTCGGCCTTAATTTCCTTGAGGATAAGGAAGTAACTTATTTCTTCTTTGGCGAGGTGTCCAAATCGGGAACCTCCTTTAGTTATGACAAATATACCAATGCCATTACTAAAATTGATTATAAGAATTTTAATCTACTCGGTTTGGATATTCCCGAGAGACAGAGCAATACCTATAATTTAACCAGCAATATCCTGCTAAAGCCGGTTCCGAATATGAAATTAATCTTTTCCCTAAAAGCATATCGGGACAATTACCTGGCATTTGATTGGCAATATAAGTACACTCCGGTAACTTCATCGGTAGTGGAAACGAAATGGAATGTGTATGCTCTGGAAATGACGCATCAGTTGTCAAAAAATATGCACTATTATTTAAAAGCCTCCTATTATGAGAGAGATTTCTTTGTTCGTCCGGGCGACCCCGATAATCCGGGAAGAGGGTTGGATCCGGATGAATTCCTCCCGTGGTATAAATATGAAAGCTATGATGATTTGAATGGCAATGGTGTTTATGATGCACCGGAGCCGGTCATTAATTTATTCCCGGATTCTATGAATTATGGCAAGGATCTTCCTGGTCCGGCATATACTACCACCGATTATATTGTTATAAATGGTATTTTTTATCCCGCGGTTTTATTAGTCGACGGCCAAAATGGCGGTTTTTATGATTCCGATTTCAGATTTAACAGCGGTTATACCTACAATTTTTCCGAAGGTGAGCCGTATGCCGATTTGAACGGCAACGGTCAGTGGGATCGCGGCGATTATCTTTATGATAATAATGGTAATGGCCAGCTTGATGCTGATTGGGAAAGTGTTATTGATCAACATACATCCGAGCCGTATGAAGACGGTGATATAAACCTGGGTGAGCCGTTTATTGATATTAACAACGACGGCGTATTTACCTATGGCATTGACCAATTTGATATCAGCACCCAGGATTTAAATAGTGACTCCCGTTATAATTTTCCATACGAGCAGTGGGAGTATGGAATTCCCTTTATTGATCGCAACGGCAATGGTATTTATGATGCGCCCAATGGTCTATACGATTATGGGGAGGAATTTACTGATGTGAATGGCAATGGCACCTACGATGCCGGCGGCCAAAACTCATTTTTGGATATGGGTTCATACGCCGAAACAGTCTGGCATCATCGTAATACCAAGCAGTACGTTATGGAGGGCCGGATCTACCGCCAACTGGGCAATCATGAATTGAAGGCGGGATTGGAATTGAAAAAAGAGTTTTTGAAGATGGAAGATATTCGTAATCTCGAGCAGCCGTATACCGGTCGCCCTGACGGTGGCGTTTATCCCACCATCGGCTCCCTTCGCGATTTTTACGATTATGAACCATTGAGCGGCTCGGTTTATTTCCGCGATATGTTGGAATACGGGTCGATGATTGCGAGTCTTGGTTTCCGTTATGATTATTTCATTCAGACGAAAGGTCTTGAAGAAGTTGCCAAAAACGATGATTTGGGCAAGGGAATTATTTACGGCGACCGCAACAAATTTTCGCCGCGTATCGGTTTCTCCTATCCGATTTCCGATAAGGCCAAGGTTCACTTCAATTATGGTCATTTCTATCAGTTGCCTCTTTATACTTACATGTATAGCCGGAATACCACGGCGGCTTCGGCCAATGATATTATTGGCAACTATAATTTGGATTATGAAAAGACGATTCAGTATTCATTTGGCGTCAAATATGCGATGTCGGCTGACTATTCAATTGATATATCCGGATATTATAAAGACGAATTTGATAAGATTAACAGCGCCAGCGTAAAGCTGGGTGAAGGTTATCTGCGGGTTAACCAGTATCAGAACCGTGACTACGGCCGCTCCCGAGGATTCGAATTAACTATTGAAAAGCGCGGCGGCCATCTTATCAATGGTGAGGTCAACTATACTTACGCATTTTCATATGGCAAGCAATCTCAGGCGCGTGATGAATATTTTGAAGAATTCTATCTCAATCAGGAGTCTCTGAAAGAAAAACCTCTTGATGATGACGTCCGTCATCAGATCAATTGCGCGGTCCAGCTGGTCATGTCTGAAAATCTAAAGCCGAGATTATTTGGCATTAGAATTCCAAACGGATGGACTCTGGCGGTGACCGGTAATTTCCGCACCGGCAAGCCATACACTCCCGATGAAAATTATCCGAATTTGCAATTCGAACAGGGCGTCCAACAGATTGATGAAAACTCACTCCGGATGCCATCGGTTTTGAATTTTGATATACGTTTTGAGAAATACTTCAAACTGGTTGGATTCAACTGGCGCTTTATTATGGAAGTATATAATCTGCTGGATAATAAGAATGTTGCCGGCGTCTATTCAAGAACCGGTCGAGCGGATACGAATAATATACCGGCTGGCAGTGATGTTGTTTACGGCGGTCGGGAAATTGACAGAGATCCGGGTAACTGGCAATATGGACGGCAGATTAGAGCCGGATTCCGGGTAGATTTATAATAGAATTTGAATGAAAAAAATACTGAATGCGGGAGATAAATTTTATGAAGATTAATAAATGTCTGGCAGGCATAATAGGAGTCGTCCTCTTGCTTGTTCCATCACTTCTATTGGCTCAGGCAAAAACCGGAACAACCGGAATCCAGTCGCTGGAGTTGGGTGTTTCCGCTCGTGCCATGGGCATGGCGGAGGCATTTACAGCCAATGTTATGGATGCTTCGGCGGTTTATTATAACCCGGCCGGATTGACATATGTTTACGGGCGCCAGGTTATGTTTACTCATATCGACAAACAGGCCGGGATCAACTATGATTTTATCGGCCTGGCTTATCCGGTTGACGCTCTTAGCGGAGTTTTGGGAGTCGGAATTTATTCCTTAAATACCGGCGATATACTCTGGACCGATTATGACCATCCTTTTGGCAATAACGGCCAAGTAAAGCGTTATTTTAGCGCCGGCGATCTTGTGGTTGGTCTTAGTTATGCCAGGTTTCTAACCGACAAGTTTTCAATCGGATTTACCTTCAAGTACATACATGAAGGATTATTTAAAGATTATATGGCCTCGAGCTGGGCGGCTGATGTCGGCACCTGTTATAATTCCGGGTTCCGCAATTTCAAGATTGCCATGGTGATTACGAATTTCGGTCCCGATATGAAAATGACCAGCAGTTCGAGGAATTTCGACGGAACAGAATTTCCGCTTCCGATCAATTTTAAGTTTGGAGCCTCGATTGATGTTCTCGACACTGATAACCATATGATGACATTTTCCATGGAAGGTTCGCATCCATCCGATAACCTGGAAAAATACAATATGGGCATGGAATATATTTTCCTCAATAAATTCAGCTTACGGGTCGGCGAGCGGCTTAATTATGACAGCGACGGACTAACCGCCGGTGGCGGCATTCTTCTGCCATTAAGCGACAATGTTGAGATATCGGTTGACTATGCCTATCAGGAGCAGGATTTCGGCTTTTCGACGGATGTGCATCGTTTTTCAATAGGATTGATATTTTAATGATTCATTTAATAGATACTAATATTGGAGGACGTCAATGAGGCGTATAATACTATTTTCTTTGCTATTGCTATATATTGCCATGGCAATGGCAAGCTGCGAAAGAGATGTTACCAATGAAGATAAATTTGTTAACAAAGCACCTAATATCTTTTTTGTCAACATCCCTACGGAAGGATCCAAGTTTTCTTCGGATACAACGTTGTGGTGGTATGGGACTGATCAGGATGGTTTTATAAAGTATTTCCGTTATATGGTTGTGCGTTCTGATCAAATTATGTCGACGGTAGGGTCCCTTGACTGGGAAGAATATTTGGCAACCGTAACCAATGATACTCTGCCTTATGAAGCCGATACGGTTCCGATTGGGAATTGGCATCTCTTGATGGTTGAGCGGGATAATCCTCAAACGCATACTCGGGTTTCCATGTCGGCCAGCGATACGCAAACCGTTCGAGTTTACGCCGAGTCATACGTTATTGTCCAGGCGATTGATAATGATGGCGCCATGTCAATTCCTAAGGCCCGGAATTATTTGAAGAACAACCATTATCCCGATACCAGAATAACGGCCCGTTCCATCAGTGATCCATACGTCAATACGGTTCAATCCGGCGGGGTGTTACA
>JBDRRI010000023.1:0-6310 GCA_043825815.1 Candidatus Zixiibacteriota bacterium
GATTCGAGTTGTTCGGTCGGCGCCCTCAGTTATGTCTGAGAGAATAGTATAATCGGCGAAAAAAGCGTCATTATGCCAAGAATATTTATTGGCAATGATGTCACGATTGGTCGCAATTGCAAAATCTATCCCAATGTCTCGATTCTGGATGGCACTAAAATCGGCGACAATGCCATTATCCATAGCGGAACAGTCATAGGCTCCGATGGCTTCGGGTTTGCCCGTCATGAAAAAGGAATAAAGAAAGTAAAGCAGATTGGCTACGTGGAAATCGGTAATGATGTTGAGATTGGTTCTAATGTTTCTATTGATCGAGGCGCTCTCGGTCCTACAAAAATTGGCAACTCGGTCAAAATTGATAATCTGGTGCAAATCGCCCACAATGTTGAAATTGGTGATTATTCGATTATTGTCGCCCAGGTAGGCATATCCGGTTCGACCAAACTCGGCAAAGGTGTTATTCTCGCCGGACAGGTAGGCGTAACAGGCCATTTGGTGCTCGGTGACGGCGTTACAGTTGGGGCACAATCCGGAGTTCATACTGATATCGAGGCCGGTAAAACATATTTCGGTTCGCCGGCTCGCGATATTATGAAAGCGAAGCGTATCGAAGCCAGCGTTGCCAAATTACCCGATTTATTCAAAAAAATCCGCGAATTCGAGAAGAAATTCAAAGAATAAGATCATTTATTATGGTCTTTTGGCCGTAACCCAATAATTCATATAGACTTCCCATGAATTGGCGTTCCATCCTCATATTTTAAGTCTTCAACATAGACATTTTGGAGTAAAGATGATGTTACATATTCAGTCGAATATATAGCCTGTGGAAAAAAAAGAGACGGAGTCTCAATTGGCTTTGTTTTGTATATTTTACATTTTTTAATGTACTTCTTTTGTAGTAATTTTGGATTTTCCTGCAGATTGTCCGAATATTCATACGCCTATTAATCCCCTCTGAATGTAATTTTATGATCTATTGTTAATATACTGCTCATACTAATGTATGGATGGCAAATCACGACATAATTAGTATGAAAAATGTGATTGGCCACTCGTTGAGAGGGAAATGCCACGCCCTTCTATCCCCTGCCCTGTCACCACGGATGATAACAAGCGATTATTTAAAGTCAGATTGATAATGGATTCCCGGTCAGGCCGGGAATGACGAAGTTATAGGCGAGAACAACAAAGTTGGCAAATGAGGACGTAAACCAACTACAATAAAAAAACCGGCGGGTGAACCCCACCGGTTTTGATGTAGATAATCTATAAGTACTATCCGAACAGACTCAAGACGGCCTGCGGAACCTGGTTCGCCTGGGCCAGCATTGCGGTGCCAGCCTGAAGGAGAATCTGGTTCTTGACAAAAGTCGACATCTCCTTAGCCATATCCGTATCGCGGATAGAGGACTCAGAAGATTGCAGATTCTGTGAAGCAATTCGGAGGTTTCTCAAATTGGATTCCAAAGTATTCTTCTGGAACGATCCGAGAGTACCACGAATATTGGTAACTTCGGTAATCGCCGAATCGATAATATGCTGAGAATCCTGCGCGCCCAGAACAGTGGTAACATCGATGTTCGCCAACGAGGTGAACAGGTTGCCGGCCATGTTCTTACCGAGCGATGAAGCTGACATATTGGCAAGACCGATAGAGGCGGTCTGTCCAACATTGGCACCAATCTGGAAAACAAGCGACTGATCGGTATTGTTTATCGTTTCAGTACCACCATTAGATGTTAAATCAATATTCATCTTGACCGATTCAGTCCGATCAGCATTATATACCAATGAATTAACACCGGCGGTTAGCGCTGTGGCGGGACCGGAGTCCAGACGAACATCAAACTTGGCGGCGGTCACGTCAAGTAACATACTACCAAGATTAACACCCTGATTAGCAGTATTAACCGTAAATCCAACGGTTCCGCGACCGGTTTCACCAGCGGCCTTATTGGCAATAGTTATATTGCTGGTACTGGCATAATTGACTGCAGAAATCGCGTTTGTGTAATTATCAAACGAAACTAAGGCATCGGTTCCGGTAAGGGCAACCGCGTCAACTTCCATGCCAAGGGCAGAACGAGCCGAAGTGGTATCATTAACGGTCGCACCCAGTAGCTGGATGCTGTAATCAGAACCTTCATCCATTGTGGTAAAGGCGATTCTATCGGTTCCAACGGCCGAGGCAATCACATTGGCGGTTGTTCCAACGACAGTTCCCCAACCACCAGCTGTGGCTAATTGAGTATTCAATTGGGTAACCAATGAGGAAAGAGTCGTATAGGCGCCGGCGGCTATAGTAATCGTCGCTGATTTGGTATAGGTCGCCTTATTGACGTCAATATTAAATCTCAGGTCATCATCGGAAACTCCGCGATCATCGGTATCGGTACCAAAATCATACCAGGCAGAAGTAGCATCGGTGCTAAAGCTTCGCTGAGCTATAGAATACTGAGTACCAGTGTTGGTTGTTCTGAAAACCACCGAGCCACCGACATTAGCGGCTTCAACCTTACCGACCAAGGCGGCATTATTGGATATTTGAGTATTCCAAGCGGCTACCATAGTCGCAATAGAATCTGATGAAGCTGAAGTTACTGACAAGGACTGCCAGCCAGTTACAGCCTCGCCATTTTCCTGATAGTTCAATTCAATAGTATAGGTGCCGGCTGAAGCGGAAGAAGCCGTTGCGGCCGGGTTAGCGGATGAACCGACTTGAGCGACAGCGGCGGTACCGAATTCAATACCATTATTCCAAGCGTCAAGGATGTCGATAGAATCGGTCGTCTTGACAGCGCCAGCCGAACCCTGGATAACATCAATATTATGTATACCATCGGTCAGGTTGTAAGGAGTAACCGCGCTGTTCAGTGAAAGACCATAGGAAGTGGTATTAATGGTTGCAGTCGAATCGGCCGTTTTGGTCGCTGTTATCGAGTGAGCACCGGTGCTCAAGCCGCTTTCGCGAATCGAGAAACCGGAAGAATTGGCACTAGTTATAGTCGCAATGTTGGCTTTGGTGCCATCAAGCAACTTCTTGGTGCCGAATTGGGTATTAGCGGCAATACGATCAATCGTTGAAATAGCATTGGCTATTTCAGCTTGGTCGGCTTCGAGCTGAGCGGTGTCATTGAAACCTTCGTTGGCGGCATGAATGGCCAACTCTCTCATGGAAACGAGAAGACTGTTGATTTCATTAAGAGCACCTTCAGCGGTTTGAATCATGTTTATCGAACCTTCAGAGTTTGAGATGGCTCGATTGAGGCCAGCAATCTGGGCACGGAATTGTTCGGAAATAACCAAACCGGCCGGGTTGTCGGCGGCGCGGTTGATCTGATAACCGGATGAAAGCTTTTCCATCGATTTGGAAAGGTCGTTAGTAGTATTGATCAGGTTCCGGTGAGCGTTAATCGCGGCAACGTTGTTGTTAATGCGAAGTGACATTTGTCAATTCCTCCTTGAAACATAAGGGATTTCCTTACCCCTTCATAATTTTATTTCCGCACGAGCGGATAACATCCAATGTCACTTACTCCAAAATTTAATAACTCATATTATTTTCCTCTTTAGAAACCTCCTTTTTTTTCTCAATTAGATTTAATCATTAAAATTATTTTTCTATTTATTCCTTTCTATTTCTTTCTAAGTTAATCGGCATATTGGGAAAAATCTTTAAAGACCAATCCCCCATAAGAAAGTTTACGATTGCCAAACAATGATTTAGGCGGTAGGGATTGATGTTTCAATCTGTTTCAAACGACCAATCGCGGGCTGAAAATCGGGTTGAATTTTCAATATCTGCATATATCCAATAGCGGCCGATTCACCATGTCCCAATTGCAAATAACATTCAGAAATTCCAAACAATCCATCAATATTGTTTGGGGATTGCGATAATAATTGCTCGAAATACGGGATTGCCTCGCTATATCTTTCTAACTGGCAATTAATAGCGCCGATGGCAAAACAAATATCGATATCATCCGGCGCCGTATTAATATATTTCTCCAGTAACGGCAAGGCTTCCTTAAACTTACCAAGCCGCATCTTAGTTAATCCCAGGTTGCGATAGGATAAGGCATTATTTTCGTCAAGACTTAACGATTCGATGTAAAATATTTCTGCTTTTTCAAAATCATTCATTTTATAACAGGAATTAGCCAGATTATAATAAGATTCCGGGTCAAGTTTGGCCATGTCCAAATATCTAATATACGATTCTCGGGCATTTTCAAAATCGCAGGAATCATAATAAACCTTGGATAGCAGCCGTAAGCCGTGCTCGTAATTCGGCTTAAATTCGACCAATTTTTCCAAAGAAAATGTCGCTTTTTCGAATTCGCCCTTATTGGCCCAATATACTCCCGATCTTTCATATATTTCCGGCTCATCGGATGCGAATTTGAGCGCCTTGGCCATATATTCTTCGACCTTGAAATCATCGTTTTTCATCCCAAAATACCTCGCCATAGCGATATTGGTCAAGGCTGATTTCGGCTCTACAGCTAACTGTTTTTCGATATAAGGCAAGGCTTTATCCGGTTTGGCAGTATCAAGATAAATGGTTGCCAGCTTCAAGTATGTGTCCTGATACGGATCTTGATATTTTAGAACCTTAAGGAAGTTCACCTCTGCCTTTTTAAAATCCTTTCGATAATATTCCAAAAGTCCTATTCCATAATGGGCAATATGCCGAGCATTGACATATAATAGAATAATATTAAGGATTTCCTGGGAAGGATCATACTTTGCTTGCAGATTCAAATATTTTTCAAAATATTTTACAGCCTCGTCGATCTTTTCCATAGCGGCATAGATATGTCCCAAAGTCAGAATCGGATCGAGATAATCCGGTTTTAGTTTCAAAGCTGCCAGACAGACTTCCTCTGCCTTTTTATAACGTTTTAAACTAAAATTGGCGGTGGCTTGCTGGTGGTATCCCTGGAGATGCAATTCCGGATGGTTATCCATATCGGTCATTTCGACCGTTTTCCTAGCGTGGATAATGGCTCTTTCAAGCTCATCATCGGTATGGCAGGAGCGAAGCAATTGGGCATAATTAAAATGCGCAAAAACATTATCTTGATTTTCATCCAATTGTTGTTCAAGAAGTTCCATCGACCGCTTAAGCTTTTGATTCATTTTTTCAGGATCAAGATTGTACCCGAAATGATTGATTCGGGCATTCGTTCGCGGAATGACTTCGGTTTCCGGATACTGCAATTGATTGTGAACAATACCGCCATATTTTAGATTGGCATCCCGTCGGAAAAAACGATTTGATGGCAAAAACGAAGAATACTCTCCGGTATTTTTATCCATATTAAAAACATTAACCGAAATAATCCGGTATTTATCAAGATTCATTGCCTGATGCACTTCGGTAAGGCCATCTTCGATAAACTCTTCATCAGCATCTATAATAAATATCCAATCACAAGTCGCTTTAGAAATTGAAAAATTACGATGTTTGGAAAAATCTTTACTCCATTCCTGAAAATATATTTTTGCCCCGTAAGAACGGGCAATTTCAATCGTCCGATCGGTCGAGCCGGTATCAACTATAATTATCTCATCGACCCAGTTTCTGATTGATTCGAGGCAGTTGGGCAGCAGTTCTTCCTCGTTTTTAACCATCATACAGGCAGATATGGTCTGGATATTCTCAAGCGATTTTTTGAATAGGCGCAACTCCTGAACCTGTGAGCATTCTTTAATGCCAATTTCAATAATCTCTTTGGCTTTATCATATTTTTTTTGCTGCCGATAAAGATTGGCCAAATTGAGATAAGGATGGGCATCCCGCCGGTTGGCAGAAATAGCCTGTTGAAATGCTTTCTCGGCCTGGTCAAACCGATTGAGCCCCTTTAAAGCCAGGCCCTGATAGTTGTAAATAAGATGTCGGTGATGATCCGACAAATAGTTTATATCTGGATTATTTTGACAATTTGAAATTTCTATGAATTTTCGGCATGAAGTCAACGCTTCTTCATGCTCTTTAAAACTGGTATAAATAAAGGCGCCTGCAAAAAGAAAATCTTTGTCGCTGGGATCAAGTTTAATGGCTCTTCTCAAATATTTCTCGGCCTTGACCAGTTTGTTGGAATTCGCCAAGGCATAGATCAAATATCGTAAGTAATTAAGTTCCTGAGATTGATTGGCGAACTCGATATTGTCTTCCAATGATGACAAAAGGGATATTATCTCGCTGTTCTTTTTCTGTTTGAAAAGAACTTCCGTACGATCAAGGATTTTATCAAGATTATTTAGCGCGGCTATATTGGGAGATGCAATTCTTTTTTTG
>JBDRRI010000024.1:0-17863 GCA_043825815.1 Candidatus Zixiibacteriota bacterium
ACCAATTTACTGTAAACGGTTTAACGATTATGAATTATGAGGAAATTTCACAAAATCACGGATTCAACCCTGTCGGTCGGCGTTCCGACGGTCGCGATAGCGATCGAAGAAACCCGATCCCTGAAATTACAAATTTACTCCAAAAGAGGTACAATGAAAAAATGTAAAATATGCAAAACAAACCCAATTTTGTGAGCCGACCACGGCGAAAAACAATAGATGCTTTTTTGTACATCCGAACGCATTCTGATTGCGCGATAATCCTATTGACATATTTGGCTATTTCGCTACATTCGGGATATGTTGCTGGCAATTGAAATAGGTAATACCAACACTGTCAATAGATTAGATTCAGGTTTAATTTAACGGGAGATATATGAGATCGACACGAATCATTCTGATAATCTTTTTATTGTACTGCTTTGCCATAATTGCTCATGCTGACGATACCGATACCTCCTCAATAATGATAGACTATACCGATGGTCCCCATATTTTCTGGAAAAACGATAGCGCCGCGCTGGTCTTTTATCTCTGTGAAAATATCATCGACAGTCAGACTTTCATTAATCCCGATACGATCCGGTTTGACGGTTTTTGCCGCGATACCAATCTTGAGTATGAAATTCCGGTTGGCCGGCATCATATTGAGCCCGATTCGTTTATTAATGTCTCCAAAATCATTGCCGTCAGCGATATTCACGGCGAATATGAATATCTGGTTGATATTCTTCAAAAAGCCGGAGTAATTGATAAAAACCAAAACTGGATTTATGGCGACGGACATCTTGTAATTGACGGTGACATATTTGACCGGGGGGATATGGTCACCGAATCTCTCTGGCTGGTTTATCGTTTGGAAATCCAGGCAGAGCGGAACGGGGGAGCGGTGCATTTTATTCTCGGTAATCATGAATTGATGATAATGCAAAATGACAATCGATATATTAATGAAAAATATTTGAGGGGAATTGTCCGCCAATCTCGGATAGACCATTTAGATCTGTACGGTCCCGATATGGAGCTGGGTCGATGGCTGAAAACCAAACCGACCGCCGTTAAAATCAATGATATTTTATTCGTCCATGGCGGCCTCGCTCCGGAAATTATAGCCGGTGATTGGGACATTCATAAACTAAATAATGCTGTTCGCGTTAAACTAAATTTGAGATCATCGCAAATAGCCTTTGACAGTACCGCCCGAATGCTTTTTGGAAGTAATGGGCCGTTTTGGTATCGCGGCTATCATTATGAAATGGAAAATCGTTACGCTCAAATAAGCATGGCTGGCGTCGATACCCTTTTGGCCTTCTACAAAGTCAATACAATTGTGGTGGGACATTCCGAAGTCGATAAAATTAGCGGGTTATATGATAATAAAATAATCGCCATTGATATTCCATTCGATGAGCTGAACGGTCTTCAGGCGTTGTTGTGGGAAAAAGGCAAATATTATCTGATTAATCCGAACGGCTCAAAAGAGCCAATCAAATAAGCGCGCGGGTTAATGCAAAATTATTTGTTTTTCAAAAAATCTCTGATTATTGGCATAATCTTATCGGGAGCCTCGACCCAAAGCCAATGGCCGGCCTCTTCGATTATGACCAGTTCTGAGTTTGGAATACTATCATCAATTGGCTGAATATATTCAAATGGAGTCGGATCATAATCGCCATAAAGTATTAAGGTCGGGCAGGATATGCTTGATAACTTATCCCGAATGTCGTAATTCCGAAAGTACTCCCAGAGCCTGTTGTATCTTCCCTCAACTTCGTGATAGGTAGTATCCCGTATCCAGAGAGTAATGCTATCGGCGTATGTTGGATTATAACAGTAGGCCTTAAAATAGAGCCTCCAGTATTTTTCAATAGCCTCCAGATCGTTGTTTTTGACCTCATCAGATTTGGCTATCTGCTCAATAGCAATACTATCCTCGCGGGTCCGATTCCGGGCGATATTAGCGCGGTATAAAGCCAAATAGTCGGAACTGATTCCCATACTGGATACCAAAACCAGCGAATTGATATTCTCGGAATATTTAAAAGCATAATTCATAGCCAGCATTGCCCCCCAGGAACCGGCGATTATATCAATCTTTTCAGGCGCCAATTTTAACCGCAACTGCTCCAAGTCCTCAATGAAATTATCAACTGCCTGGGCGGCTGTATCTTCGTCTCCCGAGGATCGTCCCGCCGCTCTCTGATCGTAGAATATCAATTTATATTGATCGGCCAGCTTCTTAAACTGTAGCATCGTATCATGGGCGTCTCCGGGCCCCCCATGGAGGATAAAAATCGGCGGTCCTGAGCCCATCGTTTTATAATAAATATTGATATTGTTTATTTGAATAAACCCGTCTTTTATATTAATCATTTCCGAAGATTGACAAATATGAAATATAAAGCTAAAGAAAATAATAAAAAATGCGATTGATTTAAAAATAATTGGATTAAAATTGGACTTGTTCAAGCAATCTATTGGTGAAATTTGAAGCATTATTCACTCCTCATTTTTATATAAATATTTTTTATCAAAATTACAATTTATTGTCACTTATTAATTCATAATTCTATATCACTATTAATGTAGCGCGAGACGAATAAATATAACAACGGTTAGCGGTTTATATTGACAATTTTTATGAAAATTGCAATCTTTGCAACGGAAACAACGTGGCCGCCGATTCCGCAGAATAAATTGTATATGTTTTAAGTTTTATAAAGACTGGAGGAACGGTTTGATGAAAAAAGTAAAATTCGGATTGCTCGGTTTGGTAATACTGCTTATTCTGATTCAATTTATCCCCGTGGATATGGCAAAACCTTCAATTGACGCCACATTGGCAATCGATGCTCCCCCCGAGGTTAAACAAATTCTGGAAAACTCCTGCTATGATTGTCATTCTTATCAAACCAAATGGCCGATATACAGTCGAATCGCCCCGGTTTCGTGGCTGGTGGCCAGCGATGTTGAAGAGGGACGGCATAAGTTAAATTTCTCGGAATGGCTAAGTTTCTCGGATCAAAAGAAGGCCAAGCTAAAAGAAGAGATAATTGATGAGATTGAGGGTAATGATATGCCTTTGCCAATATATTTAATTATGCATAGCGAGGCAAAATTAGGCGACTCTCAAAAACAGACTATAAAGAACTGGGCAACAACCAATATCGAGCCTGAACCGGAATCAGAAACAGACTAGTTTAAATCTATGTCCGTTTTTGGATGACTTTATAGTCTCAACTCACAATACTCACAATCGGCTTTGTTCACGATCAAATTTCTGTCCAAGAACTCCCATCTTTATGTGCTCCGGTCGTCCCAATTTGCTCCAATGCAAATCATTGAGCCGAAATACCGCCAGGCAGATTGGAACTTGCCGAAGAACATCATTAGAAAAATCACCGATCTTTATCGATTCCAATAAGGATTCAATAGCCATGTTTTCTTCGCCAGTGTCAACGGTCGACTGGTACCGATAAAACTCGTTTATTACTTTTGGAATCCAATTCGTTCCCAAAGCAAAAAATGTCTTTACTTTTCCGATAATTATAAAAGTACTCCTCAGACCGCCGGCCTTCTGAATGCGGTTGATTTCATTTGCGCGGGGCTTCTCCTTGAAGGCGGCCACTGCACTTAGCAGATTTCCTCCATAACGTGCAACCGTGGCTCCCGGTACAATCCAACCGCATTCAGATTCCATTTTATCCGGCGAAGCGCCTATTAATATTAGTCGGTTAGGGATAAGGGCGCTCAATTCAATGGGCGCCGGATTGAATTTATAAATGTGGCTTCCGGCCTGACATAATGATCAGACGGAAATATAGCCACGTAAGCATTGGGATCACGTGCCACTATTTGATTGAGTGACAGGTAAATGGCGTCCGTGGTACCACAATTGGCCGATTGACCAATAATTCCACCTGACATTTTTCAATCTGTTTCTTCGACATTTTTTCAAAAGCACGGTAGTGACCGCAATAATTGTACCGTTGGGGTAATTTGCCGAGCCTATCCATAGTCAATTTAAACATTGATCATTTGCCGTGCAGGAAGCAGAATTGCTTTGGATCCGAAACCCCGAAAGATGCCTGAATCCGGGCGCGTATCCGTGCGCCTTCTCCACCGGCCGGGACCAGCGAATAGACGTTATCCTGATAACCATCATCTTTAATCACAGGAATCCTTTCTCCGTAATTATTATTGTTTTAGTATGCCGTAACCATCATTCGGACCGGCGAATATCATTTTTCCATTTAACTCCTTGATTGCCTGGAATGCTTCATTATCGTTTGGCATTTCCACAAAACAGTAATTATACCCTTTGGTATTGCCATTTTTTTTATTTATGCTAATAATTCCAACCACGCCAAATTGACCAAATTTCTTACGGAGCTCCATTTTCGAAGTTGCGGATGATAGGTTTCCAACATATATATTCATAATATGATTCTCCTTCTAATTAAATTTTATTATAAAATTCTGACTATTTATCATTTGTCGAGGGTTTGGAAGGTTCTTCTTTTCGATTAGAAAGGACCTTTACGGTCTTTTTGGTGCGAAGGCCAATTATTCCGGCCAATATACCGAGGAATGATCCGAAATAGACCCAATCTATTGTTGACATAATATGCTCCTTCATTATTAAGCTGAAAAGTAGTTTTGATAAACTTAATTATTTGGAGTCCCGTTTAAACCGGGACCCCAAAATTAAAATGACATTTTAATTGTCATTTATCCAATACTTACCTTTTATTGGCCTCGTTCACTTTCACCAGATTGCCGAAAAGCTCTTTTCCGTTAAGACCGGTAATTGCCTTATTGGCATTGTCATCGGATGGCATTTCCACGAAAGCAAACCCTTTCGATTTTCCGCTTTCTTTGTCCATTATAATGCTTAGCGATGCAATATCGCCATATTTCTCAAATGATTCACGAAGTTGCGGTTCGGTTGTCTCTTTAGCTAAATTTCCTACGTAAAGTTTCATTACAATCTCCTTTAAAACTTACCGGAGTCCATGTATCTGTGCGACTGCCGATAAGATGATTTGGCGCGCAATTGCGCCATTGTCACCATATTAAGGGTATTTCAAGGATTGAATTGCCAGAACAAGGCTTGAAAGACAATCAACTGGTTAACATATTGTCTACCTATATATACGTTTAAAGTTCGCCAAAGCCCAATCTATTATGATTCAAAGCTAAAATAATTCCTGAGCGGCCATTTCTTGTCGTGAAACGACTTGCCGCTTATACAATTCCGAATTTGGCGGGTTTTTTATTGACAGAGTTTTACAAAATTATATTTTATATTGGTTTTAATAAATAAATCATGACGGAGGCTTATAAAATGACTAAGATACGAGTCCTTTTGATAGAAGATAATCGTCTTCTACGCGAGGGTATCACCGCCATGCTTAACGAACAGCCGGATATAAGAGTTGTATCAGCAACCGGTAATGGTGATGCTCTGGAAAAAGCGAAAAAAATAAAGCCGCAGGTGGTTATGCTTGATTTAGGCCTAAGAAGCCAAAGCAGCCTACGAGTTGCCGAACTTATCAGACAAGAATATCCCAAGGCCGAAATAGTAGTGATGGATCTAATTCCTGTGCAGGCTGAAGTTGTCGAATTTGTTAAGGCCGGCGTAGCGGGGTTTATTCTCAAAGACGCCACAATCGATGATTTTCTATACACCATTCGGTCGGTTGCCGAAGGGAAAAAGGTTCTTCCGCCGACTTTGGCCGGATCGCTCTTTTCTCAAATCGTAGAGCATGCTATACAAAGTGGCAAGGCCAATCGACTTTTAAAAGCGGTCAAGCTGACGTCGCGCGAACATGAGGTTGTTAATCTCATTTCCCGAGGCCTTAGTAATAAAGATATTGCCAGAGAACTTAATATCGCCGTCCATACAGTTAAAAGCCACGTTCATAACACATTAGATAAGCTTGCTCTTCATACCCGGTTGGAGGTGGCCAGCTTTGCACTTACTGAAGGCATGGTTCGGCAGATAAACGAGAATGACTCCAAGAAGAAATAATATCACTCAATCTTAGGGATTAATCCCCTTTTCAATCTTTTGGCCGATTGACCATAAAGCGGATTTAATTATATTGAATTTGTAAGGGTCTCTTTGGCAATGTAATATCTTTGCTACTGATGTTGTTACAACAGGTCCATTAGAAAAATTATGGACTCCCGGAAAAAGCATGTCAGCCGATTGCCTCGGGCATTGCGAAATCGCATTTAGGAATAGAGGTGTAGAATCTTAAAGGATGGATAAATACTTACTTACTAAGGACCGATATTTGCAGCAAAAATCATAAAGAAACGGAGACAGGATTATGCTAACATTAATAAAACGATCGGGGCAAGAGGAAGAGTTTAGCAGGAGTAAAATAAAAAACTCTATGATGAATGCGGGAATTTCCAAGGTAACCGCTGAATTGGTAAGCGATAGCATTCTTTATCGCGAAGGGATGACATCGGCGGAGGTCAGAAATAGAGTCATTGGCGGGATTAAAAATAGAGAACCCCAAGCCGCCAAGCAGTTTGAATCGCATCCGAAAAAAATCCACAAAACATAAGGTGGCAAATCTGACGCGGTTAGATAACCGGGTTAAGGAAATTCTTTTAAGATATAAATAGTATGCGAAAGCTTAAAATCGGAATCATTGATCTTGTCGCCAAAGCTCCAACCCGGACCAACTGGATGCGTGTCATGGGGGCGAATTTTGTCAGCATCATGCCTCAGGTTATTGCCACTTGGTGCGAAGAACAAGGTAATGAAGTTACCCTGGTCACGTATACCGGCCGGGAGAATCTTCTTAAGGAATTGCCGGCCAATGTTGACTTGGTTTTTATTAGTTCGTTCACCGAAGCGGCCTTGTTGTCGTATGCGCTTAGTAATCTGTTTCGGTTGCGAGGCGCCGTTACCGCTCTGGGTGGTCCCCACGCTCGCTGTTATCCGCAGGACGCCCAGAAGTACTTTGATTATGTTCTCGGCTTCACTGATAAAACCTTGATTCTTGAAGTTTTCCGAGACTGCAATCGGCACCGGCCGGTTGGTCTTCATCTTTCCGCTGACAAACACCCAAATCAACTGCCGGGCGTGAGCCGACGTTGGAAATTCATTGAGCAAAATTTACGCAAAGCGCCGCTGATCAAAATAGTCCCTCTTTTAAGCAGCCTGGGTTGTCCTTATACCTGTGATTTCTGCATTGACTCTACCGTACCGTATCAGCCATTGGATACTGAGACCATGAAAGAAGACCTGCGCTTTCTACTGGGCAAATTAAAACGCCCTCGCGTTGCCTGGCATGACCCCAATTTTGGAGTTCGGTTCGATCATTGCATGGACGCCATAGAAGAAGCTGTCCCTCCGGATCGCATTGATTTTATAGCCGAATCGACTCTTTCGTTGCTCTCGGAGCCGCGTGTAATACGACTGAAGCGGAATGGTTTCAAGGCTCTTTTACCGGGGATTGAATCCTGGTTTGAAATGGGAAAAAAATCAATGACCGGGAAAATAACCGGAATGGATAAAGTGAGGTTGGTTTCGGATCAAGTTAATATGATAATGCGCCATATTCCGTATGTTCAAACCAATCATATTTTCGGGCTTGATAACGACTCGGGACCGGAATCATTTGAACTTACCAAGCGTTTTCTGGATCTAAGCCCGGGAGCATTTCCTGCCTATTCCATGCTCTCGGCGTTTGGGCAGGCTACGAAACTAAATTTGAAATTTCAGCGTGCGAATCGGGTGATACCATTCCCATTTCATTTTTTAAGCAATATTCAAATGAACATACAGCCGAAAAATTACTTGTGGACGGAGTTTTACGATTACCTGATTGATGTTACAAAATACTCCTATTCTTCACGAATGATATTGCGCCGGTTTATGGCCAACGGTGAGACTATTCCAAGGTGGTTAAATGTCGTCCGTGGATTTTCATCGGAAAGATATAGCCGGGTCAGATACTATGAGGAAATACGCCGACATTTATTAAACGACTGGTCATTTAGACGATTCTTTGAACAGGAAACAAATGAAGTACCCCAATTTTTTGTAAATTGTATACGCCGGGACCTGGGTGAGTTTTGGGAGTGGTTGCCGGAAGGCGCCATGTTCCACAATCCCAATGCTTATCTCTTATCGCAGCAAAATTCAAATGCCTCCAGTGCTGTTATGCGAACGGGCGCCGCCTGATAATTAGGGTAGCGTTTTAAACTATATAAACTTACAGGTATATCAATAAAAAGGAGACGGGCCAATTGGCGATCTCCTCTATTAATCAGACTCGCGCCGAATTCGACGCGAGTGTCATACCGTTATAATTAGTACAGCTTACGGTAGCCGTTACCGCCTTCGCGATTGCCGCTTTGGATGCGCGGTTTTGCCTGGCTTACTTTAATTGTCCGACCGTTCATATCCTGACCATTTAAACCGCTAATGGCTTCGGTGGCCTTTTCTTGTTCCGTCATTTCTACAAATCCAAAACCTTTCGGTTCTCCACTTTGCCTGTCGGTTATAAGACTAACGCTTGAGACGGCGCCAAATTTTTCAAAGGTCTGGCGTAATTGATTTTCAGTCGTATTAAACGACAAATTTCCAACGTAGATATTCATTCTACACTCCATATTTGTTTATTCCGAAAAACCGAGTTTTATTACATCGGTCACTTGAGAATAAAAGCTATTTGCGCACGATTGCGCGATCAATTCGAGATTAAGCTCTAGCGGAGAGTTGTGGGTTAGGACAAGACTACGATAAAATTTGAACCCAAATTAATTCCAACTATTAAGTATACGTTTACAATTGATAATAACCTACAATTATTATCGCAAATTACAATTTATTTTTCAAACGTTTTATTTCAGGATCAATCAAAACAATGACAAAAGCTCGTCGCCAGAAAGGCGATTTCATTGGTCATTGTAGTTCAGAAATCGCCGACTTATGCCGAGAGATTATTGGCGTTAACATAATCGGTAATTTTCCCCCGTATTTTTATTGTTGAAATTGATTAAGGAATCTATTTTTATCCTTAAAAACAATAAGGGAGGAGTGCCTGTATGAATAAATCTTATTATTATTTAGTGGGAGGCCTATTTTTCCTGATATTATTAATTCTTGCACAACCGCTATTGGCCGGTCAAAAATTTGCTGATTTTCAGAGAATACATTCCGGTTCCGGATTAACCTTGCATAAGGAAATGTTCCTGTTGCCGTTCACCTATTCGAGTGAGTATGATAATCAACAAATTGAGGCGGTTTTTCAGGTTAGTGCCAAACACCGGATTTTTGGTACCAGGTTATATTTCGCTTATACCCAGATATCTTTCTGGCAAGCCTATGATAGCGAAAATTCGGCGCCATTTAGAGAAACAAACTATAACCCGGAACTGTTTTATCGCTTTAAACCGTTTAAATATGAAGGCGGCCGAATTGGCGCTGATCTTGGTTTTGAGCATGAATCAAACGGGCAAATACCTCCGGTTTCTCGAAGCTGGAACCTGTTTTATTTATGCCCGTATTATCAAAAAGCCAATTTCCTGATATATTTCAAGTTCCGTTATCGGGTGCCCGAGGAAAGCAAGAAAACTCCCGATGATCCCGAGGGTGACGACAACCCCGATATTACCGATTTCTATGGCTATAATGACATTAATTTATATTATAAACTTCCTCACAACAATTCGGTGCATATTAAAGGATATGGTAATATTGCCACCGGTAAGGGCGGATTTTTTGCCATGTATTCAATTCCAATACCCAAAAGCGAGAATAGCTTTTTTACAATAAGAATCTCGCACGGATTCGGGGAAAGCCTGGTTGACTATAACAAATCGCTCTCGCGAGTTGGGATTGGTATTTCATTTATGCAATAGCTAATGTGACTTTCATTGTTTATAACTTATGAGGCAATTAAACGGGATTTTTTATATAAAAGAGGTGAATAAAATGAAGCACAAGATCATTCTTTCTATTAATCTAATGATATTATTTATATATCCTTTTTCGATTGGAGTGTCGTCTGATGCCGAAAAGTCGATAAAAATCAGATGGTTCGGACAATCTTCTTTCCGAATTACCACTTCAATTGGCACAACTATAGTTATCGATCCGGTTAATTTTAAGGGGTATCATATTCCCGATGGGACCACAGCCGATTTTGTTACCATATCGCATGAACATATTGACCATAATAGTGTCGATGCATTATCCGGATCCCCTCGCGTTTTTCGGGGTACTGATAAGCAATGCCAGATTGTCAATCCCATTGACACAACCATTGACGGTATCAGGCTCTATACCGTTTCATCATTCCACAATCCCGGACATAATCGTTTCAATGCCATTTTTGTTTTCGAGTTTGATGGAATTCGCATGGCGCATTTGGGCGATATCGGAACGATCCTGGCAGATGATCAGATCAAGGCTATCGGAGAAATTGATATTCTTATGATACCGGTTGGCGGACAATATACCATTGCCGGCCCGGAAGCCGACAGTATTGTAAATCAACTCAACGTCAAACGCGCCATTATTCCGATGCATTATAAAACCAAGGCTTTTGAGGATCTGCCCTATACTGTGGAACCATTTTTAAAGAATAAGGAAAATATTCGTAGAATTGATGATAACAATTTTATCCTGAAAATTTCCCAACTGCCGGTCAGGAGAGAATATATCGTGATGCAATATTAAGATTATAAGGATCTTAAGTCACGAGTAGGCAGCTTCCAAAAAAAATGGTTTTATTGGGGACCGGAAGAAGTAAGGGCAAGGATCCTGAAATTGGCCGATAAGGATACGAAAATAATTCGGTCGTAACGGCGGCCAAAATCCTCAAACAATAACCAACCTTCTTAAAAGATTGTTGGATGACTGGATATTAGTCAAAGCCTAATACTGCCTTAAAATGTTTTTATAGGCAAACCGGTGCTGGGCCATTCTTGTAAAGGAACGATATCAGATAAGTTATATCTAATATATTTATTGCACCGTTTCCGTTCGGATCGGCGGCCCACATCGATTTGGGCGCCGGGCCGCTCTTATATAAATAGGCAATCAGGTAAGTTATATCGATTATATTTATTGCGCCGTTGTTGTTAATATCGCCGCAGACGAATTTGGGGAAGAAGGATAAGATTCGTGCCATAACCGTATCACGCGGCGTATAGGTAGTGGAATATTTTTGAAGTTGTTCATAGCACCAGGTTAACAGGATTGAGCGATGATTGCCAGAATAACTAATCGCCGTAATTTTGCTTGGATTATATAACGATTTAAATTCGGCGGCGGCGCCGTTAACCGGAATAACCGATTCGGCTAGATCCTCGGCATGCCAGGAACCAAGGTACAGATCAAGGTCGTCCCCCAGAGGTGTGCCGGTGCATCCCAGTTGCCGGATTGAAAAATCAATCGATCCACCATAGAGTCCGTGTAGATAATCATATAAAAAGACCGAATCTTGTTGGTGCAGTTCCGCCGCCAATCCCTGGCCGCTTAATAACAGGTTCCCGCCGTTATCAAGGTAATCCTTCATCGCAGTGATATCATCGGTCGTGAAATAATCATCGGCGCTGTCACCTGTAAACCAAAAGACTCGATTATATTCATTCAGATAAGAACCCGCTGGTGAACCATCGGTTTGCTTGCACCAGATTTTTGAGGGTTTACCCTGATCGTACAAATCGCTTGTATAAATGTCCTCGAAATTATCTCCGCGATCATCATCGACGATCAATATTTCAGTTCGTCCCAACTGCTGTTCAAAGTCAAATACTTGCGAAACCTCTTCATTGGTCGCCTCAACCGTAATATGGAAATCGGTAAATAGTGCTTCTTCAACATCGGGAACGATATAGACCAGCGGCGTAGTTGTATTGTCGAATTTGTTTCCGGCTCCGGCCACGAAACCGATATTATTGTATTCCGTTAAATATTCCATATCTCCGTAGTCGGAGGAGATCGTCAGGTTCACATTGGCGGCGTCACTTCCATAATTGGTAAGAAAAATTATCACCTCCACGGTATCGCCGGCATCGTAAAATTCATCACCGTCGGTGTCTTTAAAGCGGCACGAATCGTCTCCGAAAATAGGCAATCCGGGAATGCCAAAATCCAGGGTTGTGACACCGTAAATTCCCCATGAGGCGGTGCTTAATTGATGCCAATAATACCAGTGAAGATTGTGATCCCAGGTGTCATATATCCCATAATAACCATCGACATCATCATACCCAATCCCGGTTACAAAATGATCGGTGATGCCATTGCCGTCAGTGTCGACCAATAACACGACCGGTCGGCCATTGTTGATTTCGTTTTTGTAATCCTCGAATGTGAAATCATCATAAATATAATTGGCGACCGTAAAATCCATCCCCGTCGCCACGAAATTTATATAGCCTACAAAAGCCGAATAAACGTGCGAAAACCAGCTCCATCCGTAGGCATTTCCCACACTGCTTCGTGAGGTGTACATGAAATCACCAAGACAATTATTGGCATGGGGATTGCTACCCGGTTCCGACTGATCCGGCAAAATATTAGATCCGTTATCTATCGGGCAGGAATAATCCTGGTAATGATCCGCGTTGGGGTATCCGCAACCCGGCTGCTCAGAATCGTCCGTCATCATTTTATTGGCGCCAACGGTTTGCGTGGTGGCGTCGCCCTCGACGAGGAAGGGGAAAAACTGGTCCCAATAACCGATTGCCATTCCCGCCGCAGTCGGACCGCAGCCATGGTGCCAGATATAGGATGGGACATTGCTAATTACAACTTGGGATTTGGTATCTGCTCGGAGTCCCCGATCGATACCGGGCGGGGGTATTGGTCCCGAGGTGCTTTGCTGGGAATGACCGATTAAGGGTAAGAAAAATATAGCGACTGAGAAAACAAAAATAAATAATCTGATTTTGCGCATGACGCCCTCCGGTATTAATGGTATGCCTCAATTCAGGCAGACGAAAGGAGTAATATAAATCTCTCTATATTATTTAAAGTAATATATATAATTTTCGAATTAGCGCAAATGACTTTGTAAGGGTCCTATCGGGGTCGATCAAATGATATTTATCGTTCTTTTATCATAAAATCCGATATTTTCGCTCCAAAATTAAATAAAATCGACCTAAATCGGTTTTTGGCATAAAAAAACCGCTTGACGAATCTATATTAATGATTATCTTCGCCGGTCTCCATATGATTCGCGTATTTAATGAAACTTAATTAGGTAAGGATATAATGGACCAGGCTAGAATTCATAAGATTAGAAATATCGGTATTGTCGCTCATATCGATGCCGGAAAAACCACGACGACAGAACGAATCCTCTTTTTCACTGGAATGATTCACAAATTGGGTGAAGTGCATAACGGACAGGCGGTGATGGATTTCATGAAACAGGAACAGGAACGGGGAATAACTATTTCTTCCGCCGCCATTACCACCGATTGGAACGGACATAAAATTAATATAATTGATACCCCGGGACATATCGATTTCACGCTCGAGGTTGAGCGGTCGCTTCGGGTTCTCGATGGCATCGCCATGGTGTTTTGCGCCGTTGGCGGAGTTGAACCTCAGAGTGAGACGGTCTGGCATCAAGCCGACCGGTATAAAGTTCCGCGGATTGCTTTCGTTAATAAAATGGACCGCGCCGGGGCCGATATGTTTCATACTATCGAGATGATGAATGAAATGTTGGGCGCCAATGCAATTCCATTTCAGATGCCAATTGGGGAAGAGGAGCATTTCGAAGGGATAATTGATCTGGTTAAAATGAAAGCGACTTTCTATGATCGTCTGCAACGGGTCGAAAAGGATATTCCCAACGAATATCTTCCCAAAGCGAAGGAGCTTCATGAAAATCTGGTTACAAAACTGGCAGATTTCGATGACGCGCTGATGGAGAAATTTCTGAATGAGGAAGAAATTACAATTGATGATATTATGCATGCCGCCCGTCACGCCGTCCTGGGAATTTGCATCACGCCGGTCTTTTGCGGTTCCGCATTTAAAAATAAAGGCGTCCAGTTATTGCTCGATGCTGTCGTCGATTATCTGCCCTCACCGATTGATCGCGGTATTGTTAGCGGTGTCGATATTGATGACCCGGAAATTACCATGTCCCGCAAGCCGGGGACCAATCATCCTTTTGCGGCTCTTGCTTTTAAGATTATCAATGATCCGTATGTCGGTCAGCAGACTTTTATCCGGGTTTATTCCGGCGAGATTAAGGCTGGAAGTTATGTTTATAATTCGACTCAAGACAAACGGGAGCGAGTCGGCCGAATTATGCGCATTCATGCCGGTGAACGCAAAGAGTTGACCGATGTTGCGGCAGGCGATATTGCGGCCCTGATTGGTCTGAAATCGACCGTTACCGGCGACACTCTGTGCGCCGAAGATGCGCCAATTCTGCTTGAAAATATTCATTATCCCGAAACTGTTTTAGATTTGCAGATTGAACCGGAAGATAAAAAAGATAGAGACCGGCTGGGCATGGCCCTCAATAAAATAGCCCTCGAAGATCCCTCGTTTACGGCCAAATTCGACGAGGAAACCGAGGAGACAATTATTTCCGGAATGGGTGAATTGCACCTTGAAGTTATTGTCGATCGATTGAAAACCGAGCACAAAGTCAATGTCAAAGTCGGCGAGCCCGCCGTTGCTTTCCGCGAAACCATTACCGCCGAATATCGGCACAATTACCGGTATAAAAAGCAAACCGGTGGTAAGGGACAGTTTGCTCATATTGAGTTTCGATTGGAGCCAAATCCGGGCGAAGGGATTGAGTTTGTCAACCGCGTTACCGGAGGGAATATTCCCAAAGAATATATCCCGGGCGTCCAAAAAGGATTTATCCAGACCGTGGAAAAAGGACTTATGGCCGGATTTCCGATGGTTGATATGAAGTTTGTTTTACTCGATGGCTCGCATCACGAAGTCGATTCATCAGAAATGGCCTTTCGTATATGTACCATGCAAGCTATAAAAGAAATCATTCACAAAACCAAGCCTCAGCTGCTGGAACCGATTATGAAAATTGAAATCAATACGCCCGATGAATATATGGGTGATATTATTGCCGATGTAAATCGTCGCCGCGGGAAAATTGAGCGGTTGCGACGTTTCCGCAAAGGCTCGCAAAAGTTGAATGGGACGGTTCCGCTCAAAGAAATGTTCGGCTATGCTTCGACCCTAAGAACGCTGTCAAGCGGCCGGGCCAGCTTTTCTATGGAATTTTTGAATTATAAGCCGCTTCCGGAAAGTATCAAGGAAGAGGTTATTGAGAAAAGACGCGAAAAATCGGCCAAGTGAACCGGGGGATATCCAAGAACTGTTAATTGCCTGTGTTTCCTGTTGTCGGACAATCGGTTGTGTAGTGTTAGACGTCGGGTAATTTTATCGATCAATAAAAATTGGCGAGATATTAATATCTCGCCATTGATTCAATAACAATTCGGACTCAGATGCATACTCTCAATATTCAAATTATTGGATTCTGCCAACCCTATTTTTTAATAAAAAATTGACGGAAGCTCAAAAAAAACATTGACTTATATTAAAATAAATTATATAATTAACATGTTCCTTAATAAGGCTTTGGGACAAACCAAGATATTAATTTTTACTAAAATTATTTCATTGTTTCATTAAGTTTTCAAGTGTACTTATCTTTGTTGTCTTAACAAAATAGTGCACTTATCAAACTTTGTTAATTGATAAGGCTATCTGTAATATAAGGTTTGATAAGTTTACTACATTTAGTTTTATGATGGGAGTGCCATTGTTTAGTGGTGTCAAATTGTTTTCTATACATTCAATAATAAGGATTTATCAATTTAAATAAATTTAGATTTAATTATATGATTGAATATTAACCAAACTTTAATTGTAAAAAATTTTAATTTGAATGAGGTATTTCGATGAAAGCAATCGTTAAATTAAGCCTAATTCTATTATTGCTTTTCGGCACCCATGTTTTTGCTCAGGATTCCACCGATTTTATCGGTCCCGAAGGAGATTTATATTACATTGGGGATAGTCTCGAAACCATAGCTATAATTCCCGCTAATAACGAAAGCTCATCCGATTATCTCAAATCAAGTTCCGCCAATTCTGTCGATATGGTCGTGGTATCGCAGCTCGATTGCGCATCGTTTCCCAATATATGTTCCTTCGTTGAGGTTCTTGATGAGGACGGCAATCCAATCGGCAATATGACCGCCGATAGTTTTTGTGTCTTTCAGGATGATGATACTATTACAGCTTTTACAATTGAAGAACTGACTCTTGATTCCTGCGTAACCTCCGTGGCTTTGGTTATAGACGTTAGTGGGAGTATGAATGACAACAATAAAATCGGCGCTGCCAAGGCGGCCGCTCGAGCTTTTGTTAGGTCTATGGATATCTATGACCGCGTAGCTCTAATTGAATTTTCCAGTTGTTATAATGTCCTCGTTGATTTTACTTCGGATACGGCCATTCTTATCGATTCGATTAATACTATGTCGGCTCAGGGCAATACTGCCGTATTCGACGGTATTTGGAAGGGTGTCGACTTGACGATTCCCGAGGTGGGCAGTAAGGCCGTTATCGCCTTGACCGATGGAATGGAAAATTATAGTCAATTATGCGGCGGCGCTGGTACCCCCGATGGTCTTTGGATAGGAAATCCACCGATCTGGTGGTGGTGGGGAACGCCGGATCCTGAAGGCTGGACCGATGACTCTACCCTAATAACCAATTTGGCCAATAGTGGCGGGGTCCCGATATATACTATTAGTCTGGGCTCCTCATTTGATCCTCAATATTTAATTGATTTGGCCGCGGCCACCGGAGGCACGTATTATCATGCCCCGACCGGTAATGATATCGCTCAAATTTACGAAACAATTAAATATCGGCTTTGTAGTCGCTACCTTATCTGTTATGATAGCCCCGATACGCTTCAAAACGGTGAATGGCATACGGTCCAAATTTGCCGTAAAGATCAATACGGCGACTGCGGACCATGCGATATTGATTCCTGTCAGGAGACCGATACTCCCAATATCAATAGAACTCCGCCGACTACTTCTCTTGACACTACCTGCCAGAGATGGGATGCCGATGTTGAAATTTGCGTTAATGTTACCGATCTTGATACGCCTCAGGAAGACCTGATAGTCAGGTTGTTCTACAGAAATTCACCGACGGCTTCTTATACATCGGTGACCATGAACCGCACGGATAGCACTTACTGCTATACAATTCCAGGTGCATCCATACCGTGCGACGCCGACAGTATATATTATTATATTACGGCCTCAGATGGTCAAGCAACCGTATCCTCGCCGCCCCATGCTCCATCATCCGCTTACTATGTTTTCCCGGTTTGCCTCAACAGTCCGCCAACCGTTGACGGTGGCATCGATCAGACCATCTGGCAGTGCACGCCCGCTCAGATATGCTGGACGATCAGTTATGGCGATGTTGATGGCAATCTTATGACGGTGCAGAAGATAACCGGTCCGGGAACTCTAACCGGTTCGCAATTCTGTTTTACACCCACAACGACCATGAATTATGAATTTGTATTTAAAGCGACCGATAGTTGCGGGGCGACCGATTATGACACGGTAGTTATTTTTTATAGTCGAAATAACGCCCCGGTTGCCAATGCCGGCACCGACCAATCTTATTTTCAGTGTTCTCCGACTGAAATTTGCTGGCCGGTCTCATGCTCCGACCTCAATAATAATCTAAGCGAATGCGCCCTAATTACATCGGTTGGGACTTATAACGGCACCAATATCTGTTTTACCCCCGATACTGCCGGCAATTATACGTTTATTTTAAAAG
>JBDRRI010000025.1:0-5410 GCA_043825815.1 Candidatus Zixiibacteriota bacterium
GGCGGGGTGCTGACGCACGATGATCTCAAAGAAATTGCCAAAATTGCGGTCGAGAATGACATCTGGATTCTCTCCGATGAAATCTATTCACGGATTATCTACGGTGCCAAATTCGAATCGCTGACCCAATTTCCCGGCGCTCAGGAGCGGACAATTATTCTTGACGGGATGTCGAAAACTTACGCGATGACCGGCTGGCGGTTGGGATATGGCGTGATGGAAGAAACCTTGGCGGCGCATGTGACCCGTCTGCAGACCAATTCCAATTCATGCGTCTCGGCCTTTTCGCAGAGAGCGCTGGGCGAGGCAATCACCGGCCAGCAGGATGACGCCTACAAGATGGTGGCTCAGTTCGAAAAGCGCCGCGATGTGATTGTCGACGGTTTAAATGCGATTGAGGGGATAACCTGCAAAAAGCCGATTGGAGCCTTTTATGTTTTCCCGAATGTGAAAGCGTTGGGTAAGACATCGAAAGAGCTGGAGACGCTGTTGCTTGAAAAGTACGGAGTGGCGGCTTTGGCGGGAACCTCGTTTGGGAAATTCGGCGAGGGATATCTTCGGTTTTCGTATGCCAACTCGATTGAGAATATCAAGAAAGCTCTCGGTAGAGTAGAACATATGACGAAAGATCTGTTGAAGTAGAAATATTGTTTAATTATTGCAATATTAACCCGGCAAACAATGAGTTGGCCGGGTTTTTCTTTGGTATTCTCGATGGCATATGAAAAAACGACCTATAAAACCACTTTATTTTTCAAAAAAACGGTCGATAATATATTTATATTATAATTTATGTGTAGGCATCAGTCCTTACAGCAGCGTGAAAGCATCAGATTATTACATCAGTGCGTTGGCACCAGTTAGAATTACTTTGGAAAGAGGTCCTTTTCATGGATAGCGATTATGAAATTCAGGCGCGCACGATCGATAAAATTATAGAAAAAGTGGGTGACCTACCCTCGCCGCCGGCTATTCTAAATAAAGCCATAAAGCTTGCTTCAGACGTCGATTCGAAAATTTCCGAGATATCTAACAGTATTTCTTCGGATCAGTCAATTTCGGCCAAAATTCTACGGATGTCCAACTCCCCGGTCTTTGCCCGTATTCAAAGAGTTTCCAGCCTTCAGGAAGCCGTTAAAACTTTGGGATTTAACCAGTTGAAATCAATTATTATTACCGCCTCCACATATCAAATGTTTACGGATTGCGGGCATGGCAAAATCGCCACTCAATTATGGCATCATTCGTTTTCAAGCGCTATTGCCTCCCGAATAATAGCTCAAAATCTTACAACCTTGGATAAAGAAGAGGCCTATTTGGCGGGGTTATTGCATGATATTGGAAAGCTTATTTTACTAAAAATCACACCTCGCGTATATACCAAACTTATCGATAGTCTTGACAATATCTCCAGATTAGGCTTTTTGGCGGCCGAACGAAAAGAACTGGGCTTTGACCATACAGAATTCGGCGCCGCCCTTTTAAGTAAATGGAATTTGCCTCAAAATATTGTGGCCGCTGTGGCCGGTCATCACGAATGCAAGCTTAATGCAGCCATTTCCTCCGATCAACTGGTACGAGTTATAGCGCTGGCCAATATAGTATCGCGATATATTGGAACCGATTTTTGTGAGCCTTATGAGATGCCTTTTGAAGAAAAATTTTATTTAGGCAGAAATGCTATTGAAGGTGATCGCCTAATAATGATCCAAAGCGAAACCGAATCAGTGTTTAATATTGAGCTTAGCCTGCTATATAATTAATGGCAGGGTGGAAATTGCATTAGGCTTGCTCACGCTTATTATTATTAATAGATTTGCCCGGCAGGTTCACAAACCTACCGGGTTTTTACTTTGATTTCTACTATATTCCGGTGGTACCGCAAATGGGGGCCGATCCACCGTGAAGTAAATAGGCTATTGTATATGTTATATCGAGAATGTTTATTCTATTATTGCCGCTGGCATCGGCTTGATCCATACAGACCGGCTCCGGTCCTCCCTTATATAAATATGCAATCGTGAAAGTTATATCCAGAATATTTACCGCACCGTTATTGTTTGCATCACCCGGCTCATGGCAACAACCGTTTTCGCTAACAAGGGAATATTGCCAGAAACCGTGCCGCATGATATAATCGTTTGATTTGGCCGCTCCAACGGCAGTTTGAGACAGGGTACTTTTTACTTGATAGTTTTCCGATTCACCCTCGAATGTCCCTCCCGCCGTTATCACCTGCCATTTGATCTGTTCACCGGCTTCATCATCAGCGACACACACTGGACAAAATTGAATAACGAACAGCATTGAAATCAATATAAGCAAAAGTCTCTTCATCATTGGTGCTCCCCTCGAGCCGCTTCCTGAGCATTGCGTAGTTCCAGTTCGGCTTCGAGGGCCTCGATCCGTTTCTGTTTGGCCTTTAGTTCCAATTGGCGGAGATCTACTTCGTATATTGTTTCGGTATCGCCTTCGGGAAGTTCAACCTCAACCGTTGTTACATCTTCAAATTGAGCCGCTTCGGTGGCTGATTTTGTAGCGCCGGTAACCGGACCATAGGCGGATGGGAAAAATGTAAGAGTTATTTTTCCTGAATAGGCATCTATTGATGTCCCGACATCATTACTATTTGATGCCATCATTTCAAGGCTGATTTGATGAAAGCCCGCTTCCATGTAATAAACATTTTGTGCGATAACAGGTAGTCTTAAGCCAATACTTGATGTTAGATCGAGGCCTCCAAACAATGTATAATTTGCATTTAATGATCCTCCCGTTGCTGTATCAATCTGAGCAAAGCCAAGAATATACCCCTCACCATATAAACCAATATGACAGTTGCCTATGGCATGAACATAACCGGCGGTCGGTAATGTAATATTGGTTATTGCAACATTCCTCATGGTTCCTTGGATTAGTCCCACCGCCACTGAACTTTGGCCGTATGCCAATCCCGCTTCGTTGAGGATTTCTTCGGCATTAATGGCGCTGTCGGGGAGTTGGACCATACCATCGCCGTCGGAAGTATTAGCCTTTAAATTAATCTGAGTATCGCCATTGGCATCTCTTAGGTTAACTTCGCCGCCTCCTGTCGAACTGGCGTTGATTTTGGCAGTTCTCACATTATCGGAATTGTATAAAAGTACTTCGCCGTAATAATCACCGTAGATATACGTTCGAGTTTCTCCATTATCTTGTAGTGATAGATTGGCATAGTCCGACCCGATCCATAATTGGCCACCAAGGCCATCGGGCGCAAATAAGAAGTTGCTGGATAATGTATCGCCGGACTTTTTGACAAACATATCGCTATTAAGAGAATCAGCATATATTGCATGCATCGCTACACCGGAGGCACCAATTCTAATTCGGGGAGAAATTTCCGAATCCGTCCCGACGGTGATACCGAGATAGCGAGGCTGACCATCGGCGAAGATACTATTCTGGATAAAGACATTTTGACCAAGATTATATGAGATCAGGCCATTTTCCGAGGTTACCGACTGGAAACCGCTGGTCCATAGTTGATCCGAAATACTGGTCGAGGTTGGATCGTTCCAGATGGAAAAGCTAATTGAGTGCGTTCCATCTGCGACCGGATTGCCTTCACTGTCGAGCAAAATACCCTGATAGGTGATATATTCTGAAATTTGAGCGAACGCTACCGAGGAAATCAGAATGGTTAACAAAAATGCAACAGAAAAAAGCTTTGAGAATTTCATGAAATCTCTCCCATATATATGAAATGTTTGATTTTTTATTGTTTTGTCTATTATTTATTGGCATGTAAAATCATAATTTACACAATTATAAGTCAATTTTTATAATATCGCCAAAATCTATATGACGTTATATTGAAATACCTTACCAGTCTAAAATATGGGATAAGTCGCCGTTGTCAATAAATATTATGCATTTGAGAAGGTCAGACTTTAATATGGCCGTTATTATTTTTGTTGAATTCTTATCGCTTTTTCCAGTAAATTATAATTATGAAATACGGTATTGTTATAAGGAATCTGACCGACCTGCGAACCGAACCCGGTTTCAGAGCCGAGCGGAAATCGCAATTGTTATTGGGCGAGCCGATTGTTGTTGGCGATTTAAAGAACGGATATCTTAGCGCCACGCAAAATGACGGGTATTGTGGATGGGTTGATGAAAAAGCGATTCGTTTAATTAGTAAATCGGAGTGGAGGGGATATCAAAATGATTTGAATTATCAGGTTGTTTCTCCAACGGCGAAAGTGCATCCTTTGGATAACAGTTTTAATTCTCCCATACCACAGTTTTTATTTTATGGAACGCGGCTATTTGTCTCGCGGACGCGGGAAAAAATGGCGCTATTTCATGCACCTGATGGCAACAAATTCAAAATTTCAATGAAAAATATAGAGGTGCTCAGTAAACTCCAGGGTGGCAAGATTAATGGAAATCATATAGTCAAAGAGGCCAATAAATTTCTTGGAGTACCATATCTATGGGGCGGGATAACGCCGTTCGGGTTTGATTGCTCCGGGTTAGTACAGATGGCTTATAAAAGATATGGATTTGAATTTCCCAGAGATAGCAAAGATCAACGGACGGTTGGAGTGAGAATCAAGCGGGATGAGATAAAACCGGGTGATCTGATTTTCTTTCCCGGTCATGTTGTAATTGCTATGGGGAAGAATAAAATTATCCATGCCTCGCTGGGCGAGGGGGGCGTGCAGGTCAACTCATTGAATCCTGCTGATCCTGATTTCCGCAAGGATTTATATGATTCTTATACCGAGGCGCGGAGGGTGCTTCCATAGATATCCGAATTTTCCCGCTGGATCTTCCGCTTAAGAAGCGTTTCGCTGTATCCGGCGGTTTCGCTGATATTAAAAAAAACTATTTTGTCGAGATTGATAGCCAATACTTTGGCGAGGCGGCAGGATCGGTGCACTATGGACCGAAGGAAAAAGATATCATTAATGACTTGCATCTGGTTTGCAATAAAACCCAAGATGTTGATATAACGAGAGTCGAGCAGATAGATGAAATCGATTTCAGTGCCATCAATCCGATTTCCAAATCGGCGATAGTGTCAGCCTTGATTAATAGAATTTCAGGCAAAACAGAAAATTATCCATGGGAACTGGCTGGATTAAGGACACCCTCGAAAATAAAAACTTCGTTTACGGTCAGTATCAATGAGCCGGATAAGATACTTGCCGAGATTAAGAATTTGCCTTATTCAATAATTAAGATAAAGCTTGGTTCGGAAAATGATGAGGAATTGCTAAGACGACTTTCAGGAATATCGAGTAAGCTCTTTCGGTTTGATGTCAATGGCGGGTGGACAATGGAAATCGCCGAAAAGATGTTCTTTTATCTCAATAAACTCGAGGCGGATCTAATTGAGCAACCGACGCCGATTGAATTA
>JBDRRI010000026.1:0-8975 GCA_043825815.1 Candidatus Zixiibacteriota bacterium
GGAATATGTCGTTCAGGACGGCGATGTGATACTCTTCCGCTTTAATGTTTAGAATGTGTTTCATAAGCCGATATTTGATATAGAGGTAAATTATGCATAAATTAATAGAACAGGTAAAAAAACAAAAGATCGCGTTAAACAAACCGGTGCCGATTCTGCCAGTCAAGGGAATGGTCGTTTTTCCGCACTTGATAGTCCCGCTTATCGCTAACGAGCCACAGAAAGCAAGATTGATTGATGATGCCCTGATGCGGGGCAGTACGGTCGGGATATTTCTACAAAAGGACCAGAATATGGAAAACCCCGGACCGGATGATATTCACACCATTGGAGCTTCTGGAAACATTCTTAAAATGCTTCGCTTTCCCGATGGAACGGTTCGATTTCTGGTACAGGGATTATCTCGAATTAGGATTAATAAAATTGTCTCAACCAAGCCTTACTTAAGCGCTCGGGTCGAAGAAATACCCGATATCACCAGTAGTTCGGTAAAAGTCGAAGCACTTCAACGCAATTTAATTGATGTTCTCAAGACAGTTATTGATCTCTCCCCCAATTTGTCGGAGGAACTATATATTTCCGCCATTAATCAGGAGACTCCCTCCAAACTGGCCGATTTGATAGCCTCTAATCTATCTATTTCGATAGATGAAAAACAGATGATTATCGAGGAACCCAATGTTTACAAACGCATGGAAGTTCTGTTAACCATTATTAGTAAAGAGATTGAAGTCCTGGAAATCTCCAAAAAGATTAAAAACGATGCTCAGTCTGAGGTCGGCCGAATGCAGCGCGAGTTTATTCTTCGGGAACAACTGAAGGCTATTCGAAAAGAATTGGGCGAAAAAGACGACCGGGCTGAAATCGATGAATTCGGTGAAAAGATAAATAACGCTAAGATGCCTAAGCTGGCCGAGGAAGCGGCGCGAAAAGAACTTGATCGCCTTTCCCGAATGAATCCCGCCTCAGCGGAATATACTGTTTCCCGGACATATCTTGATTGGCTGGTGGAAATACCCTGGTCAAAATCGACTGCGGACAATCTCAACATTAAAAAATCAAAAGTGATTCTTGATGAGGATCATTACGATCTTGAAAAAGTAAAAGACCGTATTCTGGAATATCTCGCCGTCAGGAAATTGAAAAGTGATGTCAAGGGTCCTATTCTCTGTTTTGTTGGTCCTCCTGGCGTCGGTAAAACCTCTCTGGGACGCTCTATCGCTCGGGCCATGGGACGCTCTTTTGAGCGGATTTCGTTAGGCGGCATGAGAGATGAGGCCGAAATCAGGGGCCACCGTCGGACATATATCGGCGCCCTGCCGGGACGTATTATCCAAAGCCTGAAACGGGCCGGCTCTAATAATCCGGTTATAATGCTTGATGAGGTCGATAAAATCGGCGTCGATTTTCGCGGCGATCCCGCCAGCGCCTTACTCGAAGTTCTTGATCCGGAACAGAACGATACTTTCTCCGATCATTATCTTGAGGTGCCCTTCGATTTATCAAAAGTGATGTTCATTACAACGGCCAATCTACTTGACCCAATACCGGCTGTCCTTCGCGATCGTATGGAAATAATCAGAATCCCCGGATATACCGATATGGAAAAGACTCAGATAGCCAAACAGCACCTAATCCCAAAACAGCTGGACAATCATGGTTTGACCAAAAGCCGTTTGAAATTCAATGATACCGCCATTCTCGAAATGATAAACGGATACACTCGTGAATCGGGACTGCGTAATCTGGAACGGGAGATTGCGGCTGTTTGCCGTAAGGTTGCCCGCAAGATTGCCTCCGGCTCCCGAAGCAAATACATCATTCAGAAAAATACGGTCAACAATTATCTGGGACCGCAACAGTTTTCCGAAAAAATGGTTTCCCGCAAAGGCCGGATAGGCGTCGTTCCCGGACTGGCCTGGACCTCCGCTGGCGGTGAAATTTTATATATCGAAGCCACTATTATGCAGGGTAAGGAGAAATTGACCTTAACCGGACATTTGGGCGAAGTTATGAAAGAATCGGCGATGGCGGCACTTTCTTATGTGCGTACTAATTGTAAAAAGATCGGGATAAAATCAGACGCCTGCGATAATAAGGAAATCCATATTCATGTTCCATCGGGTGCCACCCCCAAAGACGGACCCTCGGCCGGCATCACTATCGCCACCGCTCTGGCTTCACTGCTTTCGGGACGCCAGGTCAAACCGCAGGTAGCCATGACCGGCGAAATTACTCTTAGTGGCGATGTTCTGCCGATTGGCGGATTAAAAGAAAAATTACTGGCCGCCTACCGAGCGGGAATAAAACTGGTCATTATCCCGGCTGATAATAAGAAGGATTTAAGCGAAATCCCGATTGAAATTAAAAAAGGGGTTAAATTCCGCTTTGTCTCGGATGTCAGCGAAGTTTTAAAACATGCGCTCGAATAGTTTCGGCATTTGAGAAATTTTAAGATAGCGAGGGACTGCAATGAAGCTGGTCACGGCTCAATTGATGCGATCGATAGATAGGGATACGATTGAAAATGGAATAATTCCCGGACCAAAACTGATGGAAAACGCCGGCCGCGGGATTGCTGAAAGAATCCGAAAAATTATTCTGGCCGAAAATCCAGAGCGACAGTTTACAATATTTTGCGGGAAAGGCAATAACGGCGGTGATGGATTCGTGGTCGGCCGCTATCTGCATCAGTACGGTTCAAAAGTTGTTATTTATTATCCGTCTCCCTCGGATAATTTATCCGAGGACGCCCGTCTTAATTTTAATCGAGCCAGCGATCTCGGTATAGAAATACATGCTATTGACTCCATTGAGCAACTTCCGGAAAAGTTGGAGACGGATTATATTATCGATGGCGTTTTTGGGACCGGGTTTACCGGTTCACCGCGCGGCCTTCTCAGTGATTTTATCGAATATATGAATTCCCAGTCGGTTGAAATTATTGCCATTGATTGTCCGTCAGGATTAAATGTCGATTCCGGGAAACACGAAGGAGTGGTTATTCATGCCGCATACACCTTTACTCTTGCCCTTCCCAAAATTGGGCTCTACTTTTCACCGGGACGGGAATTATCAGGATATGTCGAAATAGTCCCGATTGGCGTCCCCGATGAGGTTATCGAATCATTTGAAATCAAAGAAAACTTGATAACCTATGAAATCGTCTATTCATTATTGCCAGCCCGCAAACCGGACGGTTACAAAGGCGACTTCGGACGGCTCTTTATATTGGCCGGTTCTATCGGCCTGACCGGTGCGGCGGTTCTGAGCGCCAAAGCTTCGGCTCGCTCCGGCGTTGGCCTTGTGACCGTTGGATGCCCGGCCAGTATTAATCAGATTCTGGAAATAAAACTTACCGAAGCAATGACCTATCCCTTGCCTGATGTCGCTCGCAAGGGAGTTTTGGCCACGCGCGGATTGGGCGAAATCAGAAAAAAAATCTCTGGTAGTGATGCCACGATCATCGGTCCCGGCCTGGGGAGGCATCATGAAACTGTCGATTTAATCCAGCGTTTGATAAACAGCCTGAATCGCCCGGCCATTATCGACGCCGACGGCTTGAACGCCTTTGAAAAGGATAAATCAGTTTTAGAGGGCGAACATGTCAAAGTCGTTTTAACTCCGCATCTCGGAGAGTTCAAAAGAATTATCGATGAGGATCTGCCCGAGGATATCTTGACGCGGTCTATTCTGGCCGTAAAATATGCCAATAAATATAATGCCGTTATCGTTCTCAAAGGCTCGCCAACTATGGTTGTCGACGGCGACGGACGGATGTTTCTCTCTCCTACAGGAAATGAAGGAATGGCCACCGGCGGTTCCGGTGATGTTTTAACCGGGATCATCGGCTCCTTTCTGGCTCAGGGAATGACACCGTTATCATCGGCGATTTGCGGCGTATTCATTCATGGGTTAGCTGGAGATATCGCTTCGGCTGAACTGGGAAGCCGCTCAGTCATTGCGGGCGATCTGATCGAATATCTGCCCGATGCTTTTCGAATGATCAACTCATTTTGTCAATAAACGAATTTAATGTCGTAATTACATCTTATTCAGAAATTAATATTTAAAAGATATATTTAAAAAAGCCACCCGGGTTAAGGCCGGGTGACTTCTTCGAAACAAAACAGAAGTATAATTTTCTATTATTCGACTGTTACGCTTGCAGTCAGTGTTATGCCGCCATAACCCGGATCGAGATCGCTGGCAACGATAGTATAATCACCTGGGGCTCCCGGAGCGGTCCAGGTAAATCCAAACGCTTCGCCGTATGAATTCGTACTTTGGCTACCGGCAGTTACGACGCCGCCTGAGGCTGTCACGGTAATACTATGATCGCCCAGCGGGTTGCCGGCCCGATCCATTATTAAAACCGTAATTGGTAGAGTTTCCCCAGCCGCGGCTGATCCATTGACTGTGATTGAACAATTATTAGAGTAAGCCGCACCAGTGGTTATATTGACAGCCTGCGAAACGCTGGCCCAACCCGGATAGCGAGCGGTTACTATTACCACGGCGCCGATGCCATTATCATCGCCACCGGTCATCGAGTAATCTTCATCAAGAATACCGGCCACCATATTGGCCGAGACGTTCGAACAATAGCAGCCGTCGCAATTTTCTCTATCCGTGAAATTAATAAAATCTCCGCTTAGTTTAACCGGCGCAAGATCGGTGATATAATGATCATTCAAATCATAAGCCGAAACAACCATATATCGTTTTGATTTATTATCGGCCGGAATACTGGTTGGGAAGACATCAAAAACCATAGTATAGGGATACCAGGTATTCAGGAAGCTGACAGTGTCAAGGAGGCTTCCTCCGTTGGTTTCAGCAACCACAAATATCAATCCACTGTCGCCGGGCTCATTTCCATACGACATCCAGGTCGAAGCCGCCAATCCATCCTCGGCTTCAATCGGGTCCAGATGAGCCATCATGACGCCTTCGGAACATGTAAAATAGACAACCGTAGAATCGGTACATGGATTATTGTAAATATCATAAACAAGAGCGCCAACATCGTTAGTCTCATTTACCAGTCCCCAATATTGAACATTACATTCTTCAACAAAGGCAACAATATTTGCGGGCGGGCCGGCATGAACCAAAATCTGGGTCGCTTCGGAAATTACCGTGTCTTCAAAAATACAACGAACGCGAATCGTTCCGGATACTTCACCCGATGATATCGGACAGGAAGCTACGCCGGAACCGTTGGTTGTGGCCGTATACGGTCCTCGGCGATTGACGCCTTCCAGATTACCTAAATGTTCGCCGTGGGTAGTATCAGGGTCAGGACCATCAGTAATAAGGAAATCAATCGGCAGTCCCTCAGGTACCGCATTGCCGTTATAATCATAGCCGGTGGCGTAAAGCATCGCCGTTTCCATTCCGCCGGTTCCTTTAACCGCCAGATGATTCGTCTCAACACTCATAACTATACTGTTAATATGGGCATCCGGCGTCGTATATATTGTAATTTCTTCATAACCTTCATAGCCGGAAGTCAAACAGGTCGCCCGGATATAAACCGTTGATGCGGTCGTTCCTGATATATAATAGACTGTGGCAATACCGGTCGCTCCGGCGGTATAGGCCATTGATGGAATACTTCCCGCGGCGTCCCAGGTGCCATTGGCATTGAGATCATAGATGACTGAATCAACACCGTTGGTGAACAATCCATCACCGTTAATATCTTGGAATTTTTCACCGGCGGCCAAAATTACAACCGTCGATTCCGGGGCCGGATCGCCGTAGGCATCCAGAACTGTGAATGCTACAACCGAAGTGTCAACCCCATTGGCCAGAATAGATGTCGGCGTGGCAGTTCCGGATAGATTACCCGATCCACCGGTTGTTCCACCACCGTCGCTAATCGTTACAGAAACCGAATCAACTACGGCACTGGAATAAAAAGCTCTGATAATGGCCGTACCTTCGGATAAGGCCGTAAAGGTCGTCACTACCGAACCATCAAGACCGCTCGTATCAACCGATTGACTGAATGTTCCCAGATTGGGCGAGACCGAAAAGACTATGACTCTGCCCGCCAAAGCCGTACCATCGCTGGTAATTAGCGCTTCAATTATACTGGTTCCATTAACCGTGGTGGATGTCGGCGTGGCCGTTACATTGATAGCCAGACTTGAAGTTCCATCATTACTGCTGGAATCACAGCCTCCCATTAGCGAAATCATAAGTACAATCATAGGTAGTACAATGGCGCTAACAATCATTCTTGTCGACTTCATAATTGCTCCTGTCTTTGCAAAATATTTCACATTTGTTTAATCAATTTTCTTAGTACATTTATCGGCCATTTTAGCCAACCATTTAGCAAAAAAAGAACCCGCTCTAAAGCGGGTTCTATCAATGACTTTACTTATTTTTACGGACCGGCTTCGGCCAAATCGTTTTCGACGATTGTCGGCGTAACGAAAATGACCAGATCGCGATTTTCAGTTGATTTGGTTTCGTATCTGAAAATTGCGCCGAGGAGCGGAATATCTTTCAAAATTGGGATACCGGTAATACTGGTGCTTTCATCCTGTTTAGTCAGACCGCCAATTACAGCTGTTTGGCCATTATTAACGACAACATTAGTCTCCGCATTATTGGTATTAATAATGATACCGTTCGGGTCGAATTCAAGCGTTGAACGTTCCGGTAAAAGGTGCATCAGGATCTGATTATCGGCGGTAATATGGGGCGTAACCTTTAATATGGTTCCGACCTCTTCAAATTTGATAACAACATTACCGGATTCATCGAATTGCTTGACTGGAATTTTTTGGCCCATCTGAATCCGTGCTTCTTTGTTCTCAATGGTCGTAATTTCCGGATGAGCAATCAGCTTACCCTTGCCCTCGGACAAAATCGTCGCCACGGTGGCGCTGAGATCCCAGCCGGCCATTGTGGCTGTGACGTTATATTTGGCAAACGGCAGGGCCACATCGCCATTCTGCTCGCCGGTTTGAGTAATCGAACGAGTGGCATCATGCGTATAGGTGCCCGAGGCGTCCCAGCTGACACCGAGATCAAGACCCTCAGTTGAGTAGATTTCAAGCAACTGGGCTGAAATTTTAATCTGCCGGGCGGGTCGATCAAGTTCTTTTATAAAGGCTTCAACCGTCGTCATATTTTCCGGAACTTCTTGTATTATCAAAGCGTTGGTATGAGCATCAGACTCAACTTTACCGCGATCAGTTAGCAGGGATTTGACCGAAGTCATAATTTCATCGGCGGCAGTATTGGCCAGTCTTACTATCTTCATATCCAGCTTGACCTGATTTAACTGCTCAAACTGGTGTTTCGAAATTTCCGATTGTTCCTTGCGATAATCATCGGCCGGAAGAACTCTTATATATCCGGCATTTTCACTGACCACGGAAAGATTATAGGTGGCTCCAATAATATCCAGAGCCTGATCCCACATTACATTTTTCAAGTTAATTGTCACCGTTCCCTGAACCTTCGGGGCTACAACGACATTAACCTGTCCATAATCGGCCAAAAATCTGATGACCGACCTTATTTCTGCACCCTGGAATGTAAGATTTTCAATCGGCTTGGTCGGATCTTTTTCTTCCGCCACGGCCAACCCAAATATGCCCAGACAAACAACTGCCAGAAGACAAATTCGGTAATATTTGCTGTTTCTCATATTCTTCATCTTTTTTCGCCTTTCATCAATTTTGATTTAGCCGCAACGCAACGGTTCGACTCCAACCATATTCAAAAAGTTGGAACAATGCTTTATCAGGATATATATTCGAAACATAACCTTTTTTAACTTTATCCCCAATTTTCAGGATATAACCATAACCATCGACATCTTCCAAAAGGGCGCGATTTTTGCCTTCGCTCGATTCCAGAACGCCAACCAAACGAGAGGTTTCGATATCCGGGATTTTCACACCATTCGGTTCGTTTTCGCCGTTCGCCTCTTTATCAATTAGAGAAGCAAATGGATCCCGGGAAATCCCGGCCTGATATTTAATCACCAGACGCTTCGGGAATTCGGCCACGATGGTGCCCTTCATTTTATTTGAGAAGGACGGTTGACGACGAAAGCGTGAAGTCGACTTATTAGACGATGATTCCTTATCAGTTTCCTTCTGAGCCACAACCGGAACGACTTCTTCACTGGTCTTCGGCTCAGCCTTGGCATTTTTAATCGTTTCTGATTTTTTTACTTTTTTTAGATTTTGATTGGAATTCGATTTCTCGACTTCATTAGTCTTTCTGATTTCAGGCTTTTTGACTTCCGGTTTTTCTTCGGTCTTGGTCTTATTTTCCGAAGATTCCGAAGACGATTCCGTCTTCTTCACGGAAACCGTTTCTTTGTTAGACGGAGCGGTTACTTCCGGACTTTTTTCCGGTTCAGGATTAACCGCTGCTATTTGCACTACCGGCTCGGCAGTTTTTTTCGGAGTCGGCTGTTGTGGTGTTTCTTTCTTGTTGCTCACTGGTTCACGGGAAACCTCCGGTTCAATACTTCTCCACGATTCCGTGAAGGAGCTTTCCGGCTTTTGATATGAATATTCCGGGGAAGATAGCTTGGATTTATTTTTATCCAAATTTACTTCCTGGGTCCACTCATTATTATTGGCGGCCGACTTGTACCCTTGTTCAACGAAGGCCTTTTGGGCTGGAACTGACTCTTTCTTCTCTTCAACCTTGATCGCAACGGTTGGTTTTGGAGCCAGAGCCATTTCCTTTTTAATATCGGGCTTGACAGCATCTGTTGGCTGAACATTCTTCTGAACCGCCGGCTTGGAATTATTGGTCGACCAGACCGGGAACGATTGGCAATCGGAATCAGGAATATAAACAAAAATCCAATTGCCCTTCTTCTCTATTCTATAAGCAACCGCTTTTTTCAAATCAAGCACCACGCGCGAAGTTGCGGTCGGCTGAACAGAATATTGACTGGTTCTGATATTGCTGATTACCGATGACGG
>JBDRRI010000027.1:0-18168 GCA_043825815.1 Candidatus Zixiibacteriota bacterium
ATAAACTTATTTGGATTCGGCTATTCTAAGGCGCGGTGTATCCGCCGAGCGTCCAGGCGCCATCGAGACAACCGCTCAGATTGAAATAATAATCAATCAGAACGGAAATATCGCTCGCATCGGGATCACCTCCCGAAGCATTGACGTCGCCGAGATGTTTAAACGGATATGGTCCGTGACCGCCATAGTAGACATAATCAATCAGATAGGCAATATCAACCAGATCGATTTTGCCATCATCATTCAAGTCGCCGCGTCCGAATCCGCACCACTTATTGGCCATATCAGCCAATGCGAAATAGTTCGAGGCATCATCGGCCCCCTCGGCATCGGGAACTCCGAACCAGGCGGTACCGAAAGTGAGCGAGCCATTGCTTTCAAGCGGAAGATCAAACGAACCGAAAGTAAACCATCCTTCACGGTCATCGGAATCCTGCGCGCATAGGGTTGGATTGGTCCCGGGCTGATGATGCAAACCGGTTTCCTGCATCCAGGCAAAAACAGAATCGAGCCATACGGCCGAATCATTCCATCCGCCCTGATTAGCGGTGACGGTTTTGGCGCCTTGCATCGGCGTAAACCCACAGCCGAATGGAATCTTAACACAACCCCAGGCGTTATTAGCGGTATTGCAGGGGTACATATAAGCGAGCGAATGGCTTTCATCATAATTGGCGACATCGAAATCGGAGGTCGGGATATCATAGTCGAGAATGGCGCCAATATACAGATCATTGACGGCGGCATACCGGCCGCTCAGTTCCATACGATTGATTATGAAATTGGCCAATTGCGGCTGATCATAGACGCCGATCACTTCGACACAGCCCCTAAAGGCAACCGTTAAAGTGTCATTATACGGCGGAGTGGAAATGTCGACATCGGTCCAGTTCCAGCTGGTACAATTACCGAGGGTATCATAATTACAGAGATCCTGTGCCGAGTCAACAAAGGCATACGCAACGACCTCGCCGTAAACAGCCTCATAGGTCTCGCCTTGATCGTTGGAAATCTCGCCCAGAAGAACATTAGTTCGATGATTAGGTGCGCAGGTGGCGTCATAACAGTTCGGATCGGGGAGAATCGACTCCCATCCAATTGAGCCGGAATTCCAACCATCCTGATGCATAAATGTATGGCCGGACCATATTCCCGAAATCTTTCCGGGCGGAACAGGTTCAGTTTGCTGTTTGCTAAAAACAAATCCACCCTGCCAAAACGACGTATGATCGCCATCAATTTCATTGCTGGTGATATCGCCATCGGCAAGTTTAGTTGAATTCCAAACCGTCCAGTAATTGGAGGAACCGACGCCAAAAGCCAATTCGACGTCTTCATACAAACATCCGCCGATTAAATTCACCCGTAACTGAGGAGTCATATACAAGCCGGTATCGGATGGAAAAGCGTATGAACCTTTAGCGCTATCAAGGAAATAATCGGGGTCATTGGAATAGATATCGATATAAATCGGGGTTGCCCCGCGGGGCACCTCGGTACCATTGATATCAAGCAGAATATCGACATAATTAGCCGAATCGTTATAGGAGCCCTGAGGCGGAATGACCGTTCCGGAAACGGGCGAAATAATTCCATAGACCCATGAGGGTATGGTGAAAGCCGAATTATTGCGGCTACTACCGGAATAATTATTCAGACTGATATCGGAAATGTCGTCGTCATTAAAAGCATCGGCATACATCCGGCTTAATTTTTCGATTCGGTCAAGTCGGTCGGCTCCGACGGTTGTTATGGCCACCGCCGAAACGTCGCCCATATCGGGCAGAGAGCCGTTATCATCGGGAGCGAGGGCGATATGATCGAGAGTCAACGGGGCGCCGCCCATATTGCCGACCGCATCGGGAACATTTATCAGATAATGATCCGGCATCCCGAACGGAACCGACACATCTATTTCATAATCGCGAATATCAAGACGGGGTCGCGGAGTATCATCAACCGCCGAGAGACAAACAATATTATTACGGGCAAAAACAATCAAGCGACCGTCACTCATAATTTGACCGCTCGGATGGCCATAACTGTATGTATTGGGCGAGAAATATCCGGACCAGCGCCGATGGAACATCTGGGCGCCATCGGTATCGCGGAAGAAATTAATAAAGTTCCAACGGGTAGTCGCAATAATCCAATCAGGGGCGTTACCAACACAAATCGTTACCGGTCCCATTCCAATCAGATCCCACGGTCCCGGCGACATCATTGTATGTTTGAAAATTATCTGTCCATTGTTTTTATTATAGGCCCATACCCCGCACAATTCATGGAAACCGGGATTGTTCCAGTCATTCCAGGCGGCCACATTAATATGATTCACACCGAGCGACAGATGGATACCATCCCAAACTTGACGGCCTATCTGCACCCATTGGTAGGAACCATCACTGATATTAATCGCATACATCAAGCCACCGCCGGTGATATAATTTCCGGCCGGAACGAATTTAAGATCAAAAGTTGACGGTGCAAAAATATAAGGAAAATCGACAGTTATACCGCTCTGGAACTCTTCTATAGCATTATCATCGAGATTACCGGTATTTTCAACAATGGCCATCTGGTGATCGGTAAATTCCCAAAGAACATTGCCGGTGCAGGCATCAAAGGCAAAAACTGTACCAGGAATTACGCCGGAAGCATAGGTTCCCACAAATACGCTTGCTCCATCAGTGGCCATATTGGTATGAATGGCACCGCCAAAATTAATTGGATTGGTTGTCCAGCCGGTATACGGATTACCGGTCAAGGCTTCAACGGCATAAATATTACCATCATCATCAGCATAGATAATAACCGGAACTCCTCCGCAGTCAACTATGACATTGGGAGCGAATGACATAAAATGCAGATTATGCGCGGTGAAATTGCGGGTCCAGACGGTTGATCCATCGGTTAGCCGAAGACAATTAAATGATTTGGCATCGGCTCCACCAATAAAAACATAGGTTTCGGCCGTTCCATAGGCGTCGAAATTATAAATGGTCGGGGTAATCATCCCGCCGGCACCAATCTCGAAACCATCCTGCCCCCGGGTCCAGATTTCCGAACCATCATTCATATCAATCGCAACAACCTCATTGCCCATATAGGCGACCAATGTATCGCCGTAGATTGAGGGCGGGTTATAGAGAAGGGTCTGGGTGGTGGCATTAATATAGCGCCAGATCATTGATAAATTGCTCTGAACATCCGGCCCCAAATCGGAAATCGAGGCGCCGGTACGGGCAAAATCTTTACCAAAAGTCGGCCAATCATCGCCGGAGTAACATGGTGACGGCGGTTCAGGCATACAACAAACATCTATTTCCATAAGAAAATTAATATCATCGCCCCATCCGTCAACCATATATTCCATAGTACCATTATAATTTTCCGCCGAGCGACGACTACCACAAGAGCCATTATCAGATAGGGTTCGAATCCCGTTATCCGAACTGGGAGCAAAGGATTCGACTCCAAACCAGATATCCTCGTCAAACAGGATCGGGTCGGGATATAATGTATAATCGACCTCTGTCATTCCCGGATATATCACATAATCGGCCGGCGTAATAGTCGTCATCTTTATAACATTCGTAGGATCGGGCAAACCGGTTAACACATCGGCTCCCAAAACTTGAAATTCGGAATTGTAAGTATATAAGGGAAGGGCGGCTTCTGAACTGGGCCAGTAAAAGGCAATTCTCGCTTTTTCCAATCGACATCCCTGGCCCGACGGAGAGAATCTTTGATAGTCGGCAATATCCCCGTAGCTATCGGGCAATCTCCAAAACCAGGCCAGACCGCAAGTATAATTTATGGTTCTGCATTCGGGGAAAGGATCTTTGCATAATTCGGCAAATATCAGGAAATTGACATCAGCACCCCAATCAGAAAGCATTGTATTAAATTGTCCTCCGGTATATTCGGAGGATCGACCGACGCCGCAAGAACCACCGTCTGATAATCCGGCCAGGGTACCATTCACCGGATCAGCGGTTGACCAGCCGACATGGAAATCATCGTGAACAACAATTCCCAGTGAGTATAAATCAACAATATTATAATCAGGATAGTAGGCAATATCAGCATACGGTATTATCACTTTAGCCAGTTCATTGGTGATGTCCGGAAAACCATTTCCATCGGAACCCCACACATAAATTTCCAGATCCGATACACCGGAACAACCGTCTTCATAGATTGCCACCCCGACCCGGGAGATTGTATCTGCACCACTGCCCGTAAATCGCATATTGAAATAGTCATCGCCATAAGCGTCCGGATTGGTCCAGTAATAGGCCGGCGGGCAGGCATATTCGAGGGTGGAGCATACAGAATATGGAATAATATTACAGCAAACGTCAACCCCCATACAAAAAGTAAGATTGTCGCCCCAATCATCATACATAAAGCCGTAGACGCCGCCGCAATTTTCCCATGCCCGGGTCTCCGACGTAGTCGAGCCGTCGTCGGATAGGAAAAAGAGTGTATCGCCGTCTTCCCAATTATAAACCTGACAGCCAATATGAAATTCCTGGGACCATCCATAATTATCAAAAACGAGCGGATTACCACCGTCTAATGTTGAAAGGTCGACAGGAACATAGGCAAGTCCGGTGGTCGGCAATGAGGCGTAGGGGACGACGGTCGAGCCCAGAACGGTGCCGGGTAATCCAAAACCGTTATCTTCATATACTGTTACCAACATATCTGCCGGCTGATGAGTCCCCTGTTGGGTTCCATAAATGCCAATATAGGCGGTCAACAGAGTGCAAATATATCCTTCCTGTAGACTCAACCGAACACCTTGCTCGAAATCATTGTACTGATCGGGAGAACGCCAAAAATAGGCCACATTGCCTTCAGAATAATCAAGATAATCACAGAAATATTGTGGAGGAAGAACTGTTGTTGGGACTTCGAGCGGCAAGAGACTGGCCGATGGTCTACTAAAAGAGGAACTTGATTGTTCAATGGGCACCAAATCCCCGAATCTTGGTGCATTCGGATTAAACCGCTCAATTTCATTCAGGCCGGTTTTGGGAATATTATCCGAACCAATTGCAAAACTGATAATAATGATTGAAAAAATAAAAAAACAGGAAATAACTGAACGAAACCTATAACTCATGACACCCTCCAATTTAGCCTATTGCCCTATTTCCCGATGCGCCGCCTATGATGAAATATATTAACTTACTGATTTATAGATATTGCAGTATCGCGCATTTATCTTATAAATAAGATATCAAAATATACTGTTCTGTCAAGAATAAAATGGCTTATGAACATATACGGCAAGAGGATAAAGGACCAATATTATCCTTAAATATCCCAATCAAATGTGGAAAGGCTGTGGACAAAGCCGACTATAATGGTTATCCACAACTTATTAACTTTCATTTTGAAAATAAAAGATTTATCCCCGAATTATGGTTGAGACAATATCTTTCCGGAGAAGGACACCAACCAGTTTTCTACCCTCGACAACATAAACCCTTCGGACATCTTTAAATATCATCATAGCGGCGACTTCAAGGACTTTTGTTTTCATAGACGTTTCTTCATGGTCGGTTTTATACAGTTCCGCGACTTTAATTCTATCTTCCTGCTTTAAAAGCTCCTCAAACGGCTCAATACTCATGGAATAATTCAGATTTGATATTAAAGTCTTATAATCGGGCAGGGCCGCCTTGATTAAATCTTTATCGGCAATCCACCCCAGAAGATTATTTTCATCATCGACGACCGCCAAGGCCGACAATCTTTTCTTGAACATCAGATTGGCCACATCTTTCAAGGAGGCATCCGGGGTTATGCTCATTACCTCCCGACGCATAATATCTTTAACCATAAGCTCTTTTTCAATACTGACGCCGCTGGCTCTTATCACTTCGATAACTTCCTCCTTGCTTTTGGCCGTGGTAATTTTTCTAAGATTGCCCTCCATTCGGGCGAAATTTGCGAAGGCCGACAGAGTCTGAAGATATAAATTTGAAATATACGACGGCGTTAACAGCAAAATAACCACGGAAAGCGGGACGCCATCCAGAGTCACATCGGATAGGCCTTTTTTCGAAATTCCCACCATAATATACATCTCATCGACTTCATCGGTTCGGGCATGAGGGAATGCGAAACCGCGTCCGTACGAGGTGCTTTCAATTTCTTCACGCTCTACGATTCTTTGCTTGATAAGGTTGATATTAAATGACGGTTTTTCTTTTTTAAGAAAAGCCAACAATTCATCAACGGCTTCGTCCTTGGTTCGAGCCGACATATCTTCAATTATAAATTTTGGCTCAAGCGTATTAGCCAGACGCATTTTCTTCCCCTAATTTTGCTTTACCGGAAATAACTTTTCCCAAAAGCTGTTCCGGAGAGACGATTCCTCCGGATACCAATAATTTCATCGCTTCTTCAATAGACATATCCAATACGACTATATCTCTTTGGGGCACAAAGACCAAGAACCCCGAGACCGGCGTCGGTGTGGATGGAATAAAAACACTGATCAATCGGTCTTCCTTAATAGGCAAGTTATTACATTTAATATCGGAGGTTGCGAAACCAATGGCATACAGGTCTTTTCTCATATATTCAATCAAGACGACTTCTTTAAAGGTCTTGATATTGGGCATGGTAATGGCATTAATCAGCTGTTTGGCGGCCAAATAAATAACTCGAATCAACGGCAATCTGGCAAGAATCTTGTCCCCTTGTTTATAAATTGAAGAGCCGATCAGCGAGCGGGTAAAAAAGCCGGTTAGAAGAATTAGAAGAATCGTTAGGAAAATACCCAGGCCGGGAATGTCATAGCCTAATGTCTTATAAACTACGGGAGAAAGAATTCCATCGAGTGATTCAAATAAAAACCGAAGAACTACATAGGTTAAAATAACCGGTACAACTACCAAAACCCCTGATAAAAACTGACGCTTTAATATGGCTTTTATAATTCTAAAAATAGACATACCTCCGTCAACCCTTATTTATATCGGCCGTTTTTCAATACAAATATATATATTGCGGGCAAATTTATAAATAACTATTTGATTTTTTTTGGTAACTAGGTTTCAAAATTAGAAAGCAAAAACCTTCGCTGTATTCATAGCAAATTTTAAAATCACTTCAGGGAAAATACCGAAAATAAATAATCCGGCTACGCCTATTGTCAGAACAATTCCGGTGGCCAGCGGCGGTGTAATTTTGACAATCGACTCATCAGGAGCGAAATACATCATTTTAATGACATAGGCATAGTAATAAAGTGAAACGACCGATGTCAACAGAGCCAAAATGACCAGCCAGAGATACCCGGCGTCAATACCGGCGGCAAAAACCATATATTTGGCGGCAAATCCTCCCAGGGGCGGAATCCCTGCCAGAGATAACATAAAAACCGACATACAGGCGGCTATTACCGGCGATGATTTGGATAATCCGGCATAGCGCGAGATATCATCGGAACCGGTTTCATCGAAGAATATTGTGGCGACAGCAAAAGCGCCCATATTGGCAAACAAGTAGATAAACAGGTAATAACCAACCGAGGCCACGCCAATATCGGAAATGGCAATAGCGCCGACCATGATATAACCAATCTGGGCAATCGATGAATAAGCGAGCATTCTTTTGATATTTTTCTGCCTGAGAGCAGTCAGATTGCCAAGAATCATAGCGGCCGAGGCCAGAACCGCAATTATTATCCCCCAATCAAGAGGTTGCATCACCTCATCGGCAAACGCAACCAGTCCGTTGTCGAAAATCCGGAGAAAAGCGACCACGCCAGCCGCTTTTGAGCCGACCGACAACAGAGCAGTAATCGGCGTCGGCGCTCCCTGATAAACATCGGGCGCCCACATATGAAACGGAACCAGAGCCAATTTGAAGCCGATTCCGGCAATAATCATAATAAAGGCCAAAATCAGACCGGGACCGATTTTGCCATAAGATAAAAATAATAATGATAAATTTATTTTAATCTGGACGATATCAGTCGATCCAGTCAGTCCATAGATAATTGAAAAACCGTAGAGCAGTATCGCCGAGGAAAAAGCACCGACAATAAAATATTTCAATCCGGCTTCAACCGAAATTTTATCATCTTTGTAAAATGAAGCCAGAATAAAAAGCGGAATCGTGGTCAGTTCCAGACCGACATAGATTGAAATCAATTCGCTGGCCGATGACAGGAACATCATACCGACCGTCGAGAAAAGTATCAGACCGTAAAACTCACCGCGATGATTCTTGATTCTTTCTTTAGTGATACCAAATGATGAACCGATGGCCATAAACGATGAGCCGAGAAAGATGACTTTAAAGAAAAGGGCTAGTTGGTCGGACTGAAACATATTTTTAAAAGTGATGCCGCCGTAGAAAATAAAGATCAAGACTCCGGTTATCGCCAGACCACCCATTGAAAGATATCCAAGCGATTGGGCATTCTTTCGTTTGGTGCCCAGATCATAGGTGATAATAAAAAGCGCCCACAAGAAGAGGAAAACTTCCGGAATAATTAACTGTAAATTATAGTTCGGCATCGTTTCCATTTCTTATCTCGCCATTAAATTAACCAAGTTTTGCAAAGTCGCTTCCATAATATTGGACAGCGGGGCCGGAAAAACTCCGAAGAGAATCGTCAGAATCGCAAGAGGGGCGACAATCAATAATTCACGGGTGTTGATTTCGGTCAGCCCGCCCCATTTCTCGGCATTAAATTGCCCCAAAAACATCCGTTGTACCATCCTCAACATATAGCCCGCCGTCAGAACAACGCCGAGAACACCTATCGCAGTTAGAATCTGAAGATTCGGAGTTACATTAACAAACGATCCGACAAAAACCATGAACTCGGAGACAAATCCGGACATACCGGGAAGTCCCAGCGAGCCCATTGAAAAGAGAACCATCAAGCCGGTATAAACCGGAAGTTTGGCGCCCAGTCCGCCGAAAGCGGCGATTTCACGGGTATGGGCCCGGTCATAAAGCACGCCAACCAAAAGGAACAATGCGCCGGTGATTAAGCCGTGTGATATCATCTGGAACATACAGCCGGAAATAGCGGTAACTGAGCCGACCGCACCGAGCGCGAGCATGCAATAACCCATATGAGAAACCGAGGAATAGGCCACCAGTTTTTTCAAATCTTTCTGCGCCATTGAAACGAGCGCACCATATATAATCGCAATTACGCCAAGGACTGCGATCCAGAAAGCAAAGTAATTGACTGCAATTGGAAACATCGGCCAGGAAATTCTCAGCATACCGTATGTTCCCATCTTAAGGAGAACGGCGGCAAGGATGACCGAGACAGCGGTCGGCGCCTCAACGTGAGCGTCGGGCAACCAGGTGTGGAACGGCCAGACCGGAACCTTGATGGCAAAGGCGAGGAAGAAAAATACGAAGCAGACCATCTGCATGTTGTGCGGCATAAATCCGGGTGCCGTTTGAATCAGTTCGACAATATTAAGTGAATGATTTCCGTTGGTGAAATAAAGTATTAAAATTGCGACCAGCATAAAGATGGAGCCAAATAATGTGTAGAGGAAAAACTTGATGGCCGCATATTCTTTTCTCGGACCGCCCCAGATACCTATCAGGAAATACATCGGCACCAGCATAATTTCCCAGAAAATATAAAAGAGGAAGAAATCAAGAGCGCTGAAAACACCCATCATCCCGACTTCGAGAAGCAGGAAGAAGGCAAAATATTCTTTAACCCGTTTGACAATATTGAACGAGGCGATAATCGAAATGAAGGTCATTAAGCCGGTTAAGGCGAGAAGCGGGACGGAGATGCCATCGACACCGAGATAATAATGAGCATTTAAAGTGGCAATCCAGCTAAACGGCCCCTCGATATAAAACATTTCGGCTGATGATTTAAAATTCATATAGTAATGCCAGGTCAGATAGAATGATAATACCATCGGGATAAACGAAAATACAGCCGCCACCCATCGAATCGTCCAGATTCGTTCTTTGGGCAAAAACATCGTTAAGATGAATCCCAAAAGCGGGATAAATATCAGATAAGACAGTATTGGGAAATCCATAATTATATTCTATCCTCCTAAACCTCTATATTCGTATCCGATTCAACCCCGGCCGGACGAATCATTTTAAAAAATATTCGCAGTAATGCCACGAAAACAAGACAGATGGCATAGGCCAGAGCCCCGCGCGGGGTAATTTTATATATAACAATACAAATTGTCGAAGCTATAACTATCATGGTGTAGAACTGGACCGAACCGCTCTGCAAAAACTTTAAGAACCAGCCGCCGGTCTGGCAAATGTATCCGGCTCCGTTGACGGCGCCGTCGATAATATACTTATCAAACCACATCTTAAGATCCGACCATTTGACGGTAAGCCAGCCAATGAAATTAACCAAACCATCGATAATATTGGCGTCGAACCACCATAAGAATCTGGTGAAGGCCAGGGTCGGGCCGATAATCGCCGCTTCATAAAGTTCGTCAATGTACCATTTATTGTATGAGAACTTATATAATGGTTTGATTTTCTCGGCAATAGCATCAGCCGAAATTGATTTCTTATAGTAAATCAGATAAGCCATTCCAATACCAAACAAAGCAACCGCGGTTGAAATAATCATTAACATATAACTGGCATGCGGGTGATAAGCGCCACTTTCGGCATGGAAAACAAACGATGCAAAACCATGTGGCAACCAAGGCATGCCAACCCAGCCGGCGCCAACCGCCAGAATCGCCAGGACTATTAACGGATAGGCCATTGATTTTGGTGATTCATGCGCGTGGTCAAAACGATGCTGATCTCTCGGTTCACCGAAGAAGGTCATAAATATTAACCGAAACATATAAAAAGCAGTCATACCGGCGATAAATAATGTGACAGCCATAAAGAACCAATGACCGTTGGCAAAAGTAGTTGCCACAATTTCATCTTTCGACCAGAAACCGGCTAACGGGAAAATGCCAGAAATCGAAAGCGCCCCAATGATGAATGTTTTCGATGTTATACTCATCTTCTTATAAAGGCCGCCCATCTCGCGCATATCATTGGTATGGACCGCATGAATGACCGAACCGGCACCAAGGAACATCAAGGCTTTAAAGAAAGCGTGGGTCATCAGGTGGAACGTTCCGGCGTACCAACCGGGAGAATGGAAATGTTCGAGTCCGCCGTGGTGCATCGCTGTGGCGTAATCAACACCGTACAATCCGAGGGCCATTATCATATATCCCAGCTGACTACAGGTTGAGTAAGCCAGCACTCGCTTAATATCATTTTGAGTAAAGGCAATCGAGGCGGCCATAAACGATGTAATTAAACCGATAACCGCGATAACCATCGAAGCCGTTTCCGAACCGGCAAAGAGAGTCATACCGCGCGCCACCATATAAACACCGGCGGCCACCATTGTGGCGGCATGAATCAAGGCCGAAACCGGAGTCGGGCCCTCCATCGCATCGGGCAACCAGACATGAAGCGGGAATTGAGCCGATTTACCGACCGCTCCGCAGAATACGAAAACACCGGCAATGGAAATAATCCCGCCATCGACGGAACCGGAGGTTATCTTGGCAAACAGTTCCTGGTAGTTGAGCGTTCCGGCATAATAGGCCAGAATCATCAGGCCGATTAAAAATCCAAAGTCACCGACTCTATTGGTTATAAATGCTTTTTTACCGGCGTTGGCCGCCGAATCTTTTTCAAACCAGAAACCGATCAGGAAGTATGAACTGACCCCGACCAGCTCCCAGAAAACAAATATCATAAAGAAGTTGTTAGCGATAACCAAACCGAGCATCGAGAAACTAAAAAGCGACAAATAGGCAAAAAACCGGCTGAAACGCGGGTCACCGTGCATATAACCGAGTGAATAGATATGCACGCATGAAGCGACAATGGTCACGACCAGGAGCATCACCGCCGTCAGCGGATCAATCCACATCCCGAGTTCAAGTTTGACGAAGGGATGGTTGATAAACGGCATGGCCATCTCAAGTGGTGCGCCGCCGCGACCGAGCATTGCAATCATCACTCCAACCGAATGAACGAAGCCCAAAAGGATTGCCGAAATCGAGATTCCGGCTGAGAGCCTTTCATTCCAGCGAGTAAAGAAAATAATTATTGCAAACGCCAGGATCGGATACAACGGTATTAAATAAGCCAGTTCAAGCATATTACCACTTCATTATATTAAATTTGTCCATCTCAATGCCCTGCCAGTTGCGATAGAGCAACAGCACAATCGCCAGTCCGACCACCGCCTCGGCGGCGGCAATAACGACGATGAAAATGGCAAAGATCTGTCCGGTTAAATTCTCAGGTCCGATAAATTTATTAAAAGCAACCAGATTGATATTCACAGCATTGAACATCAATTCCAGCGACATTAAAATTCCAATCGCATTCCGGCGAGTTAAAACTCCGAATGTACCAATCGCAAACAGAACGGCGGCTAATGCCAGATATTGAAACATTAGGCTCTCTCCCTCCTCGCCAGAACAATCGCGCCGATCAAAGCGGCCAACAAGAGAATCGAAACAACTTCAAAAGGAAGAACGAAATCGGTCATTAATAACTGGCCGATTGTAAATATATTTTCAGGGGTCAATGGAGTATCGCTGAATTTCCACATTGTGTACGGGAAGGCGGTCAAGGTCGCCATTAAGATTCCGGCGCTGACAAAAAATCCAATCAAGCCCATTTCGTTCGTTTGAACAATCTTTTTATTGGCTAACTGCGAGGTTAACATAATCGCGAACACTATCAATATCGATACGGCGCCAACATACAATAAAACTTGCACCGCCGCCAAAAATTCGGCTTCGAGTAATATGTAAATACCGGCCACGCAGAATAGGCAAAGAATTAAAAAGAGGGCACTGTGAAAAATATTTCTCAAGGATACAACCAGCAGGGAACTTACAATAATTACAAACGCTATCAAATAGAATATTGGCTGGGCCGACAAATCGGCAAACATTTGAGAGAGCATCTCACTCATCAGTTTTTATCCTCCGATGATTCGTCACTCTTTTTCTCTTCGGGATTCGCCTCAACTGGCTTGGCCTCCTCGGTCTTTTCCGGTTTGGGTGTATCAGCTTTTTTCTCTACGGACGATTTGGGGGCCGGCTTCGCCACGGCTTTTTCGGCGGCTGATTTCCTCACCGGTTTTTCATACGGAACGTCGCGGCCTAAATCCTGTAACTGTTTCGTATGATGTACCAACTCTTCGGGATTATAAACCGAATGCTCATATTTAGTGGCCAGTTTGATGGCCGCGAAATTGCAGGCCTCTTCACACAAACCGCAATAACAGCAGATAGTATGATCGACAATAAAATCATCAAGAATCCGCTTCTTGGTTTCTTCGTCCTTGTGATTTTCAATCCGAATCGCGGCACAGGGGCAGGCCCGCATGCATAACAAACAGGTGGTACAGTTCAGCTCTCCGGTTTCTTTATCTGATAATAGCACGACAATCCCGCGCGAGCGTTCCGGCATCTCCCATTTTTCAGTGGGGTACTGAAGCGTTACCGACTTGCGCGTCAGGTGCTTCGAGGTCGTAATCATCCCGAGCACCAGATTATATATGCCGCTTAACAATTTTTTTACCAATTAAACCATCCTGTATATTTCATAATTCCGGCCAGCACCAAATTGGCAAAGGCAACCGGAATCAAAAACTTCCAAGCAAATTCCATCAGCTGATCAACCCGTAATCTCGGATAGGTCCAGCGGAACAACATAAAGACAATAATCAAGGCACCGGTTTTGATAAAGAACCAGAACCATGACGGTAAAAATTCCGGACCCTGCCAACCGCCGAGAAAGAGAGTCGCACCAATAGCCGAAACCGTAAACATATTGACAAACTCGGCCAGGAAAAACATTGCGAATTTCATACCGGAATACTCGACATTGAATCCGGCGACAAGCTCCTGTTCCGCTTCGGGAAGATCAAACGGCGTTCTATTGGTTTCTGCTGTCGCCGCGATAATATAAATGGCAAAAGCAATCGGTCCGAACGGTAGGCGGAAGAGATACCACTGATAAATACTCTGCTGAGTATTAACAATATCGACCATTGATAGTGATTCGGTGAAAATAATCACCGACAAAATCGAAACAACCATCGGGATTTCATAACTGACCACTTGCGCCGCTGAACGCATACCGCCGTAAAGCGCGTATTTATTGTTCGATCCCCAGCCAGCCATCAGCATCGAGATAATCGTGAAAGTCGTAATCGCCAAAATAAATAGTATCCCGATATTAAGGTCGGCCACAATCAGGCCCTTGCCAAACGGAATGCAGATATAGGCCATAAAAGCGGCTACGAAGCAGATAATTGGCGCCCAGAAAAAGACCGGACGATCGACCGCATCGGCGGTGATATCTTCTTTTTGAAGCAATTTGATAGCATCGGCAATCGTCTGCCGCCAACCATGCCAGCCGGTCCGCATTGGTCCCAGCCTCTGCTGAATATGCCCGGCAAATTTGCGTTCGACATAGACTAATACCAGGGCAATCAAAGACAGAACGCCGAAGACAACAAAGCCTAAAACAACGTAAGAGATAATATCGGCCAAGGTTTGTGAAAGGCCGTATTCAAGCATGAGATCATATAAATATTGAAAAATACCGTGAAGTTCCATTATCTGTCAACCTCCGGCATGATTACATCCATGGATGCCATAACCGCGACCAGATCAGCAATTTTTAATCCTTTACAGAATTCCGGCATGACCTGAAGATGGTTATAAGAGCCGCCGCGCATTTTTACTCTCAGCGGTTTTTTATCGCCGTTGCCGACCAGATAAACACCCAGCTCACCGCGGGAATTTTCTATCCGGCTGTAAACCTCGCCTTTCGGCTTGAAATTAGCTGAAACCTTGGCTTTGATTTCACCCTCCGGAATCTGCTCAATTGCCTGGCGGACAATCCGCGCCGATTGGCGCAACTCCACCAGACGGACTAGATAACGGTCATAACAATCGCCATTGTGGGTTACCGGAATATCAAAATCGAATCTATCATATATGGAATAGGGATCATCCTTTCTTAAATCGAAGCGAACGCCCGAGGCGCGCAGAGCCGGACCGGAGACGCCGTACTGTATAGCCAGTTCGGGAGACAAAACCCCAACACCGATATTGCGCTCCCGCCAGATCGGATTGTTGGTCAAAACTTTTTCATAGTCATCGACACAGGCATCGAACTTATTTAAAAATTCGCGGCACTTGGGAAGGAACTGCTCCGGAATATCTTTGGAAACACCACCCGGACGGATATAATTGTATGTCAATCTCTGCCCGCAAGTCATCTCGAACATATCGAGAATATCTTCGCGTTCGCGGAAAACATATAAAAACGGGGTCAGCGCGCCCAGATCGAGACAGGTGGTTCCGAGCCAGAGCAGATGCGAGGCGATACGGTTCAATTCGAGCATGATAACCCGAAGGTACTCGGCCCGCTCAGGAACTTCAATTTTGCCAATCTTCTCCGCCGCTAATGACATAACCATGTTGCAGGACATCGAGGTACAATACTCGAACCTGTCCATTATTGGAATGCACTGAACATAAGTTCTATTTTCGCAAATTTTTTCAAGCGCCCGATGAAGATAACCAATGACCGGTTCGACATTGACGATAACCTCGCCATCCATAGTCAGAATAAAACGGCAGACACCGTGGGTCGACGGGTGGTGCGGCCCCATATTCATTTGGAATTCTTGTGTTTTCAACTCTGCCATCTTTTATACCTCAGGCATCCGTTTGAAATCGGGAGAATCCCAGTTTTTCCGCATCGGATGACCTTCATTCCATTCATCGGGAAGAAGGAATCGTTTCAGATTGCCATGATTTAACACATTGATACCGTAGAGCTCCCAAACCTCGCGCTCAAACCAGTTGATACCGGCCCAGACGGTTTGCATCGATTCGAATTCGGCGCCTTCATATTCTAAAACTATTTTGAAATCAAAACGATGTTTGAATCTTATTGAAGCGACATTATAGACAACTTCGAATCTCTCACCGGTATCGACCCCGCACATATTGCAGAGAAAATCGATATCGAGTTTGTCATCCTCTTTGATAAATTTGCAGAAATCGAGAAGATCATCTTTGGATTTAATGAGAAAGATAGGTTCAACCGCCCCCGTCTCAAGAAGTTCGATCTTATCTCCGAATTTATCAGTCAAATATGTTGTCAGTTCGTCGCGATTCATCTTTATTTATTTCTTTTTAGCCCAGTCCTGCATTTTCTCTTTGCGAATTTTTTTCTGAAGAGTCAAGCAGCCCTCCAGCAAAGATTCCGGCCGAGGAGGACATCCCGGGATATAAACATCAACCGGAACAATATGATTGATTCCCTTCTCAACCGCATAACTGTCATAATAAAACGGCCCGCCCCCGCAGGTGCATCCGCCCATCGCGATAACATACCGCGGTTCAGCCATTTGATCGTATAATAACCGAAGTCTCGGGGCCATCTTTTTGGTGATGGTTCCGGCGGCGATAATCAGATCCGCCTGGCGCGGCGAGGCGCGGAAGATCATCCCGAGTCTATCGAAATCGTAGCGCGACGCCCCGGTCGCCATCAGCTCAATCGCACAGCAGGCCGTGCCAAACAGCAAATACCACATCGAATTAGCCCGCGATTGTGAAAATATATAATCCAGCGATGTGGCTATTATCCCTCCGCCCGGAATTTTCTCGGCATAGACCGGAATTTTCTCGGTGATTAAACCCATTTAAGGACCCCTTTCTTCCAGGCGTAGTAAAGTCCGAAAATCAAAATCCCAATAAAAATGACCATTTCGACCAAAGCGAACAATCCCAGTCGGCCATAGGCAACGGCCCACGGAAACAGAAAGACCGCTTCGACATCGAAAACAACAAAAATCAGCGCAAAAATATAAAAACGGTTGTTGAATTTGACCCAGGAATCGCCAATCGGCGTTTCGGCGCATTCATAAATCTGATTTTTTGCTTTGTATGGATTAGACGGTCTTAAAAGCTTATTTAAGAAGAAAGTAAAGAGGACAACCCCTATCCCAACCAGAAGAAATATCAGTACCGACAAGTATTCCGACATGCTGTTGTCAGCTCCTATTCTATTGCCCACTTTGTGACATTTGTCACAATCTCAATTTGAGCAAAGAAATCTCTTTTGGTTAATTTGTCAAGCAATTTTTCCCATTAATTTTCGTTTTTTTCAAATAATCCGGAATGGCAATATAAGTTTACCGGTTCTCGCCGAATTCCAACCAAATTAATTGGCTTGGATGACCCAAAGCTTGTCGAGAATCCTGAGTGAAACAAAGGGCATCGGGGGTTGTACATAGCAGACGTCCAAAAAAGTCTGCTATGATTCCGAGTAGCTCGAAATCCCTTGCCTTTGAGTCGACGAAAAGCAAGGTTTCAACAAATTACTATTTCGGGCAGACGAAGGCGTCTGCCGCGCACAAATCGAACTGGATAGTATTAATAGATACCTGATAAGGAATTTAATCGACTATTGTAATATGGCACTCGCGGGATAATAATTCAATTACCATGCGCAACATGGTTGATTTCCAAAATAAAAAAAGAAATCTATGAGTACAACTATATCGACAATATCTAATTTCCCGTCACAATTCATATCTGATAATATAATTGGATCTGTTATTGAGCCACCAAGGAAGTATGCTTGTATTAAATAAGAGACGTCTTCAATATCTAAGAATCCATCTACATTTATATCACCGCACATACGATCACATTCATCGCCAATTCCATTTTGATTATTATCAGTTTGTTCCGGATTATAAATTGTTGGACAATTATCACTTATATAGCATACTCCATCCTGATCAATATCATCACAAGTTGGGAAAAACTTCGCTATAAATGGGCCAATGGAGGTGGTACCATTTCCAATTGTTGAGAAAATAGGAATATCGTTAGATCTCGTTTCTCCGATCAAATAAATGCCTTTGTCTCTCGAATATCTAATTGAGCCAAGAATATCCCTATCTGATCCCCCAAAATAAGTACAATAGGCTAAAAACTGACCGGAACGATTTATCTTTGCAATATATATGTCTTCCCCGCCATTATAAGACGAATCAAAAGCGTTTAAAATAGGCAGATCTGATGAATTAGTAAT
>JBDRRI010000028.1:0-11379 GCA_043825815.1 Candidatus Zixiibacteriota bacterium
TGATCCCAGCAAAACGACTATTTTCTACAAACGACCGCAACTTGAGGCTTATAAATACCTGCATGATATTAAAAATCTGCAAGGCGTTTATGATCTTTCCCAAAAATGGTTTCGAAGCGGCGCCTTTTATTATCTTCATAGAAATGTCCCCATCTATTTCTTTGATCGCCCGCCCGGTAATATGGCTTATATAAGTCATATAATTACTGATTTCCCGATTGCAAATGCACCCGAATTTCAGCTGGAAAAATCAATCGGCGAGGTCAATATTTACGGCCGGAAAAATAAAAATTTCGCATATCAGAAAGACCCCAATTACAACTACAATTTTCTACAGCCAGGTGTCGATATTTCATTGCATTGAAATAATCTCATATAGAAGAATCACTTGCGAAAATCATCATTTTGCGTAACTTATATATGCGCACTATTTTATTAAATAATTATAAATATGGGGTTCACAAATGAATAAATACTATTCAGTATTCATATCTGTCTTTTTAATATGCCTTTTATCGGTTTCATCTTTTTCAATGATGACCTCGGATGAAATAGCCGAGTACAATAAAAATCCAAAAAGCATTATTATCAAGTTTTCGGGGGACACGAAACCGATTCAGTTAACAACCTCCAAAAGCCTGTTAAACAGCGGTTTCAAAAAGCTCGATGATATTAACCGCCGGTATAATGTAAAGTCAATCTCTTACCTTATTTCGCAAAATTCGGCCAGTCAATCAGCGCAAAAATTTAAAGATGTCTGTGTCGTCAATATTCAGGAAAATAGCGATTGGCTGGCACTTGTTAATGAGTACAAATCACTTCCCAATGTCGAATATGGCGAACCCGATTATATGGCTCAACTTCATGCCTCGCCAAATGATCCGCTGTACCTCTATCAATGGCATCTGAATAATACCGGTCAGGAGCATTATCATGTTCTTCGAACCTACGGATCTTACAATGATTCGTTGATCATGACCGAGGGCCTTTTTGATGCCGATATTAATGCCGAAGAGGTCTACCAGAATCCACCCGATAATACCGTTACAACGGTTGTGGCCGTAATCGATACCGGAGCCGATATGGTTCACCCTGATTTGGAGCAAAATATCTGGACAAATCCCGGCGAAATCCCCGATAATGGCATTGATGACGATCATAATGGTTATATTGATGATGTTCACGGATGGGATTTCGCGGCCAGCCTTGACCCGCTCGAACCGGGCGACAATGACCCGACTGATTATGTCGGACATGGCACGCACGCGGCGGGAATTATCGCCGCCGTGACCGATAATAATCTGGGCATCGCCGGAGTCGCGACCAATTGCAAAATAATGCCGCTCAATTTCGACCCCCTGCCTTTGGTTTCGAGGATTGCCGGTGCCATATTGTATGCCGCCGATAACGGCGCTGATTGTATCAGTATGAGTTTTGGCTTGAACTTCCGCTCTGATTTAATTGAAGAAGCCTGCAATTATGCCCGCTCTAAAGGTGTCGTTTTATTCGCCTCATCGGGTAATGATGGAATTGCCGTCGATGTTTTTCCCGCTTCGTATGAATCGGTTATTTCGGTAGGTGCGACCAATGACTCCGATCACGTTGCCACTTACTCCAGTTTTGGTGAAAACCTCTCCCTTGTCGCCCCGGGTTCGTCCATTCTATCACTTCGGGCCGGTAATACCGACATCTATGGCTCCAGTTATCCCTATGAGCCCAAATTGCATATTATTGATACTCTCTACTACCTCATGTCGGGAACCAGTATGGCCTGCCCCAACGCCGCTGGCGTGGCGGCACAGCTCCGCTCGATCTCTCCCGGCCTGACTCCGGAACGAGTTAAATATATAATGGAATCAACCGCCAAGGATATTATTGATCCCTATGGAGTCGGATGGAACCTCCCCGGACCGGATCTTCATAGCGGAAATGGCCGAATCGACCTCTATCAGGCGGTTCAAAATCTGCCTGGGATTAGAACACGAATTGTTTCGCCGCAACGCAATGAAATCGTGTTAGGTGTGGTTGATATCTCAGGAATTGCCGATGGGACTGAATTTGTCAATTACGATTTAAATTTTGGCGCCGGTGATGTTCCCTCGAATTGGACCGAATTGATATCATCAGCAACTCCGGTCACCGATAATATTTTGACCGGTTGGAACACGGCGGGATTGAATGGAAGATATTCGCTTCGCTTAAAATCGGGCGATTACAATATCGATCAAATCTCATTTTTTGTTATTAACGATACTGTTGCACAGATCACTTCACCCTCGGATGGCGAGATAATCGCCAATTTTGCGGCGATTACTGCCAACGCTTATATTCCAGAATTTGTTAACTATCTGATTGAGTATAAAGCGGACACTTCCGAAAATTGGACCGAATTAAATTCCAGTTTTATTCCAATCTTTGATGAAAAAGCCGCCTCCTGGTATCTGGAAGATATTCCCGCTGGCGATTACAGTCTAAAGCTTACTGTTTATTCTTCGGATGGTCCCATTGCCGCCGACAGTATTATGATTCATCTTCAATCGATTTTCGACACCGAATCGGCCTGGCGGGTGGAATTGGGCAATTATCCGGTTATTATCCCCAACTATGGTGATTTCGACAACGACGGCCAGAATGAGATTATTATCGGCACCGCCACCGGTATAAAATCATACAACCCGGATGGCACTGAAAAAACCGAGGGCATGCCGTTTTTCCCTCGCAACAATTATTGGGTGCCCCCGGCAGTCGGCAATATCGATGGCGATGGTATTGATGATATCATCGCTCTCGGCTATGACCCGCCGATTCTCTACGGATATCCGTCAAATGGCGAGTCTTTTGAAGTATATGTCGGACTCTTTCCCCCAATCGGCAACTATTCGCAAACTGAACACGAGTTTTCCAAAGTTTTCCTAAAGGATATCGATAACGACAGTCTCGATGAAATCCATGTTTTCATATATAACCGTTCTCTTACCGAAACATTTTTGTACGAAGAAGACGGCACATTTATTAATAGTTTTAAATATTACTCCGAATACCAACCAGCCGATCTCAACGGTGACCATTTGGATGAGATTTATGTCAGTAGTCGAGGATTCGGTCTTTTAAAACAGATCGACCCATATACGGGCGCAAGTATAGATAGTCTGATTATTGAAATGGAAGGCTCCAACTTTAACGTTGCCGGTTTATCAGGATTTGACATCGACAATGATTCTCTGGCCGAGCTAATCGTTTTCGGATATTATGCTGATTTCGGATACTGGCTGTATGCCTTCGATGACGGACTCAATCTTTTCGAGGGCTGGCCGCATAACCTTTACATCGATGATTATGTCGTTCCGACCATGCCGATCTTCGGCGATATTAACGGCGACAGCGTCCCCGAATATATGACAACCTTTTTTGATATCAGCGCCAGTTATGTTTTGGTTTGGAATCTGGACGGTTCATCTTATTTTCCGAATTTCCCCAATGGTTTCTTTGCCGCTTCGCCGGAACCGTCGGTGATGAATATGCTTCTTCTGGCTGATATGAACAACGATGGCCAAACCGATATTATCAGTTGCGCCGACAATGATATGTTCAACACCTTTCAGGCTCAAAGAATTTATGCCTGGGATAATGAGGCTCAACTACTGCCCGGTTTTCCGATTATCACCGTTCCCGACGGTAATACTTCCGACCGATTTACGCCGTCAATTGGCGATATCAACCGGGATGACAATGTCGATATGATTATGACCACGCCCGATGATGCCGCCATCTTCGTTAATTTTCCCGGAAACTCTTACAATTATGCCAAGTCTCCGGCACCATTCTGGAGATATAACCGCAAAATGAACAACATTGGTCCCCTTCCAGGCGACGATATAACAACCCCGGTCAATGAGATTATTTATAATAACCTGCTTCCCGACCAATTCGGTCTGGCCCAGAATTATCCCAATCCGTTTAACCCGTCAACTTCCATTTATTATAATCTGCCTAAAGCTGCCGATGTTGCCATTAACATTTACAACCTTCTGGGACAAAAAGTAAAAACGCTGATCAATCTCCATCAGCGAGCTGGGCAATATCAAATCATTTGGGATGGTACCAACGACAGGGGCGGTAAAATTTCCAGTGGAATATATTTCTATCGCATGGAAACTGAAGAATTCAGCCAAACTCGAAAAATGCTTCTGCTTAAATAAGTCCCGGTAGAAAACCGCACCGGACCAGCTTTCGCGCTCCTCGTATGGGCCTACTAACAACGCAGGAAATGTTGCCATTAAATCGCATTATTCGTATAATTCTACGACTGCAATTTAATCAAATAATTTAATATTTTCCCATCACCTTGTAATACAATATCTTAAGGCAATACGAATCCACCTCATTATTGACTGGCATACCATTTGTTCATATAGTTGTAGTAATATAATTGCAGGATTTTTCCGCCACCCCTCGCTTGACGGACGAAAATTTTACACAACGGTCTTGAGAAATGAAGAGAGAAGCAACAGAAATGGAGGGTTTTCAATGAGAACTATGACAATGATAATTACCGCGATTGCAATATTAGTGATGATGTCTCCTCTGCTCGGTTCCAATGATAACTCCGACATGCAAAAAAATATCGAAAAAACAACTGATTCAATCAATGCCTTCGACAAAGAGACCAGCCTGTTTTCGCGTTATCCGGCCCTAAGCAAAGTGCCGATTATGCGCGGTCGCGCCATTCCCTGCACGACTTCGATTATTATAGAAACAATGCCGATTGACAAATCTACCCCAAAACCAAAACAAATGGGCTAAATTATTGTGGTTTTATAATTTTGTGTTTGTCCTTTGGCATCTTATTTCAAAAAATCTGACTAAATCCTTGCAAAAATACAACTTTAATGATAATCTTTCGTTTAATATTGAAGAAATTATTTAAATAAATCTATATGGAGTAAATGTTATGCAACGTTTCTTGATTGTTGTTCTATTCATTTTGATTTTGCCAGTTCTGGCGTCAGCCAAAGACTGGCATATCACTACGCTCGATAACGGTCTAAAAATAATGATTCTGGAGAACCATCAGGTGCCCCAGGTCAATATTTCGACAACCATTAAAGTTGGAGCCAAAAACGAATCCGATTACTTTAACGGAGCCACCCATCTACTGGAACATTTGATTCTCTTCCGGGGAACCGAAGAGATGACTGGAGAAGAGCTCGGCGATGCCATGAAACAGCACGGCGCTTATTTCAACGGTTACACCTCATCGGATTGGACAGATTTTGTTATTACCCTGCCGAAAGAAAATCTCGATTTCGCTCTTAAAATCCATGCCGATATGCTCTTCCGCTCCAATTTCCCCAAAGAAGCAATGGATATGGAACGTCAGGCGGTTTTTGAAGAGATCAATATTAACGAGGATAATCCCTCCGGCAAGGCCTATTATTCTTCATTGGAAGCGCTATACGGCAAACATCAATATTCCAAATCGGTTTTGGGAACTCAGGAAAAGATTTTGACCGTCGACCGTGATTCGGTCTATGCCTATTACAAAAGATATTACGCTCCCAATAATATGACCATGGTCATTGTTGGGGATATTGATGCCGCCCAAACTCTGGAAAAAGTCAAACAATACTTTGCCGATTTCCCCAAAGGCTGGGATGCCAAAGATATCTACAACGCCCCGCCCAAACTGGCTAAAGTTAAAGAGATTAAAATTAAAAAAGATGTCGGCCAGGCCTATCTTATGATGTCAAGCCTCGGTCCTAAAGCCAACAGCCCCGATCAATATTCGCTCGATATTTTGGCCACCCTGCTTGGTAATGGCGAATCGAGCCGCCTCTATAAAAAACTTATCGACGAACTCGGACTTGTATATTCCATTCAATATTCATTCTATACATCGAAATACGAAGGCATCCTGCTGTCATTTGCGACTTTGGATCCTTCCAAAATAAGCGAAGTTGAAAAGGCAATTAACACTACCCTTAACGATGTCATTGCCAACGGTTTCACTGAACGTGAACTTCAGAAAGCGAAAAACATCATTAACACCAATCATTATGCCGGGCAGGAACGCGGTCTTGATTTGGCCGATAGCTATGCTCAGTATGATTCGCATATCGGGTATCAGTTTGTCGAAAACTATCCCGAAAACATTGAAAAAGTGACGCTGGCCCAGCTGAACGAAACAGCCAAAAAATATCTGAATACCAAAGCGTACGTTAAAACAATGGTGGTGCCGCAATGAAAAAATATTATATCCTATTATCGGTCCTTTTAATGGCCACACTCTTCCTAATTAACAGTTGCGGCCGCCGCGCCGACACCCTTACCATCGGCAATGATGGCTACGGAACCGTAACCCTGGCCAACGGCATTAAGGTTCTTGTCAATCAGGATAAAACGACTTCGCTGACCTCAGCCAGAATTCTCTTCGGCGGAGGCGTCTTAACCGAAACGCCAGAAAATAACGGCATTACCAATATGATGATTAAGATGCTCCTCAAGGGTAATGCTACTATGACCGCTGAACAGATTACCGAACAACTTGATTTTTACGGCGCCAATATTTCTGCCGATGGTTATCGCGATTATGAAACCATATCATTCACGTCGCTGACCGAGAATTTCGACAGTGTTTTTAAAATTGTGACTGAGTGTATCGTCTCCCCTACGTTTCCCGAATCAGAACTGGCCAAACTGAAAGTTGAAATCGAGGGTAATATCAAGGCTTCCAATGACAACCAGTCGGCCGCCTCAAGCAAACTCTTCTGGAAAACCGCCTATGGCAATCAAAATTACGGACTGCCAACCGACGGTACGATCGAATCAATTCAGAATATCACCGTGGCGCAGATTAAATCTCAATATGATAAGTACATCGGCGGAAGCAATGCCATCTTTGCCATATCGACCGATCTCGATGTCAATGATATCAACAACAGAGTCATTCCCTTTCTTGATAAAATCAAACCGACTGCTGAAAAGGTTACTCCCCCGACCAAGGAACTGCAATCCAATCACGAAGGTTTGATAGTTTTCGACCGCAACCAGTCATTTATTTTCAAAGGCTTTATTCTCGAGCATCTTTCTCCGAAAGAGTTCGCCTGTGTTCATCTGCTCAATGAAGTGATGGGCGCCAATGTCGGCTCCCGGTTGTGGTATCTGCGCCAGAAAGAAAAACTGGCCTATTCGGTTTATACCCAGTATGCGACCGATAAATTCGGCTCATTATTCCGCGCCGGAATTGGCACCGACACCTCCAAAGTCACACAGGCTCTTAGTTCGCTGGAACGGGAATTTAAACTACTGATTGATAGTGGCATTACCGAAACAGAACTGACCGACGCCCGAATCAATATGAAAAACAACCTGATGTTCCGTATTGATAGAAAATCAAACCGCGCCAATAATATGGCTTATTATGAATATATCGGTTATAACTATCGGATAATTCTTGACCTGATTGCGATGGCCGATAAGATCACGCTCAAAGAGGTGAATGATTTTGTTAAAAAGAACTTCACCGAGGACAAAAAATACACCTCAATCGTCGGCAAGAAATAGACAGAAGAATATTGTCATTATTAAACGGGAGTCAAAGCGGCTCCCGTTTTTTATTATATAAATGACTTTTAAGGGACATAACCCTTTAGTGGCTCTGCCTACCACACTATATCTTCATGAGAACCAGAAAAAAAGAGGCAAACCAATCACTCTCAAAATCGAATCCATTAATTTCCTTCTCGGCCAACTTCATTTCCTCAATAACCCTCTTATCATCGGGGTTCATTTCATAAAGTTCTTCGAGTCGTTTTTTCATGGGCGCACAATATTCATTCCACCAAATGTCCTGAGGCAGTTCGAACCGTCCCACTGTGCTGTACCCGCAAGCGCGTGTCAACTCGATCTTTTTCTGCGAGTCCGACAGCGCGTCATGTACTATGAGATATCCATTGGGCACCAGGAGAGCTCGCCACTCGCTGAGACCGCGTGCGAACCCAATATATGAAATGGCACCCTCCGTCCAGATGATATCAAAACCGGCCGATGGGAAATTCATCTCCATCATGGATGTGTGCATCACAGTAATTCTGTCAGACAGACCTTCCTCCGCGGCTCGCTCGACAAGCCTGTCAAGTGCCTTTCCATTTATGTCCACAGCAATGATGTTGCCGTCGCTGATTCGAGCGAGCTCGAGAGTTGCTACTCCCGAACCACAACCAATATCCAGTATGCGGGGCTTATTCAGACGCGGCAACATGTAGAATGCCTTTCTAGTATATTTTAGGAGATTAGCCCGAAACCGATCGCGATTGAAAGTCTCTCTTTCCGAATAACTCATTGACCTGTTATCTCTCGTTTTTTGTACGCCACAGTTTGCTGTGAGATCGTTTGATTAACATCCAATTTATTCGGGGACTACTTCACTTCATCAAAATAAACCCGGCCGTGTTCAATCCCCGCCCAATATGTCCTTATATTGATATCGCCGAAATCTTTCAACAGAGTTAGCGTCGCATCTTTCAGGTCAGTCTTACCTTTGGCAATGATCGGCAGGTTAACATGATACCCGCTCATTTTCTCATACCATCCGCAATCCTCGTGATTGATAATGATAATATTCTTTATCTTCTCGCTTTTGATATAAAATTTCACCTGTTCCCAGAGAATCTTGAAATTCTTTGGAAGAAATACTTTCATTCCAAAGGCATGGGCTCCGCCGCCTATAATAATCGGAGTGTACTGCTTGATATGCAGTTCCTCGGTGATGAACCTCCGGAATGCAGTCTGAAATCTCGCATCGCCGCAATGAATCACGATCGCTTCGGAAGCCTGGCTATCCACCGGATAATACACCCGACCGTCAGAGATCATATCCGGTTCGATATCGACTGTACTATCGGTGGTATGTTGAATCATACTGCCTTTGTTAATCTTTCTCATATTAGATCCTACTAACCGGATTTCTTATCAGATTTTGGCGACGCCACGGCGTCCACCATATCCTCAGTCTTGACACCGATCTTTTTAAGCAAATCGCCGACATCAATTCCGGCCGCCTTGGCCTGCTCCAAAAATTGGAAAATCATTGTCGGTCCAACTTTGGAAAAACGGTTAAGGGCGCTGTCATCCTTGCCGTTGCCGCCGCTGTCGACAACGACCAGTTTATCAATATTCCCCATCGGGGCGGCGATAGATCCAAAAACGGACCCAAGAGATTGAATCGCTTGCGGAAGGACCTTTAATACCTCGAGGGTTATGGCGGCCTGATTGAACTGCTGATAGGCTTTGGCCAGTTCATTAATCGAAACGGCCCGGGCCAGGCCCTGTTTCTCAATCACTTGCGCCTCGGCTAAACCTTTGCTCTGGATAACATCGGCTTCGGCCACACCGGTCACCTTGGTCGCCGCCGCCATACCTTCACCCTCGGCCTTCCGCTTATGCTGTTCGGCATCGGCCCGGGCAATCGTGGCATACTTGTCACCATCGGCGCGGGACTGCTGAGAAATCTTATACCCCTCGGCCTCTTTGATCTGGGCATCGGCCTTAGCTTTCGCGGGAACAACAATAACAGCCTCTTGAGATTTTTGCTCCCGAAGAATATTCTGTTCTTCTACCGAAATCTGGGACCGGGACCGCTCTTCGTCAATCTTGACTTCGGCAATAATAACCTTCTGCCTTTGTTCGGCTGAAGCGAGCGGGCCGGCCTGCTCAGTCACCGCCTTTTCATGAGCAATTTCCGCCCAATATTTCTGCTTGGCTACTTCGGTGTTTTTCTGAGCCTCCGCCTCTATACGATCGTTTTCCTGAGCTACGACCTCGGCCTCGCGCTCCGCGTCAGTAGCCTTTTTCTTTGCCTCAGATAGCGCCTGAGCTTCTCCAATAGAGGCATCGCGTTTGACCTCGGCCGTCCGCTTTTTACCGAGTGCTTCGATATATCCCTGTTCATCGGTGATCGATTGTGGATTAAAAACATCAATCTGCATCCCAAGCCGGGCTAAATCTTCACCGGCCTCACCCAGTACCTTTTGCCGAAAAGCATCGCGATCCTTAATAAGTTGGTCAACAGTTAATGTTCCGACAACGCCGCGAAGATTCGATTCGAGAGTTTCCCGCGCAACTATTTGCACCTGTTCATGCGACATCCCCAGAAAACGGGCACCGGCCGCCAATAATGAATGAGCGTCATCCTTGAAACGGATATTGGCAACCGCTTCTACTGTGACCAAAACGCCGTCAATATTGGGCATATTCTTTACAAAAATCTGAGGTAGTGATATTTCCGTCAGATCAAGAAATTGAACCGCTTCGATAATCGGTTTGCGAATTCGACCGCCGCCGGTTACAACCACTGTTCCTGGCGGTAGAACTGTCACCGTTGCCTCCTCTGGTCGGCCCGGTTGAGATATCCTCTGCACTCCCTTCTTACCGCTTTTCGCACCATAAAAGAAGGCCGCCTTGTTCGGAGGTACCCGAACATAAAAAGCCGATAGCGCCTTGACTAAAATATAAATTGCAATCAATGCGGCCAATCCAATAATCGGCCAGGTCAAATATCCAAGCATATCCTGGGACATTGAGATTCCCTCCTTAATTATATGATTATTGCACTTTTTCTACGGTAACAATATTACCGGTTTTTCCGGTAATTTTAACAATGGCGCCTTTATTGATCGTTTGACCATCACTGGACCTCGCCAAGAATGTAAATTCACGACCTCTGATGATGCATGAAATCTGGCCATTCCGGGTATTGTCGATCATATCAATGAGATTGGCCTGCTGTCCAATAATATCTGAATCATCAATCGTCGAACTGGCCTGACTGGCGTAGAACATTCGTAAAATTAAATAGCCGATACTGCCCAGCACCACGGCTCCGACCATGCCCGCCATCGAGGATTGAAACATGGTCCAATCGGTAGTTGCGCGCATGCCAAACCCGGTGGCCCCAAATCCAACCATCAACATGGCTATCATTTTGATGCTAAAAATACTGGGCCCGTGTCCAATATCGGAATCAATATCAACATCGGCATCGATATCGGCGTCTCCGCCGAAAATCAAACTTATGAGAAGTATGAGAAAGCCAAATCCAAATATTGACGCGAATATTATCATTATACATTCCTCCCCGTTTTATTTGCTCAATGATATACTGGATACAAATTAAAAAATTCAAATATATAAGTCAGCATTAAAATAATTGCCCGAGTTATTTAACGTAATTGTGAACATCAAATTAAACTTGGCAAAGTAGCCATAAACAAATTTCGTATAAAAGGAGAAATATAGCAGAATTAAATACCCCCGGCAGGACTCGAACCTGCGACCCTCTGCTTAGAAGGCAGATGCTCTATCCAGATGAGCTACGGGGGC
>JBDRRI010000029.1:0-25531 GCA_043825815.1 Candidatus Zixiibacteriota bacterium
ACTTGACGTTTACAAAATGACCAATTGATCCATCCCGAAAACGAAAATTATCCAGCATACCTTGATCGTTCTTCTCCAGTTTATATTTCCATTCACCTTCAAAATATATCGAATTAACCAGAGCAATTATATTAACGTCAGAAAGCGAAGGAAAAACCGCCTGCTCGATTGTATCTTTTGCATTTTCTGACAACCAGTTATTGATTTCCGTTTCCGGAGACTCGCCGCTACTGTCCAATATCTTAATTTCCGATTTAAAATTATGCTGGCACTTTTCTATATACTGTAGTTTGTATGATAAACCTTTGGGAATCCAGATTGAATTGGAAATATTAAAATTGACAGATGTATCACGTCGGTCAAGGTTATCGATTAGCTTTTTATACGATTGATTAAATTCATCCGTATCCATGTCTTCGAGATTCAATACTTCCCTGATCGTTTGGAGAGTTTTACCGGCGGCACCATTATATATCGGCCCGAGATTTGTCGAAATGGAAAATGGTGAGATACAGACAGAGGTATCGAATGGCTCATTAGCATTATTGATTTCGACAAAAAGACGGCACCCAAAACTGTTTATTGATTCGATAAGTTTCAGATCGTTGGGATCAAATTTCGCCACTGTAATTGTAGAATCTGCCGACCAGATTGATCCGATTATCAATAGATTGATAATTATCGTAAATAAGACAATTGATATACTTGCTTTCATTTCGCGCCTTCCCATAATATCTGATCGATTTGAACTGATCTCTATTATTATAACGAATGAATGACAAGTTTATCAATAGAAAAAAGGCGCGTTCAAATCAAACGCGCCTCTTATAATTTATTTGTTAATCTTGCTTATTCTTTAGGACAAACAATTTTTCCCATAAACAGCATCGAATTTGAAATATTATCCCTGATTACAAAAACAAATGGTCGGTTGATAGTCATATAAATGTTATCGGGAAGCGATGTTGTTTCAAAGATTACCGCTGTTACCGCCGCCGCCTCGGTTCCTTCCTCATCAACTTCAATGAAAGTCTTGTGTATAACCTGAGAAATAAACAAAAAGATATCACTAATATTTGAAAAATCAGCGCCGACGGGACTAAACGCAATTCCCATCCCAAGAGTGGTCAATATATCATTTAATTTATATCCCGATTCCAACTTGAATTTGGGCATAAACAGGTTCACCTCCATGACATTCAAATTGCCGATTAAATCTTCAAACAGGTCTTGATTAAATTCAGAAATGAATTGATTAATATCGGTTCCGTAGGCCGGCAAAAATATCGTCATAGAGAAATGTTCATTACCATAGGGAAGATCAATTACCTGGATAGTGGAATCCTCATAATATGGGAAATCCGCTTTTTGGGACATCTGGAAATGATTGGCGGTCGAACCATCCGCCAGGTAAAACGGCCGCTCTTCCGTTTCATCCGGATCGAATTGATAAGTCCAATCCCCTTTAAAATATATGGCATTGATGAGAATCAACATAGCCATATCCGAAATCGGCGGATTAATTATTTGGGTAATTTTGCCATGGGTTTTTTCATCGCACCAGGCATTCATTCTACTGCACGCGGCCTCATCAAAATCCAAAATATTCACTTCCGCATTAAAATAAGTCTTATTGAGATCTGTAAAATTCTGTTTAACCGGAAATCCGGTTCGGATCCAATTCGAGTTGGCCGCTTCAAATATTACCTTGCTGTCCAGGCCGGTTAAAAATTGAATCAGGCTTTTATATGATATATTAATTTCCTCTAATGTCAGCCCATTTAAATCCAGAACATCCTGTATGGCGGTGCGGGTTTCTCCTGCCGCCCCGTTGTAGGCCATGCCGAGAGCCATTGAAATAGAAATCGGAGAAATAAAAATCGAGGTATCCTCATTATTCTCGAATTGATTTACTTCATTGAATATTTTAAATCCAAAACTGTTGCCGGAGCCGGCCAGCTTAAGTTCTTCCGGCGTAAGTTCCCTGATATCACTGCTGGAATTAGTCGATTTATCGGAACAGGAAAAAATTAATAGGCAGGCCAAGCTGATTAAAAGCATAAATTTGAATGTTTTCATAATATCCTCCCTTTATCTGTTTAGTTCGTAATTATATCGCGAACCTTTATTATTATAACGTATAAATATTGATTTTGTAAATAGAAAAAAAGGCGCCGTCCCAGAAGAATAAGACAGCGCCTATCAGTCCTCTTTTATGCGATTTATTTAAATCAAATCATCCTCAAAATAAATAACAGGTATATGCCATATAAAACAGTCTTTTATATAATATAAATAAATTAAAATCTCCGATATTGTCAATGATTTTTTTCCCTGTTTAAATGGAAAAGGCGCGCCTGAGGGAGAACGCGCCTTAATGGAAATAGGAGGAAAAACCTAAATCGTAATTTCTTATTCGAGAGTTATCGTAATACCCCACTTCTGAGGTTGCGGCGGACGGGAAGCGTTAAAATCGGGGAAGGAATGGGAACCGTCGGTCGTGAAATAGACATAATATTTGCCGGCCTCGAGACTGATATGAGTGTCAACCATCCGATTTTTTCTATCTCCGCCGGCATGACGCGTTTTACGGTACGTCATTTCCCAGATTACATCATCCGATTCCGCGTTTTCTATCCAGCCGTAATCATACATCTGATTATCTTTACCTTCACCAAGAGCAAAAATATGAACCTTGCCCGATTTTTCCATGGTAAATGACCGGCGAATATCTTCGTTATCGCCGACTCCTGTTATCCCGATCAGTAAATTACTGTTTTCGGGAAGTTCATCAAACAGTTTGATATCTTTTACATCGAAATTTTTCCCAACACCATAAAGAGTAATGCCCCACATATCTTTGTCAAACGGGGCCGAAGCATTCCAGCTCCGATAAGCATGGGAATCATCGGAAACATAGTAAACCATATAATCGCCTTTAGGGAGCGTTATGATGCCGTCGAATTTACGATTTTTGGTTGCTCCCCCGGCATACTCGGTGTTGTCCTCTTCCATAATCCAGACAATTTCATTATTTTCTATATTTTCGATCCAGCCATAATCTGCAAATTCATCGTCAAAACCAAATTCTCCCAATGCAAGAATATGAATATCCGTTTTTTCCTTAAGCGAGAATCCTTTATACCGGTACTGGTTATCGCGCACTCTCGTAATTTGGACAACAACCGGTTCTGAATAATTATCCTCAAAATCGGACACATTGCCAAGATCCTTCTCATTGGCAACCGATATCATCATTCCGTAATAAAGCGGATCATACGGAGGCATAACATTCCAATAATCAAATGAGTGGCTGTCATCGGTATAATAATGTGCGACATAATTTCCGGCCGGAAGTTCCACCTCGCCGACAAAGGAACGGTTTTTTCGACCGCCGCCGGCCCAGGAAGTATTCCATTTGTCCATACTCCAGACTTTTTCACGGTTATCGGCGTTTATTATCCAGCCGTAGTCGACAAAAACCCGATTGCTTGAGGCCAGTTCACCAACCGCAATGATTTTTAAAGTCATATCCTTTTTTAGCGTGAAACCTTTACTATTAGAATAGTTATCGTCGGCCTGGGTAAAATCAATAATAGCATTTTTCTTATGTTCGGCAACCGGACTGAATTTCGAAAAAGAGTCGTCGGGAGCGGTGATACTAAATTCCAGTTCACCCACCTCTTCAGAATAATAATCAACCCGCTCATCGTCATTTACAAAAAAATCGCCCAAAACTTTGATTGCCTCGCCGAGATCGTCTAATTTTAAATTTATATCGCTTAGGTAGTACGGCCTTCCGGCATAATAGTACACTTCATATTTACCGGCCGGAAGAGTAATATCATCTTCGTATTCGCGAATATACCGGGTATGAGCATGGCGCTTGGTATCTTCATCACTTAAAATCCAAACCGGTTCGCGAGTTTCCGCGTTAAGTATCCAGCCATAAGCGTACATATCGTGAGATTCCTTTAATTGGGCACCAATAGCCAGAATTGAAATAGTAGTTTGGGAATTAAGAATAAATCCATCAACCAGCAGATCGCCTTCATTAAATTGATCCATATGAACAATATTCTGATCGGCCATAGAAATATTAGCGGCTAATAAAATCGTCAAAGATATAACAAGCAGATAAGATGTGCTTTTGCAACCAGTTTTTATAATCATTTTCTGCTCCTTCCAGTAGAACATAATTAGTTACTAATCTTTACGATAAACGGCCGTCAAGGTTTCAATTATAAGGGAATGAATTCAATAAAGTTACAAAAAAACCCCGCTTTTAACGGGGTTTTTTATTCTACGGATTTTACTAAAAATCGGTTGTTCCGGTAAACTTTAGCGAGCCCAAATGAATCGTTGGGGCACAAATACATCCGACCGCATCCCACCAGGATGGAATTAGTTGCCGCTCCTTCGAAATGCCTTTAACCGTTGAAAAAGCCCGTAACATCGAATCGGTAAATCTTAGATTCTTAATTCCTTTAACTATTTTACCGTCCTTAATCAAGAACGTCCCGTCGCGGGTCATGCCGGTTAAAACCGCCTTGGGTGTGTCGATAAACCCGTTAATGTAATGGAAACGGGTCACCAAAATACCCTTTTCAACCGAAGCTATCATCTCATCGCGGGTTTTATTTCCAGGCGCAATAAAGATATTCATACCAAGAGCACCCTCGCCGTGCGATTCCGATGGTAACGCGTGGCCAGTCGACTTAACGCCCTCTTTCTTGCCGGTCAGTCGATCATAAACGACACCCTTGCCGACACCCTTTTCAACATAAAAGACCTTTTGCTTCGGAACGCCCTCAAAATCAAACGGAAACGCGAGTCCGGACTGATCATTGCCGTCGTCATAAATCGAAACCGAAGCATCCATAATCTTTTTGCCAATATTCCCCGACAAAAACGAAGTCTTGTCCTGGAACGCCTTAGAACCCAGTCCGATATAATTAATCCATTCAAATGCTTCTGCAACAGCACCCGGCTCCAAAATGACTTCCAAGTCACCCGGTTTAAGAGGTTTTGGACGCTTGGATTTGAGCGCTTTTTCAGTAGCAATATCAGCCAGAGTGACCGTGTCGATATCCTCGACTTTGCGCGAAAGATTGATGGCATAACCCGATGACGTATCCGACATCGCAATTATATTGAAACTGGCCGATGTTACCGGCTGGTAGGCCCGAACACCCTCGGAATTGTAAACAGCCACTTCGCCCTCTCCGGTCGCAAATGATCCAGCCGCCAAAAACTTGCGCTTATTCGTCCGATAAAATGCTTTCTTTACCAAACGAGCCCGATCCTTGGGAGAAAATTTGGCCGTTTTTTCAAAAAAAGTTTCAATTTTGGCATATTCGGCCGGTCCCGGAAGTCCGTCAAAATACTTATTTTCTCTCTGGAATTTGGCTATTAAAAGCGAGTTTTTCAGAGTCGCCTTAAGATCATTCAGGGCGATTGAATTCGTCGATGCCACCCCGATCTTCTTGCCGATAACCGTCCGAATCAACACCTTGGCGTTGGACTCATTGACATTCTGATGAATGTAAGAATTGGCAAATCGGGTCAGGCCGCTGGTTGAGCCGATATAGGTAATTTCGGTTTGGTCCGCCTTGCTGGCTTGTATGACTTTTTCAAAAGTCGCGAATAGTTTTTCTTTTCCGATCATTTGCTCACCCCCACTTTCACTTTGCGGAACCGCGTCGGCGCGACCCCATGCGCCACCCGCGCTGTTTGCATTGGTTCGCCCTTGCCGCAATTTGGAACGCCCCAGACATGCCAGTGATTCTTATTGCAGATAGCGTCGCAGGAGTTCCAGAATTCCGGAGTCATCCCGGTATAAAGCGGGTTTTTGAACATCCGGCCCAGTTTTCCGTCCTTAATTTCCCAGGCGCATTCGACGCCAAACTGGAAATTAAGACGCTTATCATCAATCGACCAGACCTTGTTCATATCCATGAAAATACCTTTTTTGGTATCGGCAATAAGGTCATCAAGTTCCCAATCGCCCGGCTCCAGATTGATATTCGTCATCCGGATCAGCGGCAGACGGTTCCAGCCGTCGGCCCGCATCGTGCCGTTCGACGTTTGCCCGATAACCGGCGCCGTTTCACGGCTGGTGATATAGCCGACATGCAGTCCGTTTTTAATAATCGGTGAGCGCTGAGCCTTGACCCCCTCATCATCGTATCCAAACGAGCCTAATCCGCCGGGGATGGTGGCGTCGGCATTGATATTGACAATATCAGAACCGTACTTAAGCGCGTTAAGTCCGTCCGGTTGCATGAACGACCCGCCGGCCAGCGATATCTCCGTGCCGAGAACCCTGTCCAGCTCCGAGGGATGGCCGCATGATTCGTGAACCTGAAGAGCCATCTGGGGGCCGCAGATAATAATATCGGCGTACGTATCTGGGCAGGCATCGGCCGTCAGAAGCTGGATCGCCTCCTCGCGAACCCGATCGCAATGATCCAGCATATTCATCTCTTCGATAAACTCATATCCCCGGGTGGCAAAATCGCCCCGGTGCGAATTGGGATAGGAGCGCTTCTGGACCTCGTTGCCGTCAAATGAAATAACCTGCATCCCGGCGCCCGACTCCATTATATCCTGCTCGATTTCAGCGCCTTCAGTGGAGCAGAAAATTTTGTTGGTCTTGAAGAAATCCATTGAAGCCTCGGCCGATTTAATCTTGCTGTCCGAGGCGAGTTTCTCGCAGACTTTCAGTAAAAGATCAACCTTTTGATTCGTCTTAACCGTAAACGGATCAATCGTGTACGCTGTTTTGTAATGATCCTTGTACAGCTTAACCTCGGCCAGTTTAACATTTTCCTTTTTCGTCATTGCCGAGGCTTTGGCGGTATTGAGCGCCAGATTAGCCGCCTTCTTGATATCGGCGGCGCCGGTCGAGGCGACCGCGGCGAATCCCCAGGCGCCGTTGTGGATCACCCTGATCCCGACCCCGACATCAACATCTTTCGACAAAGTGCTGACAATCCCGTCCGACACTTTTATCGATTCCTTCTCCGTCCGGACATAACGGCAATCGGCATAATCAACCCCTTTGCCCTTAAGCCAGTCAAGAGTATTTCCAAATTTATCTTTCATTTAACCTCCATTGTAAATTTCTCATCAAATAATTGGCAGGTTGTTGAGTTTTCAATTTAGCAAATTTGATTTTGAAAATCAAGGATATAGAAAAATATATGAAAAACTTACCGAAAGCGAATTTTATGTATTATATAACAGGGGCCAAAATGAGGGCATCTGCCACTCACTATAACACAGTTTTCACCGATGGCAATGAACAGGGTGGAATGGCTGAAATTGGTCGCGATACAATAGTAGCCTATTCGTTTGAGGTGGGTTTACGTCTGTTAAGCTTCATGTTTATCATTTTCATGTTCTTCACTATTAATTTAGATTCAAATTCAATGTCTTGTCGATACCTCGCTCTACGAGCAACCTAAAGGCGTGGGTTTGACCTACCTGAAGAATGATGGAAGCGAAGCGAACGAGGTTTCGACAATTTTCCAATTGCAATATTAGATTGAGTGGGATATAATATTTGAAAAGAAGGGACAGAATGAAGGCATCTACCGCGCACAATAATGGGAAAGTTAAGAAAGTGGCGGCGAAATGAGCAATGCTTGGAATATTCCTGAATGGCTCGAAAAAGAAGCCAGAGCCCGGGATAAGTATTGTGTTTATTGCGGCATTGAAATGGAAAATTCTGTACCCCGTGGTAGCTCTCGGAAAAAGGTAGCAACTTGGGAGCATATTATTAATGATGCAAGTATTGTCACCAGAGAAAATATTGCTTTGTGTTGTGCTGCCTGTAATTCAAGTAAGGGAACTAAGCTCCTTTCTGATTGGATAAACTCAGGATACTGTAAGAAAAAGGGAATTAATAAAAATACAGTTGCCCCAATTATTAAAAAAGCGTTGAAGACTTAGTTTTCGTGCGCGACCGGCCTCCCCCTCGTCTACCCGTCTTGAATAATCATTCCAACGCCAAATACGCGCCCAAAATAATCGAATTGATTGTGTTCTCTATCGAATCGACCGCATACGATGAGGCAATCGTCACATTGCCGCCGTAAATAACACTGGCCGACTGAGCAAAGGCATACAGTACCATAGCCTTGTACACGCCATTAGCCGCTGCCGTGGTCGGTGCCACGAAAATATCAGCTTCGCCCGCCACTTTGGAATTAATAATTCCTTTGGATTTGGCTACATCGTTATCGATGGCCACATCAAATGACAAAGGCCCGTCAATCACCACACCCTTAATCTGTCCCCGCTCCGACATTTTGGCAATCGCCGCCTCTTCCATCGTCACCGGAACCGCCGGATAGATTGCCTCGACTGCCGCCAGAAGAGCCGCTTTGGGGTTATCATTGCCGAGACAATTGGCCAGTCTGGCCGCATTTTGAGCATTGCCAATTTTAACATTGGGCGTCGAAATCGAATTGTAAGATGAATCGGTGAGCAACATCAACTTGGGATACTTATCGGTCTGAATAACACCAATGTGCGAGGCCTGCATCCCCTTGTCAAGAAATCCTGTTTCCGGTCTATTGAGGATATTAACCAATTCTTTAACCGAAAGGCAGTTTTTCATCAAAAAATCAAGCTCGCCCGCTTTCACCTTTTCAATACCGATCTTCACCGCCTCTTCAAGGCTGTCGGCATCGATCCGGTCAAAATTTTCATAATCAAGATTAGCCTTGGATATCTTTTCTTCAAGGAAACGTTTATGGCCGATTAAAGTCGTGACCACGTACCCGTCTTTATGCGCCCGTACCGCCGCTTGAACCGATTTCTTCCCGCCCGGAAAGAGAATTCCCATTCTGGGAATTCTCTTGCGACGGATTCTATCTCTGGTTTTTCTTTCAAGCTCTTCAAACGATTTAATCATGCCGCACCTCCCCGCGTTTTATAGTACTCCGCAACAAGACAGGCGACTGACACCGAAGCCTTTTTATTAATGACCGTATCGGTTCGGGATACCAGCGACACCGGGACGCGAGCTCCGACTATGACCCCGGCAAAAATCGTATCGGCAAAATTAATCAGCGACTTGGCGATTATATTGCACTCTTCAATAGTACTGACCAGGTAAATATCAGCCTCGCCCGCCACCGGGTTGTCGATATCTTTCATTTCCGCTACCTCCTTTGAAGTAGCCGTATCAAACGTCATTGGACCGGCGACCAAGATATCTTTAAGGTTCATTGACGCAACCCTATCCAGAACCGCCTGGCATTCTTTCGATTGCGGGTCATCATCATGTACCCGATCAACCGCCGCCGAAAGAGCTACCCTGACCGGATTGATATTAAGCGCGCGGGCGACCAGTACGGCATTCTGCATTATCTGAATTTTCTGATCGATATCCGGCTTAACCACCATACCGCCGTCAGTCATCTGAAGCAACTTGTGGTGCCCCGGAATATCCAGAACCGCCGAATGTGAAACGGTCTCCGAAATTTTTAAATCGAAATCTTTGGATAAAACCGTTTTCAAGAGGGATGAGGTGGAAACGAATCCTTTCATAATGACATCAGCCGAACCTTCGGCCGCCATTTTCACGGCGCCGCAGGTTGATTTATTAACATCATTATCATGCACGATATCAAAATTGGATATGTCGACTTTGGCTTCATGGGCCGCTTTTAGAATTTTTTCTTTATCACCGAAAAGAGTTGCGGTCAGAATACCGTCGGCGCTGGCCGAGCATAATGCTCCGAGAACGGCGGAATCGCTGGCCCCGGCGACAGCCACCATCTTTTTTCCCGATACTCCCGCCAGTTTCTGAGCCGATTCAATTATCTGCTCGGCGGTTATTATCGGACGGCGTTCGGCTATTGTACTCATAATTATTTCCCCGTTAATATTCTTTGGGAATCTCTGTCTTATTTAAAACTCTCACCGCTCCCGCGGCAAGCGCTTCCATTTCGAATTCACCCGGTACCACTATTACTTCACCGAGAAAAGAAATGTAATCCGTCAAAGTCTTAATCAGTCTTTTACTGTTAGCCATGCCGCCGGTGAGGACAATAGCTTCGAACCGGCCCCTCATGATCGAGGCTATTCCGCCAATCTCCTTGGCGATCTGATAAATCATTGCGTTATAGTACAATTCGGCTTTTTTATCGCCTCCGTCAATCATCTCTTCCACTTTGCGAAGGTCCGCTTCTCCAATATATGCTTTAAGTCCCGATTCGCGGGAAAGCTTGGTCGTCAGCTCTTTTTCAGTGTACTTGCCGGAGTACGCCAGCTTCACCAATCCGCCGATCGGTAAAGCTCCGGCTCTATCCGGCGAGAACGGCCCCATACCGAGAAGAGCATCATTAACCTCGACAATCTTTCCGTGTTCAAGCGCCGCCACCGATATCCCTCCGCCCATATGTACGGCAATAAAGGAAACATCTTTCAATCGCTTGCCCATTTTTTTCGCTTCGCGGCGGCAGACCGCCTTAATATTAAGGGCGTGGGACCGGCATTTCCGCTCGATTTCGGGAACTCCGGACACCCGGGCGTAATCGCTGAAATTGTCAATTGTAACCGGGTCGACAATCACGGCCGGAACTTTGTACCGCTTGCCGAGAAAATCGGCAATAATCGCGCCCAAATTGGAGGCATGGTTAGCATAGCGGACATTTTTTATATCATCGAGCATCTTTTCATTGATATTATAGGCCCCGCCCTCAAGCGGCTTCAATGGCGCCCCGCGTCCTGCTACCGCCACTACTTTTTTCTGTTCGATATTTTGCGACTCCAGCCAATCCTCAATATTTTTCATCCGTAGTTCGAACTGATCGGCAACATTATCAAAAGCCGATAAATCTTCTGAGCGATGCCGAACCGTCTCCTCAGCTATTTTGTTCTCGCCCTCAAACAGAGCCATCTTAGTCGAGGTCGAGCCGGGATTAATAACAATTATAACTTCCATCATATCCTCCCCAGGATTTCCTAAGCGGTCGTAACCGCCGCCAGTTCTCTTCCTTTTGCAAATGCTTTCAGATTCAGATCCACAAATTTCGGTTTAACTCTCAATCTGATAGCCTCCTCCCAAACGGAGGTCTCATATTTTAGTCGCGTCGATACCACTCCGAGCAAAAGAATATTTACCAGTCGGGAGTTGCCCATCTCCAATGCAATCGCATCGGCATCAAGCGAAACAACGTCTTTAATCTTTGCCTTAATTTCAGCGATCGGATCATCGGGGTAGGTTACCTTGCCGCTGGTTGCAATCGGCGGAATAAGCCGAGTTGTCGAAGTCGCCACTAATCCGCCTTTTTTCACCCAATCGAGAGCCCTCAACGCCTCGGCCTGCTCGAATGAGACTAATATATCGGCCTGGCCGTACGGTATTATTGGCGAGTGTACCTGGGGTCCGAATTTGACATGCGAACTGACCACGCCGCCTCTCTGCGACATCCCGTGAACCTCTGATTTCTTGGCGTCCAGACCGGACAGCATCGCCATTTCCGAGATAACTTCCGATGCCAGTAAAACCCCCTGTCCGCCGACTCCGACGATCAATATATTGGTTACCTTATCCATATTCACCTCATTATACCTTGACCGGTTCATCGGCCAGAATTATTGCCTCCGGTTGACATATCTGAGCGCATATCGTACATCCGGTGCATAATACCGGATCAATCTCCGCTTTGGGACGATTCCGTTTCGTTTTTTCCTTCGAGGTCATAATCGCCGGACATCCGATTCGGAAACAGGCCGAACAACCGTTGCACAGCTCCAAATCAACCTTGTAAGCCCGATCTATAACTCGCTTTGGCATCAAAACACAGGGGCGGTTGGTAATAACCACCGAGGGACCGTCAAACTCAAGTGAGGATTTCAGCACTTCGAGTGTTTTATCGTAATCATACGGATCAACCTCGGTGACCGATTCCACCCCAAGTGCTTTGCATAATTCAATCAGATTGACCTCTTTGGTCGGCTCGCCCATTAGGGTATGCCCGGTAGCCGGATTCTGTTGTCCGCCGGTCATGGCTGTGATTCGGTTATCGAGAATCATTACAGTGATATTGCTTTTATTGTACACCGCATCCAATAGACCGGTTATGCCCGAATGCAAAAAAGTCGAGTCGCCGATTACCGCCACCGTCCCACCTGCTTCCGGGTTGACTTTCTGCATCCCGATCGCATTGCCGATCGAGGCCCCCATGCACACACAGCTGTCCATTATATTAAGTGGCGGAAGAACCGCCAGAGTATAGCATCCGATATCGCCGGTGACCGTCGCTTTCAGTTTTTTCAACGCCATAAACGGACCCCGATGAGGACAACCGGGACAAAGGACCGGCGGGCGCGGGAACAAGCTGGCCGGTTCCAATTCGGCGCCGACTACCTCGTCGATCAATCCGGCCTCTTTTAAACCCATCGCCACTCGATATGGCGACAGTTCGCCGAGATGCCCGAAATACTTTTTGCCCTCGACCTTAATTCCGGCCGCATTGATAATCTCTTCGTAGTACGGTTCCAACTCTTCAATAATAATTACATTCTTATGCGCATCAACAAATTTGCGAATCTTATCAAGCGGAAGGGGAAAGCCAAATCCGATTTTAAGATAATCGACATTAGGCAGATTGTCCTTGGCATACTGATAAGATATTCCCCCCGTGATTATGCCGATATCGGAGCCGTTATGCTCAATATAATTCATTTCGGTTGTTTCCGAAAACTCCCGAAGTTTTTCCAGCCGTTCCCGAAGAACCACATGGCGCTTTTTGGCATTGGACGGTATCATCACATACTTGTTCATATCCCGTTGAAATTTGGAGTCTTTCGGCGGGATCGGTTCGCCCTCCTCAACAATACTTTTAGAATGCGAGATGCGGGTCGTCAATCTCAGCATAACCGGGGTATCGAATTTCTCGGATACTTCCATCCCCTTCAAAACAAAATCTTTCGCCTCCTGAGAATCGGATGGCTCCAAAAACGGCACTTGGGCGAACTTGGCAAAAAGCCGGTTATCCTGCTCATTTTGCGACGAGTGCATCTCCGGATCATCAGCCGAAACAAAAACAAAACCGCCGCCGACACCCGTGTATGCAAACGTCATCAGCGGATCGGCGGCCACGTTCAGACCGACATGTTTCATCGTTACCAGCGTTCGCGCTCCCCCAAGCGAAGCGCCGATACCAACTTCAAACGCCACTTTTTCATTGGGCGACCACTCAGCGTAAACCGATGGGTATAAGGTCGCAATATTTTCGAGTATTTCTGTCGAAGGTGTTCCCGGATACGCCGCCGCCAGCTTGACGCCGGCCTCATACGCTCCCCGGGCAACCGCTTCGTTACCTGATAGAAGTTTTTTCATATCTACTCTCTATATTTACAAATTTAATATTTTAATTTACCCGTTAATTATAATGAATATTAGCTAAAAATTCAACCTTTGGAATAAGTTTATAATTAAGCCTTTTATACCGATATATTATGTAAAGATAATCCGGGGGGATATACCGGGGTCTCTTTGAAGATCGCCGCTTGCGAAAGGTGTTATTATGTTTGAATTAAGAAAACTGAAACGCATGCATGTTATGTCTTATATCAGAATTAATGAGCAGAAAACTGATAATAATTTCGGCCATTTGATGGATATTACTACCGAAGGAATGCGGCTGTGCGGCGATCAACCGATCGAACCGGCCGCCGTCTATAAGTTTACGATGAGGCTGCCCCATGTCGATTTCGGTAAAAAAGAGATAGTTTTTGACGCCAATGTCGTTTGGTGCCAAAAAGATAAGCTTTTTGATTTATATGATGCCGGTATTCAATTAAGGGATATTTCCAATGAAGATCGGCAGGTTATCGAGGATTTTATTCAGTATTCCACATTCGAAGAGCGCTGGTTGTCGGGAACAAAAGTCGGCGTCGAATACGCCTAAGAGGTCTCATCGACCGATTTTATCTCAATACTGAACCAGAGAAGCGTAAACAGAAGCACCGCCGCCGCCTTAATCCAATTGGAAATATCATCGCCCAGAGTATAAATAATCCCGTATAACATAAAAGCAATGACCATCTTAACCGAGGCTATTCCATAGTCCAGCTTGATCAGATTGAATATGGCAAAAGCCGAGTAGAGAATTATTACCGCCGGTCCGGCCAGAAATATTATCCAGCCCAATATCGAAAATCCGGAATGAATCCCCTCGAATAACCCGGAATTTACCTCACTTAACAAATAGAGCGCATTGATGCAGAAAAAGAAGACCGAGATCGCAACATACAAAATCCCCTGGATCTGGCCCGCTTTAGACTCCCGGATGCCGATCATTGCAAAGAGAAACGACCCGATAATCAGACCGCAGAGATAGAAGTAATTTCCCGTCGTAAGGATGTTGTTAAAAATCAGATCCATAATTTTCCTCCGAATAGCCAGACTGTAATAATTGTGCCAATTTTCGATCTCCTTTTTGTCCGCCATAAGTTGCTGTCTGATGGTTAGATAACAAATCGTCAAAACCGGATTCGGCGACAAGGCTGAATTGTCAGGCAGAAAGCCTGAAAATCATTGCAAACCGGGAACATATTCATATCGTATTTGTTTAACAAACAGGACAATAAAGGTATTATTTAACATTAAGCGCCTAAAGGCGCCATAAAAAGGAGAATTAAAATGTCATATACTCTTCCCAAACTCGGTTACGGTTACGATGCTCTCGAGCCGTATTTCGATGCCCGCACGATGGAAATTCATCATACCAAGCATCATAACGCCTATGTCACCAATCTCAATGCCGCTCTTGAAAGCAATGGTGATTGGTCCGGACATAGCCCCGAAGATCTTATCCGCAATCTGAACTCGATTCCGGAAAATATCCGCACTGCGGTGCGCAATCACGGTGGCGGCCATGTCAATCATGCCTTTTTCTGGCAGATTCTCAAGAAAGATGTTGCTTATAAAGGCGAGGTGGCCGAGGCTATTAATGCCAAATTCGGCTCCCTCCAGGGTTTCCAGGACGGGTTTTTTAAAACCGCGATGGGCGTGTTCGGCTCCGGATGGGCCTGGCTCGTGGTTGACAAAAACGGCGAACTGGCGTTTCGCGGAACGCCCAATCAGGACAACCCGATGACCAACGGTGAACGTCCGATTCTCGGTCTTGATGTCTGGGAGCATGCATACTATCTGAAATACCAGAATGTCCGCCCCGATTATATCAAAGCGGCTTTCAATCTGTTCAACTGGAAAAAGATTAATGAATTTTACGTGCAGACGCTCGAGGCGGTCAAATCACGATAAATTCACCAATCGTCTGTACCGAAGCAGGGGCTTTTTAGCTCCTGCTTTTTTTACAAAATTCCAATAGACTCAGCATTACACGCCGAACACGCCGAAATCCGATGCGGTTTTGGCAATTTTCCATCCCCCAAATTGGGTTTATTTTGCGTATTTTCAATTGAGTATTGATTATGCAAATTTTTTATATACATAAAAAAGCCCGACCGGTTAAACCAATCGGGCTTTTATTGTAATATAAATAAACACTATTTCAACAAGACCATCCTGTTAGTCTGGGAATAATTATCTCCTATTAATTGATAGAAGTATACTCCCGAAGCTACCCTTTTACCGTTTGAGTCGGTACCATCCCAAACTATGCCATATGAGCCGGCTGGCTGATTTTGATCGACCAACCGTTTAATTTCCTGTCCGAGTATATTATAAACAGTCAGACTCGTATAGGAATTCCGCGGAAGATCATATTCTATTATTGTCAACGGGTTGAATGGATTGGGATAATTTTGTTTTAATGCAAATTGGCTCGGCAATATTGCGTCATCATCGTCGACATCGAGAGACAGCGTTACTGTAACGAAGATACTATCATGAGCAAGAGCCGTATCGGTATCGGTCACGGTCAGTCTTACAATACCGTTGCCAATCCAGCCATTACTGGATGAAAGTGTCAGAACCCCGGTTTCGGTATTATAACTCTGAACCAGAGAATCATTGCTGGTGCTGAAAGCGTAATACAACAGGGTGTCGTGATCTTCGTCGCTAACCATACTCCAGATATCAATAGTCGGTGACTCGGCGATACTGAAGGAGAGGCTGTCCGGAAGATCTATGACCGGCGGATCATTTGGAATTGCGGTGACCACTACCGTTGCGGTATCAGCCGCCTGGGCTCCCTGCGGATCGGTAACGTGAACATATAGCATCACCGTCCCGACAAAACCACCGGAAGCGGACAAGAAAAGCCCTCCGGTAGATGCGGTATAGGAATGTATCAGAGAATCGTTACTGACGGTAATATTATAGGTTAATAGCGAATCATGACTTTCGGCGTCAGTAACGGCATCCCAGATGCTTACTCCACGGAATGAACCGGTTTGGAAAGTCAGGGTATCTGCCAAATTAACAACCGGAACCGTATTCTGGACCCCGGTTACGATGACCGTAATAGTGTCAGCTCCCTCCGCTCCCTCGGGATCGGTTACGGTGACATATAGCATAGCCGTTCCAACATAGCCGCCGCTGTCAGATAATATCAGTAAACCATTGCTCTCATTATAGGCATACACCAGCGAATCATTGCTTATGGAAAACTGATAGGTCAAAAGAGTGTCGTGACTTTCCGCATCAGTTATACTGCTCCATATATTATAGCCAAGAGATATACTATTATCAAATGTCAGCGTATCGGCCAGATTCACGACTGGCGCATGGTTGCCCGCGAGGACTGTCACGACCGTTGTGTCATAAGAGGTCGCGCCATGCTCATCCGTTACCGACATGCCAAGAATGACTTCGCCGGTAAACCCGGTTTCAGCCGTCAATTCAAGGAATCCAGCAACGTTTAGATTGTAATTTAAAGAGTCATTGTCTACCGTAAAGATATAGGTATGATTGGTATCACTGGTGTAGTCATCGGAAATATAGTTCCAGATACCGAGCAGTCCGGTCGAATCGGCGTAGAACGAATATGTCGCCGGCATACCGGTTATTACCGGAGCGGTGTTGTCCAATGCGCTGGTGACAATCCAGAGACCGTCCGATACGAAATTGGTATCAAAAGTATAACCTGTTTGCGATAAACCAAGAATAGCATCGAAATTGCCGTCTCTGGTCGAATAGACGAGAACCTTAAAGCTATCATCGACGGCCGGATAGTAATCATCGATCAAAGTCAAATTAAGGACACCGCCGAGTTGGGCCGTATTGGTGCAATAGACTTGATCGTGTTCTGTCGTGGCGGTCAATCCGCCGATTTCGATATTCATCTGGGCATCGATACTGCTCATCGGGAACCAGTTGGCCTGGAAATTCAGTCGGCCCGGAGAGGTGCCCGGATTAATATAACCGTTATTGACGAAGGTCGTGGCATAGGTATTCAGAGAACCGTTTCCGGCTATTTCACCTACGATCGTGTTGGTTATTGTTCCGTTTTCTATCGTTAAAGTCTGAAGATTTTCAAAGACAATATCGCCGGAGTTACTCAGGGTCGAACCGGCGCCAAGATCCCAGTCAATAGCGGCACCCGATAGATGCAAAGTTCCACTATTGCTGTTGGATGAACCGGCATTACTGGCAATCTCGAGTTTTAGATTGTCAGCCAATATGGTTCCCTGGTTACTGATACCGCTATTGATATAGCGGGCACCGCCGGTGGAACTTCCGCAGACAGAACTGATCGTTCCGGATGAACTATTAGTTAAAACGCCGGAAGTCGTTCCCAAAATAGCTGTCGTAACGCTATTGGCCACCTCACTGGTGAGAGAAATATGACCATAGTTGCTCCAACTGGAACCAACCGTAAATTCAGAATTACCCGCCGATGTGGCATTAATGATAAGCGTATCGCCGGCTCCATTATAAAATGATCCGGTTATATTATTTAGCCTGGTTGCGGTCAGAAGTCCGTTATTTTGCAGATTACAGGCGACATCGCTCAAATACATTGTCGCGATTCCGGTATTATTAATGGTTCCGGCTCCGGTTACATCGGTGTCATAAAAAGTGATTTCGCCGGAACTGGTCAAAGTGCCGGTGTTCACCACGTTTGCTCCGGTGAGATTGAGTTCCGCCGAATTGGTGCATGTGCCGGATATAAACAATGAATCATTTGTAAAGTCCATCATGCCATCGCCGGCAAAACCGCCCGAAGAAATATAGAAATTACCTGTTAATTGTTCATACCGGTATGTATCCGAAACATTTATGGTTCCCAAGTTGGTCAAGTCGTCATTAACCCGTAAATCACCGCCGGAAATATTAATGGTCCCGGTATTGATTAGACCGACCGAAGATGTCGGTTGCAGGTACAGATATTGACTGGTAGTATTCAGAGTCCCATGGTTATGCAGGCGAGCGTCAAGAAATCTCTGTCCGGCTATGCTTCCCACACCGGCCAGCGATTCGATTGTACCATCCGAAGCATTAATTAATGTATCGGCCGAATTTATCATTTTGACATAAGAATCGTGCTGATCGGCCTGCGTTAATTCAATTGTTCCATGATTTGTAAATGTATTGTAAAAATTTAAATTACAGTTATTCAGTGTCGTTGCTTCAGAAATGATTTTCGATCCGGCGACACTTGTAAATCCGTTTCTAATGTTGCCGCTGATATTAGCTTTTATAACACTGGCATTAGTCAAATCCGAATAGACCGACCCATTGTAAAATAGAAGGGAATCGTTATTTACAAAAACCGAATTGTTGATACTGCCTCCGGTCGTTGAGAACGTACCCGCATTAAACAATGTATCGGTTAGCGAAAGATAGCTCAACCCGATCGCCATACCGCCGTTATTGGTCCATTTCGGAGTGATATAAATTGTATCGCACTGGAACGACATTGTCCCATTGTTATTGACCGTTCCCGAGGCGAATGTACAAATTTCGGTGCCAAACCCGAATTCAGTGCCTGCGTCAACCGTAATTGTTCCGATATTTGTGAAATCGGACGGGTTGGTGGCGCCGCCAATTGTAATTTTGCCAGACTGTGAATGCATCGTTCCCGTATTTACGTGCTCCGCATCATCGTGCCAGATTCTAATTCCGGTGCTGACACCGGTAATGGTTCCGTAATTTTTTAGCTGAGCATCTATATATCGAACCGAGTTGTAATTAAAACTTGAGCCCAAAAGACCGTTTATCTGACCCGTTGCACTGTTATAAAGCGAATCGCCATCGACGGTTATCCGGCTGGTAGTCGATGTTGGCGGCCATTCACTGGTTAGATTGACCATACCATTATTGATAAAGTTTCCTGATGTTGTCAATTCCGCCGAACCGCTACTGGTTCCGTTTAAAGTCACCGTTGCCCCTTCGCTATTGTAAACCGCCGCGATACTACAGCTAAGTTCTATATTTATTGTCCCGGAATTATAGACATTTCCAGTTATTGTGGCATTACTAAGTTCCAAAGTCGCACTACTGTTAATATCGATAGCGATAACATCAATAGTATGAGATTGACACTGTAATATCCCATTGCCCTGGAGATTTATAATCGTGACATTTATGTCTCCATCGACAACGACCGTATATGTTCCGGTGGCGTCAATATAGGCATTGTCCGTTGCCCCCGGCGCAGACCCGGTACTCCAGTTGGCGCCGGTAGACCAATTACCACCGCCTGTATTAATCCAATGGATATCGGCAGAGTATGCCATGGATACCGGCAGAATGAATGCAAAAACTAAAATTAGTGAATAAGTTAGGGTTGACGGTTTATTAGCTAATCGCATTACCCCCTCCTATTTAGTATGTTTATGTTTTTTATAATTTATGTCGACCAAATTGAGTAAATATTGATGATAAAAAAGTCGGGAAATAAAAAGGATATTAATCGTTATGTCAACCGGCTGAAATGGACAATGTTTGTCGGTTTTCTGAAATCAGTCGTGGTTGGATAAGACACTTCTCCCATAATAATTGCCCCCTTTCCTTTCGATTCTTACTCCTTAACCGCTATTGATTTACGGTCTTTCCGTCAAGTTAGAACCTTCAAACAATATGGATAATACCAACTGAAATTAAATGTTGACAAAATGGAGTTATATAGTATATATTTAATATCGCTAATTAATATCTAATATGGAGAATTGGTATGAAATCATTGACGATTTCCGTTCTGTCACTTTTTTTGTTCACATTTGCCGCTGTTTTTGGAGACGACTATATCGTAATCGGCTGGAACGATCTGGGTATGCATTGCAGCAACAAGGATTTCGCAACCCTGGTTGTGCTGCCTCCATACAATAATATCGAAGCTCAGGTTATCCGGGTCGGCGATGCCACCACATTGCCGATGGTGGTTACCGATGCTTTAAAAGTAACCTATGAAATTCCGGGTAATACCTATTCGGTGGGCAAGACCAATTTTTGGTCATACGAGGATCAGATTTTCGGCGTCAGTTTGCCCGACAATATCGGGCTGACCGGTTCGGCCCTGTCGGGAGAAATGGTCAACATGGGCGACCATTTTACTGTCACCGGCGTTCCGATTACACCGTACACCGATGCCGATCTGGTCAACGAGGATCCGTTTCAACTCGGTCTGCTCAAATTGTATAATGCCTCCGATCAACTTCTGGCGACCACGCAACCGGTGGTTCCGGTTTCCAATGAAATCAACTGCGTTAGTTCCGGATGCCACAGCAGTGAACAACAGATATTAAACGAACATGGCGAAGAGGGTGCGAATTTGACGCCTCCGGTTTTATGCGCTAACTGCCACGCCTCCAATGCGCTCGGCATGGCCGGCAATCCGAATTTGCCGTCGCTCTCCGAGGCGATTCATAAACAGCATGGCGGTATCACCAATGATTGCTACAAATGCCATCCGGGGCCGAATACTCAATGTCTGCGCGATGTCATGAAAACTCAGCATGGCTTTGTCTGCCAGGATTGCCATGGAAGCGTTACACAGGTCGGCGAAAGTATCAGTTCTGGGCGGGAGCCATGGTTCGAGGAACCGTCCTGCGGCGCTATTGAGTGTCACGGATCAACCTATGCCGAGGAACCGGGCAAGCTATTCAGGGAATCGCGCGGACACGGTAATCTGTACTGCAGCGTCTGCCACGGCGAACCTCATGCGATTGTGCCGAGCGGAGAGGCTCGTGATAATGTTCAGAATATAGCTCTTCAGGGATATGCGGGAACGCTAAATAAGTGCGAGGTTTGCCACGGGGTTGTCCCCGACGGCGCCGGTCCGCATGGTATCACTGTCTCAGCCTGCTGTGTTGTTCCGGGCGACGCCAATCGTAACGGGACGGTTAATATTCTTGATATAACCTATATGATCAGCTATTTGTACAAAGGCGGTCCGGAGCCGGTTTGTTCCGATGAGGCCGATGCCAATAATAATGGAACCGTCAATATTCTCGATATCACCTTTTTAATAAGCTATTTGTACAAACAGGGTCCGTCACCGACTTGCACGTTTTAGTGCAAGTCGATTAATTTTGCGAGTAGCCGGTTGTTATTGAAACAAATAAATGGCTGAGTCCTGGCAGATCAGGAGTTGTGTCGAAGAGCCTGTCGTAGACCCTGACAAAGGAAGGGAGGAATGAAAGGCGCTCCTGACAATCTTAAATATTATATTGGAGAATTGCCACGCCTCAAGGGAGGTCCATAGCCTTTTATGGAATCACTGGAATATAAATCTACGAGAATTTAACTTCGATTTTGAAAATACAATCGTTACCGCCCGATTTAAGCGATTCCATAACCTCGACTTTCACGGCCTTACCTAACCAGCGTTCAAACATCTCTCCCACATAACCGGCGGAGCAATTACAAAATGTAGATGAAAGGTCTTTTGGTCCGGTTTCGACAATCGGACACATGCAATAACCGTCATTCATGATCAGTCCCCAGGGATTTTGATGGTCACGACCCCAATTATATATAATCGTGGTTATCCCATTATCTTTGCTGATTTGATATCCACCGTCTTCAAGGAATTTTAAAATATTATTGGCCTGTTCCGGTGTCGCTTTTTTATTACTGGCAACACCAAATGCATGGTTATGGCAAGCCCGGCCACAAGCATTCAACAATGATTTACGATTTGGTTCGTCCAACTGCTTATCCAACTCATCGACCAACCATTTGATCCATTGCCCGGATTTTTCATATTTAAGCCAGTCGGGACTTTCCGAACCTTTTATCATCTTTTTTTCATGATTCGCTATCCATGAACTGGTAATCGAATCGCTTTCCAATCCGGCAGTTTCCTGACCGATAAGTTTTTGCAGACTGAAAAGAACGCCACAGCATCCAAGACTTGCGCCAGACTTCATTAATTTATTGAGGAATTCTTTACGGTTCATATTAAATCCTTTTTTGAATCCAATGATCTACTATTCAAGCAGACATTATTTGATTTTTTCCGCCCGTACAGAACGTTTTTTTCCAAATTCGAGAGCTACTACCTGACCCGTAGAATCTTTGACAAAATGAATTTCCGCATCAGGAAATCTTATAAAATAATCTGTTTCCGATTCCGGTATAATTTCGCGCCAGATTCCCTGCCCAACCTTACAGAACATTAAGTGGTCTTCCTCTCTTTCAAATTGCCAGATTATCCCGGTTGTATCGGTGGTAATTTTATAAAGTCCGGTGCAGGCATCAAGCTCCTCCCGGGAGATTTTTTTCTCGACCCGGGAAGTATATAAAACCGGCTCCGCCCTTGGAAGTCGGCAGGTCGGTTGAGAAAATAATGAATCGTCTGCTTCAACATTGGTATTTATCGCCGAATATTGCAGCGTCATCCGGCGGTGAAATCCTTCCCCATCCTGACCCAGCAGAATACGAAAAGCCTGGGTTGTTGATCCCACGGGGCGGTAATCCTCAAAAAAAAGTTGTCCGGCGCGCACGAGCAAACCGGTTTCAATATCAAAAGCCAATTCGATGGCAGTACCGTCGAAAGCAGTAGCCAAAATATTATGTACTTTTCTATCACCGAGTTGATCATCTTCCAATAAGGTCAATTCCGTAAATAATTCGCGTAATTTAAGGGGAGCTAACGGATCGAGCATAAGTGCCAATTCCCGTCGCTGACTATTGCTCATTTCAATAATTGTATCGGTTCCGACAATCCATCCACTCGTTCTGTCAAATAGATAACTTATCCGATCCCCCCATGCAAAAGTTTGGTCGTATCGCCAGCAACCAGACTGTGTTCCATATGTATTAACGGGAGTTCTGCCGGTGCCCCCCCGAACCATGGTTCCGATTCGATGGACAGTGCCAATATCATTCAACTTGGAACCACCGCAGACGTCGCTATATCTTTGAATAATTTGATTTAATTCGTTTTCTGAATCATTCGCAACAATTGAAATCCAGAAAAAACCGATTATAAGGAATAAAACGGTGCCAAAACGGCCGATCATTACAAGTTTTTTATTCTTCATAATTAATTCTCCCAATATTACTTATTTAGATACGAAAAGTAACGAATAATAGTTTCGATTTATTTTTCACTCCGATTGCCAATAGCTTGTTAAAAATCACAAACGTCGGGTGGCCCACATTCCGAGGTCGAAACCCTTGCCCTTAGGTCGCTTCGTAGGCCCTGTCGTAGACCCTGTCGAAGATCCTGACGAAGGAAGGAACAAAGGAAGGGAAGAATGACGGACGAAGAGCGAGGTTTCGACAAATTCTAATTGCAATATTAGATTGAATGGGATATAATATTTGAAAAGGATTTTGCGGCAAACGTGGCGTCTCCCGCCCACAAAAACATTAGATTTTCATAGTTCAGGTATATCAAACCCCGGTCTTTAGGTCGCCCGGTTCCATCGGACTCTTAATGAAGCTGTTGAGCACAAGGGACGGCCCAAAACTTTATCCGGTTGGCATCAGACCTTGACTAGTTTTCTGAATGAATATAACAATATTAGACCTCACGAGGCGCTCCGGATGGCTACTCCATCGGAATACTACCAACCAAGTCAGAAAGCCTATAATCCTACTCCAAAGAAATGGGAATACCCGGAAGGATCTGTTGTCGAAATTCTAAACACCAGAGGTTGGCTAGGGAAAAGCCGCACCAGATATTTCGTCAGTGAAGCATTAGCGGAGAAAGAAGTAAGAGTCGAACAAATCGACAATAAACTCATAGTCAGTTACAGACATATGTATATTAGAGAAATCGACAAAACAACAGGGAGAACAACCTCTCTGCTGACACCAATTAGAAAATTATAGGTGTAACGGATGTTATGGAACAACATGTAAAATATCTATTGACACCAAACAACATAGGTCTGCCCCTACAAACAAGACCCAACCTCGGGCAGGTTTGAAGCCTGCCCCTACGGTCAAATTTATGCTATTCTGATAGTTTCGCATACTAATTGGTTCGACTTTACAATCACCATTGAATTGGTGTGGATATTGCAATAATGAATAGTAGCGAAGGAGTCTCCGACTCCTGCGACAATATTATTTATTTGACAATCTTGCCCGATATTCGCTATATAGTTATATCTGTATAAAGAACCTTAAAGGATAACAATGTGAGTTTAGAAATCGACTCTATTCATCCTACTTATCATTCATTTAATACAAAAGAAATCCTGTTAAATACGATTAGACTATACTGGGATAATATAAGCCTTTTCTTTGCGATTAGCATGCTTGGCACGCTGCCCAGTTTTTTGAGTATTTATTATTCCGAGAGCCCCCTGCTTAGAATTTTGCGAATTGTTGACCTACTTGTTGGGTTGTTGGCTAATGCCGCTTTAATTATTGCGGCGTCAAAAAGACATCGCAATGAAACAATTACGATAACGGAATGTTTTATTTCGATAAAAAGGAAATACTGGAGGTTTGTGGGCGTATTTTTTATTGTTGGCCTAACCATGCTGCTGGGTTCTTTAGTTTTTATAATTCCAGGAATATATTTAGGCGTAATCTTCTGTCTTTCAGATATTGCAGTTATTATTGAAGAACGCGAGGAAACAGGAGTTTTTAAATTAAGCAAAGAGCTTATCAGAGGTTTCTTTTGGAAGACACTCTGGTTTCTTGTCATTATTGGATCACCCCACATGATTTCGTTCTTTTTCCTGACTACATCATTCCCCGCATTAGCATTAACTTGGTTAGATCCGGAGCAAGAGAGAATCCTGTTTACTATCTTTTATGCAGTCTTTATACCATTTTTTATTGTGGGACGAGTTCTTTTATATCACAAACTAAAAGAGATAAAAGCGGTGGAATTGAGCAAGAACCCGGACGCTCTTATTAAATCGCCCTATGGCTGCTTATTTGCGATAGGTTTGGTAATAGGAGTTTATTTACTCGGTACCCTGTGGGCTTCGATTTTTCATTTTTTGAAGCAGAACAAGTTTTTTTAAATCACAAACTGATATTTTTCGCGACGGTAAATGATTGAGCTTTTGGCAAGCTGTGGGCTACCCAAGCCAACAAGGCTACAGATTACAATGGAATGGATAGTGTTGAAATTGAAATTGATGAATTTTTGTGCGCGGCAGACGCCTTCGTCTGCCCGAAATA
>JBDRRI010000030.1:0-4407 GCA_043825815.1 Candidatus Zixiibacteriota bacterium
CGATATCCCCGATATTCCCGTTAATGATATATTAGTTGATCCGCATAATACAAATATCCTATATCTGGCCACTGATATTGGCGTATTTTATTCGGAAAATCTGGGTACAAACTGGACGCTTATGTCCGATGGCATGCCAATTGTTCAGGTCATCGATATTGATTTTCACCCGGGTATTTACGGCTATGGCCGGCAGTTGGCGGCCGGAACTCACGGCCGTTCATTATATACCACATTCATTGACTGTCCCGGTTCCGGCGACGGTGATGCCGACGGAATTAATGACCCCTGCGATAACTGCCCATCGATCAGCAACTTAAATCAGGAGGATGCCGATCACGACATGATTGGCGATATCTGCGATGAATGTACCGATACTGATGGCGACGGTTATGGAGATCCCGGATATGCGGTTAATACATGTCCCGAGGACAATTGTCCCGATGTTTATAATCCGGATCAAACAGATACAGATGGCGATGGTGTCGGTGATGCCTGCAATTATCGGTTTTCAATTTGGGATACGGTCTGGACCGATTGCCTGGGTCTAACGGTCGGAAGCAATGGCAATTATGGTCGTCAGGGAATAGGCGGCGTCAATATGGATTATTCTCTCTCCGGTGATTGCAATCCATCGGCAAATCAATATCTATATGATGGCTCACCTTTGCTTCTATACTATGATGGTAACGGTTTGGTTAACTATTATTCAATGTATAATAACAACGACAATGGTTTTTATCTTTCGACCGAAATGAACTGGCCGGAGACTACGGTTACGACCCCCGATTATGATATCTATTATACCGGGACTTTTGTAACGCCTGATGCGTTTTTGGCAATAGAGCAAAGATTCTGGGCTCCGAAAGCTTCTGATAGCTGTCCCTTTATTATAAAGGAGTTAAAAGTATTTTCCTATGATGGAGCCACGCATACCGGCGTTTCTATCTGCGATGCCGTTGATTGGGATATTCCCTCGGATATAGGCGTTAATAACAACGGCGGCTATGATGCCCTAAATAATCTGCTTTATATACAGGGCACCGAAACAGATATGGTGGGATGTCAACCGAATAATAATAGATTTGGCGGAATTGCCCATATTGAAACATATTTCTATGACCCGCCCTATATTGATGTCGGCGTAGGGCCGCATAGCGGAGTGATTGTTGATAATGCCAGTTACATATTTCCGTCCAATGGGTGGGTGCCAAGCCAGGTGTATGGATTGATTCAGTTCAGCGGTTATTCCGTCTTCGCTTCCAATACAGATCTTAATATGATAATGAGTTATGTCTATGATGTGACGATCGGCTCCGATGATACTATCATCGTTTATACCGTTCTATCGACTGTAGAAAATGGAACATCGCCCGGCGCGGAAAAATCTGTATCGGATTTGATTGCTAATATTCAAAAGGGCAAGGAGTGGTATGACAATCATATTGCCAATTCTGGCCCCGATCATATTTGCGGCGATGTGAACGGAAACGAGACAATTAATATTCTGGATATCACTTATCTGATAGCTTACCTATACAAGGATGGACCACCGCCGGTATTTGAGCTTGCGGCCGATGTTAACAATTCAGGGAATATTAATATCCTGGATATAACATATCTGATTTCATATCTGTATAAAGATGGCCCGGATCCGAATTGTCCACCATATTAATAAAAAAAGACGATACAAAAGCGGCCCGCCAATGCGAGCCGCTTTTTTTATGAATGCAATTTTCTCTTGATTTAATGCCGCCACTTATAGATAATTCGTCTATGATTTCCGGAAGTAAAAGAACGATCGCTATTATCTTATTTATAATATTGACAATATTGTTGGTGAATATTGCCTGGTGGTTATTCTACTGGGAAACCGAAAAGAGTTTTGAAAAACAGCTTTCCCGAAGGTTATCATCATTAGCGACCCTGGGAGCGTCACATTTTAATCCTGAAATGGTTGGCTCATTGAAAGAGGGTTCGTTTCCGGCCTATGATACCACTCTTGAGATATTAGATCAAATAAAAACGGCGGATGACTTAAGCGAGGTTTTCATAATTGATGTCGATTATAACTATTTGGCGACCACCTCGCTTGATTTCGATTCGGTTTACTATCTTTCTGCTATTAATGGAATATATATTGATTCCGCCCTTAATCAGTTTGTCAATTTAATTCCGGTAGTGACGGACGGATATCAGATAGAAAATATCGTTTTGAAATCGGTTTTTATGCCTCTGAGAGACAGTTCCGGTTTTTCATCTGTAGTTCTCGGACTCGAGGCCGATGTTGACTACACCGATGTTCTTCTTGACCTTCGTAAAAATCTTTATCTGTCGACAATCATCTCGGTTTTGGCCGGGCTCATATTCGGATTTTTCTTTTTTATAGTACAACGTAAAATGATGAAAGCGGAAAAATCGTTATTAACTGCTCAATCGCAGGCCAATCTGGGTCGGATGGTGGCGGTTGTCTCGCATGAGATTAAAAATCCGCTGATGATAATCCGGGCCTCGGCGGAGAGAATTCTAAAAAATCAGCCCGAGAATAAAGAGGCCGGCTTTGTGGTCGAAGAAACGGACCGTCTCAATAGCATCCTGACCAATTATCTCGAGTTTGCCTCGGGGAAAATACGCTTGAATCTGCAAAAAATAAACCTGAACAAATTAATCGAATTGATCGGAGAAAAATTCATCCCTCAGTTGGCGAAAAGCAAGATCAATCTGACGTACTGGCATATTGACAATGACCTTTATGCAAAAGCCGATGAAAACGCCCTAAGACAGGTGATAATAAATCTGGTTCTTAACGGCGCTGAGGCGGTAAAAGATAAGGATGAAGCGAAAGTCGAGATGGTCGGACGGAAACTGAATGGTAAGGCGACAATCGAAGTGATAGATAATGGTCCGGGAGTATCATTAAAAGAGACATCCCAGATATTCGAGCCGTTTTTCACTACCAAAACAACCGGTTCCGGTCTGGGGCTGTTTCATTCCCGAAAGCTGGTCGAGAGTATGAACGGGAAAATATCGTGCGCTACCATTGATGACGGACGAACCGGCTTCAAAGTGGAGTTAGAAATTGCCGAATAAAATAATGACAGAAAGATAATTTGCGATGGCCAATATTTTAGTTATAGATGATGAAACCAAAATGACCTATCTGGTCGAATCGGCTCTCTCCGATGCCGGATATTCGGTAACCTCGGTTAATTATCCCGAAGAAGCGCTCAAATTAATTGATAAGCATAGTTATGATATAATTATTACCGATTTATCGATGCCGAAAATTGACGGCTCGAAAATTCTTGAGAAGGCCAAGGAAAAGGGTGACTCGGAGGTCGTTATAATGACCGCTTATGGGACGGTCGAGTCGGCGGTCAATGCTATGAAAAAGGGCGCTTTTGATTATATTGTCAAACCTTTTCCGATGGATGAACTGGTTATCCTGTGCAAAAAGATTGAACATCAGCGCAAGTTAAACAGCCTCGCCGACATGCTAACCAAGGATATCAAAGCGTTGTCATACGATAAATTTGTTGGTGAATCGGATGCGTCGCAAAAGATGATGGATATGATTTCCAAAGTTGCCGCGACCGATACCACCGTTCTTTTGACCGGCAAATCAGGGACAGGTAAAGAGTTGGCGGCTCATTTGGTGCATGAAAATTCAAACCGCAAAGATAAACCGTTTATTCCGGTCAATTGCGCTGCCCTGACAGAAACCCTTCTGGAGTCGGAACTTTTCGGCTATGAAAAAGGGGCCTTTACCGGCGCCGATAAACGCAAGTTGGGCCGGTTTGAATTGGCCGATGGCGGGACGATATTCCTTGATGAAATTGGGGAAACCTCGCCCGGTCTTCAGGCCAAGCTTCTTCGAGTTTTGGAGGAGAGGCAGTTTGTCCGGGTCGGCGGGGTTGATAATGTCGAGGTTGATGTCCGGGTCGTGGCCGCAACCAATCGCAATTTGAAAGAGGAGATTCAAAGAGGGAAATTCCGGGAAGATCTTTTTTATCGCCTTAATGTCTTTCCGATAAACATACCCTCATTGAATGAACGAATTGATGATATTAAGCCGCTGGCAGAATATTTTCTGGCCAAGAAGAATTACCCGATTGGGAAATTATCCGATGAAGTCGTCGAAATTATGGAATCTTACAGTTGGCCGGGAAATATCCGTGAGTTGAAAAATATCCTTGAGCGGGCCATGATTTTGGCGGGCGGGGAAGAAATAGAGCTGGAGCATATCAGCATTGAGGACGAAACCGAAAAAGTCCCGCTGGATGGTGATCCAGGAGTTTCATCGAAAAAGGGATTAGAGGAAACCGAAAAGAATATGATAATGAAGGCGCTCGAAAAGTGCCATGGTAATAAGACGGAGGCGGCCAAACTGCTAAAAATTACCCGCCG
>JBDRRI010000031.1:0-2769 GCA_043825815.1 Candidatus Zixiibacteriota bacterium
AATAGACTGACCGGCATAATATGGTGCCGTTTCAGCAATTAAAAGTCCACTGCTATTAAAAGTGTAATTAATATTTATATCACCCTGAATTACTTTTCGCAGAACACCTTCACGGTTATAGTATTTTCTTATACAGGTGTATTCGTCTGCGTTCCGGAAAACCTTTTCCTCGCTGAATACTACCGGTGAATCCGGCGGCAGTTGTGATATTTCCGGAATTGAAAAGTCCCAATAATCGTATCCTCGGTCCCGGTCTTGATAATTGTAAGTAATTGATGGAGAATTCTGGTTATCGCTTTCTTTTATAACCTCCAACGGCCGCAGGTAATAATTTTCATACTTATAACGCGTCCAACCATTCTGGGGTGTCCATTCGAATATCTTTTGACCCAAGTCCGACATAGTCTGCCAATGCGCCAGACCATATTCAGGGTTGATCTCTTTCATACGGTAATTGGGGTAATATTCTTCATAATATCCACCGCCGGGAACGTTGTCAGGCAATGGAGTGTTCAAAAAGCTATATTGTCCGCCACCGGTATAATCATATATGATCGAATCTCCTTTGCCGTTTTTGAAACAAATATTATTCCCACATTCATCATAGCGGTACGTATTTATTATTTTTTCCGTTTGTTCGGTTTTTGGATCCAGGTATTTCCCTACTCTATTCAGATTTCCCCTTATCATATTATCATTATGATATAGCATGTCGTAATTATCAGGCAGAACATTTTCATTATATAGGGCCACCGGCAAAACATCATATTCATAGCTTTCCTTATATACCTTATTTCCGCTTTGGTCGTAAATGGTCTTGGATGTCCTTTTGTCCAATATATATCTATCCTTATATTGTATGCTCAAACTAGGATCACCACCAATATGCAGATAAGTGTATTCGCTTTTTCGCCCCGCTTCGGTTACCGTTTTTATATTATCGTAACTCACTAAATCCTGGTCATCATAGTAGATGTAATCTGTCTCGCTTATAATCGGTGACCCATCTTTAACTTCCGTCCTATATAGTTGAGGAAATATCTTCCATCCATGAAACAGTTCAACTCTTCTATGATAATATCGTGTGGTTCTGCATTCAACACCGAGTCCGTAATATTCCTTTTTTTCAAACATAATGGGCACTTTTAAACTTCCGTCATAGGAGGGGTAATAGTAGTCGTTCGTGTTGTTTGAGTATATATACTCGGTGCGTAAGGAATCATATCTGTTTATAACCCTTGTTGTGGTCCAAAAGCCCTGGTCGAAACAGCCGTCTCGTGGATTCAGGTCTGTCGGCTCATAGTCAAATGTCCAGAGGTCATCATGCTCCGAATTTCCCTTGGCCGATATTACGCTGTATATATCACCGCTACCGCTGACTTGCGAGTTTGTGGCAAACTTATAGAAATATTTATCGCACTTTCCGGTGGCATAACTCACCTTAATGAGTTGCCCCCGGTTCGGGTTGGGACTTGTGTTTATCGTTAATTCGGGATTATATACATTGCAATTTCTCCCATCATAATAGTAATTACCATTGGTTTCGCCATAATCGTAACGGTACTCACAGTGGTCCTCGTTGAAGACCGCCTTTAGCACGGTGACATTGCCTTCTGAATAATAAACGCCATTCTGTTCTGCCAATCCAAAATTCAAGGAACCGTAGATATAGTTATATGATTTGATGCTCTCCGATACCAAATAATTTCCGCTGGCATATTCCGGAACAACCCTTATGCAAACAAGCTTATACCTTGTTTGGCCACCTATCGGGCTATATATACGATCTTCCTGCCAAAAGAACTTAATTCTTCTACCCCATGTATCAACTATTAAATCTATTTCAGTTCCAGTGCAAAATCCGTTGGTTTCGTTCATATATTTTATAGTTATGTAATTTCCATTAGTGTCCTCGATTTTAGACACACAGTAGTGATCGCCAAAAAATCCCCAAGCCAATAGCGTTGATTTTACGTTAAAAAAATATTTGGTCCCGTCCGGCAAATATAGAAGGGGCCTCTGATTTATCATAACCACCTTCATTTTCTCCGGACCCCGCGTGTAATAAGTAACATTATTATCGCTTATAAATTCAACTACAGAACCATCACCCATATATAATGTAGCTGTGGGATAACTTGCCCCACCATTCCAATGCCTTTCAAAAACTGCCATAAAGCATTTCCACCCCATCCCCATGTTACTCCATTGAGGAATAACATCTACATCTGATAAAAAATTATATTCTGTTGAAGAATATGGCGCCACCAAATGTCTGCTTCTGTAAACCCTGTTAATATTTAGATCAAGACCGTTTCTCCCGGGCAAACTGATATCTGTCGCTACCAATGTCATGCCGCCAGTTGCTGGATTAATGTTTTCCTGAACATTGGTCTTCAAATACTGCTGATATGCATGTAAACTGTTTCCCGGTTGACGATCAAAATAAGTTGTACCGTCTTGAGCTGTTAATTTATTGCTAACGAAGCATAAAATTAAAACAAAGCAAACCTTTTTTATCAAATTGATTACCATTTAAGTTTCTCCTAATGTTATTATCATATAATAAACCCCACTGTTATTTATATAGCGGTGGGGTTTCTATTAATTCAAAAACATATATTGTGGCATTAATGATTATATGCTTATTTTAATTAGTGACATTTTAACAAATATGCAAATTTATGTCAAGAAGATATTTGCATATTAATTCCCATGTTTTTTGTTTAATAAACGGCCGAAGAACTACGATAAATTCCCATCGGGATA
>JBDRRI010000032.1:0-3909 GCA_043825815.1 Candidatus Zixiibacteriota bacterium
AATAGGAATCATTGCCTCGTTCGATATAGTCTTTTGCGGCCAAGTCGGTCTTTTTATTTGAATTCAATTTTTTAAGGCTGGCATTAATTACCGTTGTTTCCCCGGGATTAACCGTTATTGTGGCGCTGTATGTTTCATAACCGGCCTTATCAACGGTGACCTTTCTATCACCCGGACGAATTTCAGTAAAAATCATATTTCCGGAACCAAGAATCTGTCCCTCCAGAACCAAACGGGCGTTTTCAACATTGGCCGCCAGCTTTATATTGCCCCGTTTATTAGAAGCAGTTGAAGTTTTAAGAGCCGTTTGGGACGCGGTTGATGTTGGCACAGTAGAATTATTTTCACTCGTTTCTGTATGCCCCGAACTTGAAATTTGACGATTCTTTTTCCCGGGTTGTTCATTTACAATTTCCGTAAGCTCATCGAATGTCATGAGGGTTGTTTGTCCTCCGGCCACAGTGGCATTGCTTTCGCCAAAATAATTCTCGGATAATTTATATTGAATAGTATAGGTGCCGGTTGGAATCATCTCAAACTTGAAAAAGCCTTGCGCGTTGCTTTTTGTTTTTTTATCCAATTCCGGAATTACGACAACAGCTCCCTCTAAATACGGTTGGCCATATTCATTTAAGACCATACCGATTATTGAACCGTCATCGCCTATGTTGGAATTAATAAATTGTGAGCCAATCCCAATTAAAACAATAATCAGGGCGGCGGCGAAAAGACCTATTGTCATTCTTTTGTCCATTTTCTTTGGTCGAAGCATATATGGCTTTTCATTCACAATAATTTCATCACCTTCATGCAAAAATGGACTTCCGACCAGTTGGATGCTGTTGTTTTTAAAGAAAGCCACGCCTCGCTTTTTGGTCAAAGTCTTAATCGGCTCCGCGAGGGCCGGATCCGCGATTGGCGTAATTGAATCAGGCTTGTTTTCATTGACCGTCGGCAGGGGTGCGACCGGCATTGATTCTTGACCTTCATTGGCCATTTTACGCAACTCATCTTGGGCGTGGCGAATATCATCTTCAGAAGCGGGATTATATGCTTTGGGTTTATTGGCGACATTTTCCGAGTCTTCCCAGCTAATAGATGAGGGAGTCTCGTCTTGAATTTTCGGCGGAACGTCTTTTTGACTCGATTCGTCTTTGTAATCATCGAATATAGGATCATCGCCAAAATCGTTTTCGGGCTTATCTTTTGACTCAGGAACAGATTGAACCAGTTCATGGTCCTCAATTCCCATGTCAAGGATATCTGAAGTAGACGCAATATCAAGCGGTTCATCATCTTGAGGGGCATTATTTTTGGCCTCGGTGCTTGCTTGATTCTCACGTGTTTCAATAAAGTTTGGCGATTGGGGAGCCTGTGATTCGGTCACGACAAAATCAAGATCTTCGTCCTGATCGGATGCTTTAACGCCCTCATCAAGGGGAGCCCCGCAGTTTTTGCAAAACTGAGCATCATCAAATATATTTTCAGTCTTACATTTGGAACATATCTTCAATTTTATCTCCAAAATAATTAGATTTTATTTAATCTATTTATCGACTTTATACGTCAATTCTTTAGACCAACTCATAGGAGATATGGATAAATGATTGGAAGCGAAGAAATTTCAAATTTTGGGCTTGACAGCCTCAATTCTTTGAGGTATAATCGCTTAATAAAATTTTTAAAACGAGCAGTGAGGAGGACGCAGGTAAATGCGCGTGATGTATATTAGATTATTTGCTGTTATTGCGTTGGCTGGTATCTTGGCAATCGGGTTTGGTTGTTCTCAATCAGATGATATTATTGCCCCAAAGGCATCTACCGAAATTAAGCTGGATGCTATTGTGTTACCCACTTTGCCGGATGGATACGTCTATCGACTCTGGGCCGTAGCTGAAAACGGCGGCGAAAATAATGTATTATATTCTTATTATAATATGGGCGATTTTATATGGAATAATGAAACGCGTAAATATTACGATACCGATTCAAATCTCGTCGATTCTATCTTTACCGTTGAATATGATCTCTTAGATGATTTTTTCAGTTTATTAGCCGTTTCGGTTGAAAAAATAGGCAACGACCCTTATTCCGAAAATGAACCGGGCCCAGTTATCCTCGCCGGAAGAATAGAACAGCCGGATTCGAACATAACCTGGCTGAAATTCCCGGCAGATTATTCCTTCGCATGGGCGGGATATTGCCTGGGAACGCCAACCGACAAAAATACATTTTCCGGCGAAGCGGGGGGATTATGGTTTTCCTATTATACCTACGACCGCTTTGTATTTCAAAATGAAATCGCCATTGATTTTCATCTAACTGATACAACAGATCTTACGCAATTTTTGGAAATTGATACTTCGTATTGGATTTGTTTGGATACAGGTTGGGATCCGGATACTTCGACCGAAGAATGCTCCAATAAATCATATATTGATGACCCTAATCAATCCTTATGGCACGGTTTCGATGTTGATACCGTTGGCGGTCTGGATTCACTTCGGCTTGCCTTGGATACGGTTGGTATTGTCTGCACCACGACTGTTGTTGATCCATATTATGTTTTCGATACCTTAAGAATGGATAGTATTGAATATATTTATGTTAAATATCAATATGTAACAATGCCGATTAATGTCGGTTCGGAAATCATAGATACATTCTTTAGTGACCCCTGTACCGGCGAATTGACCGAAGTCACCCTATATCCATTTAAACAATGGAATAATGAATATAACCGGATAACAACGCCGCCTGATACCTTTTTACTCGATAAATTTACGCCGAACTTTGATGAGGTTCCCGATCTAAATGGTACCAAGTGGCATTACAAAGGATGGGCGATGTCGCCATACCTCGATCCGGATTGCGATCAATTGGGTAAAATGACGAAGCCTGCTTGGGCGAAAGTTCCGAATTTAGGCGCTTTTAATCAAGCGTTTCCTTATTCGGATTCATTTAAAATTATTTCAACAGGTACTTTTAAGAACTTCGGCAGGGCCGATGATGGAAATCCATATTCTTTGAACCTGAGGGTGCCATCATTCCCTGGAGAAGATTTTATTACCAATCTCCCTTGCGGCGCGGCTGATCGCTCCATAAACTTCGCGTATTCGGGAATTACTTATGGAATTGGCGACGTTTTTGTTACTATCGAGCCGGATAATTATAATAGGAATACAAACTTTCCTTTAATACTTTTTGGAACCACCTATTCTGATTTCGCAGGTACTGCTCTGGGAACAATTCCTCCTTATAGCGCTTTAATTCAAGCTTTGCCAAACCAAACGCAGAGCTTTATGATGCAAAATCTGAGCGGGGAAGTGCCCGGGAATGCGATGGGTTTCCCAAGAATAAAAGTCTCATTTTTGAGATAGCAGTAAAATCATAGATATTTAAAGCCGGCGATATCAAAATTGCCGGCTTTTTTGCTAAAAAATGTTAATTTCAAAAATTGATTGAATAATTCTAAAATCTTAAAGTATATTGATGAAACAAATATGTTAGATATTACGTACTTATAAATAATAAATAAAGGAAAATGGTTATGGAAGAAAATAACAATTTCCAGGATTACGAGACCGCGAACACCAATACCGCCGAACAACCTGGTGCCTTGACAAAAATTTTAAAAATATTTTATGAACCGTCTGCTGTTTTTCCGGCTTTGAAAGGTAAAATGGCCTGGCTGGTACCATTTATTATTTTGGTTATTATTGGCGGAACGCTGGGATTTTTTGTTCGTCCAATTATGGTTGAATCACAGAAAAAAGCTGTCTATGAGAATATGGAACAATATCGAGACCAGATACCGGCTGAAAGATATAATGAAATAATGAGTACCATTGATCAGAAATTTGCAGAAGCCGAGAAGAATGAATTAGAATGGTATTACATTCCGCTTAT
>JBDRRI010000033.1:0-3253 GCA_043825815.1 Candidatus Zixiibacteriota bacterium
CGATATCAACTGGGGATGGAGCGCATTCGGTCTATTTGGCTGATTATAACAATGATGGCAATTTTGATATTGCGGTAGCCAATCCCTATTCCAATAATGTTTCTGTAATTCTAAATAATGGAAATGCCGAATTTGGCCCTCAATCAACGTATGGCGTAGGTGAAGTGCCATATTGGATTACCTCTGCTGATTTAAACGGGGATGGTTATATTGATATTGCTACTGCCAATAATACAACCCAGGATGTATCGATATTGTTAAACAATGGCGATGGGACTTTCGGGACTTCAATAGAATATTCAGTTGGTGCGACAACGCGTGGTTTAACTGCTGCCGATTTTGACAACGACGGTGACATGGATTTGGTTTCCGCAAATGAAACGGTTAGTTTTGTTTCTTTTCTGTTAAATAATGGTGATGGAACCTTTCAATCATATAGATCTTGGAGAACCGGAATTAGTCCGCTTTCGGTCACAGCTGGAGATTTTGATAATGACGGCGATATTGATATCGTATCCGCTAATAAGGACGATTATAATACATCTGTACTATTTAATGATGGTACTGGGATTTTTACTCTATCAGCCAATTATTCAATCGGTAATCATGTTCGCTGTGTTACCAATGCTGATTTAAATGGTGATGGCTTTTTGGATCTGATAACGGCTAATGCGGATGATGACAATATATCGGTCTTGATGAACAACAGTGACGGCACTTTTGCCGACAGAGTTAATTATGCCGTCGGTGATCGACCTATCACGGTCTTTCCGTGCGATATAGATGGAGATGGCGATCAGGATTTATTAACAGCCAATGATCTTTCAAATGATGTATCTATTTTATTAAACAACGGCAATGGGACATTTGCATCGCAGACAACAGTCCCATCCGGAAGCGAGCCGCATGCCATTTTCGCTGGTGATCTGACCAATGACGGTGATCTGGATTTTGTCGTGGCCAATTGGAATGGCGATAATATAATGATATACCTAAACGAAAGAAGGCCAAGAATCGCAGGTTCTTCACCAAATCAAAATGATTTGAATATTATTCCATCTACTGAAATCAATTTGACTTTAGATACGACTATGAGCTCATCGACCTTTAGTAACTCTACTCTCATCGTTCACGCCAGTCAAACTGGATTGCATTCGGGCACCATATCTTATGACGAGCCGACTAAAACCGCGACATTCGAACCCGATGAAGATTTTGCACCTGGTGAAATCGTTACAGTTACTCTTACAGATGGGATTGAATCAACGGAGGGTGTTCCACTGAAACCATACACCTGGTCATTTACGATTGAGGCTGAAGAAGCACCGGCAGAGTTTGAAATTATAGAAGAATATGCGACTTTCAATGCACCACATGATGCAGTACCGGTAGATTATGATAACGATGGTGATATGGATATTTGGGTGGCGTGTCTTGATGACTCCGAGGATAATTTGAGTATTTATTTAAATGACGGAAATGGGTTTTTTACACCGGGTTCTACTTATGTGGTTTATGATGGCACCGGATCGCTTGCATTTGCTGATTTTAATGGAGATGGCTTTACAGATTTGGTCGCCAATAAGGGAAAACAAGTGGTTTTAGGTTATGGAAATGGCGATGGTACGGGTTACGCAGGACCGGTTCTTTCCTGCTGGGAGGGTGATCCGCAAAGCGGTGTATATCAAGTTATAACTTCTGACTTCAATAGTGATGGCCACGCTGATATAGCAACCTGTAACGCCACTACAACTGATATTTCCATAATATTGAATAATGGCGATGGCACATTTGAAGGGGCGGTTCAATATCCTGTTGCCAATTTCCCGGTATCGATAACTTACGGCGATATTGATAATGACGGGGATATCGATATTGCGGTTGCTAATCATTTCGATGATAAAATCACGATCCATCGGAATAATGGTGACGGGACATTTGCAAATTATGTGGAATATATCACGAGTCAGGGGCCTTATTCAATAAAGATGGCCGATTTAAATGGTGATCAATATCTCGATATAACATGCGGACACGGCAGTTCGGTTTCGACTGATACGGTAACGGTTATGATGAACAATGGTGATGGGACTTTTGCAAATTATCAAACCATTAATGTCGGTAATGCACCGTTAAAGGTAAACACCGGTGATATGGATGGCGATGGTGATATTGATATAATCGTTGCCAATGCTGATGGAACATCAATTCAAATTCTGGAAAACGATGGGATAGCTAATTTTTCCCCGGGAACAACATATACGACAGGTAGTTTTCCGATATCACCTTATCCTGCTGATCTTGACAATGATGGCGATCTTGATATAGTGACAGCAAATCGCGACAGTGATAATATATCAATTCTCTTTAACGAAATCTGCACTGATTCTGATGGGGATCATTTTGGCGATCCGGGATATCCGGAGAACACGTGTGCCACCGATAACTGTCCTTCGGTGTTTAATCCCGATCAGGAAGATTATGATCTCGATGGTATCGGCGATTCGTGCGATCCGTGTAATAACTTTATGTTTGAACTGACCAAGTTTGATACATTAAATGTTAAAGTGACCGAACCGGTCATATTTTATCCCGAAGTAACTGATCCCGACGATACTGAATTCTATTTGACGTACAATATTATTCCAACGTGGGCGACAATCCAAAACGATACTCTGTATGGCACTCCGCCTGGTGATACGATTGTCTATTATGATACCGTTTCATTTTCCATAATGGATGCCTGCAATATCGATTCGTTAACTTTCACTACCATGGCTTTCTTGTGCGGGAATATAAATGGTGATTCAAGACTAAATATTCTCGATATAACTTATCTAATAGCCTATTTATATAAAAACGGTGATGAGCCTGAGCCTCTGGTCGCCGCCGATATCAACGATTCGGGCAATATCAATATTCTCGATATAACTTATTTGATAGCATACTTATATAAATCCGGCCCGGCGCCAGTGTGTCAGGAGTGAGGACGGTTGGACCTCCCGCCGCGGCGAACGGTGAGATTACATTAAAGGGCAATTTCGTTCTAACAGAATAAGATTGGCAGGATCACTTCGTTTCACTTGGATCCTGCCCTGCTAAATCGAATACACACATTTACATTTTCGCCACCAATTCGCTATTGATTTTTGAATACCCCCTTGATAGATCGAGACTATTTTATGGATGGATTCCCGATCGGGTCGGGAATGATAGTGGATGAAATTAGGAAAAACGCAAAAATATTCGTTTA
>JBDRRI010000034.1:0-13413 GCA_043825815.1 Candidatus Zixiibacteriota bacterium
GAATTGAGGGAAATAATAAGGCCAGTCTGATACTAAGTCGAAATCATATTGCCAACTCCTTGAATTGTTTTAAAGAGGCGGTAATGGAACTGGCTTGTTTTTGACAAAGAATATCAAGGCATCAATAAGCGGCTTGGGGGCTCAATATCGGTAAATTAAATCCGATATGAATAATAGATGGAAACAATCCTTATCTCAAATCTTAAATTAAAGGGGAGCCTATGGGATCGCAAATCATGGCTTTATATCAGGAAGCGGAGAAAAGTGGGGGATTAAAAGCAACCATGCGTTTGGCAATGAAAACAGGAATTACATCCGATAAAGCCAACGCTACACCGGATACTCCTGAGACAATTCAGAAACTAAAATTAGCGTGGGAAAGTATCAAAAAGGAATTATAGGAGATAAATTTATGACTACTAAAACGGAAACCAGAATATATACTTCTGAGTCATCAAAGATTCAATATTCACCGGAACAGAAGTTTGACAATAAAAAAATGCGCCATTATTCGGATGGCAAGGTTTCGGTTCTGCATTGCCATCACTACGCCACACTTTTTACGCAGTTGGCCTGTGATGCCGATAATTTTAATGGTCCGAAATTGCTTTGCGAGGCGTCATACGAAACTTTTTATTCAGTATTAAATAACTATTATAAAAAACACAAAGTGACCGATTTGTGTGACAGAATTAGCCTTGCCGAACAATACTTCAGCTTTGCCGGTCTGGGTGAAATTAAATTTGAATTTTCCGACAACAGCGGGACGGCGATCCTGGCCCATTCTCATGTTGACGAAGGTTGGATTAAAAAATGGGGCCAGGCCAATAAGAGCGTCAATTATATCGGTGAAGGTTTTATCAAAGCTGCCTGGTCTGCCATTGTCGGTAAAGGTAATCCTTCTAAATTTAAGGTCAAAGAGACAGAGAGTATTGTCACCGGGGCGCCAAAATCAAAATTTAATTTTAGCTGGTAAAGAGAGGTAAATATGGCTATAGATAGAAAACGAATTATTGATAATCTTTCAACCTTGAAAGTTCAAGGGAATGATGAAGGACTCATACCTGCCTTTGGAGTCCTCGTCAATCAACTACCGGCCAATTTTTGGAATGGGTTTTCCGAAAAGATTTTGGATGCCGCCGGTGAAGAGCTTTTTGAAGTAGCGGAAGGGCTTTTAGAAAACGCAGCCGCCGAATGCGGCTATCATACCGGATTTGGGATTATTACATCTGATGAATTTAACTCAGTTGTTGGTCCAATGATTGAAAATAAGCCGGAGGATATACTTCACGGAGCTTACGGAGTTTTTACGGCCTGGGGTTGGGCCAACTCCGAAATCGTCGAATTAATTCCCGGCGAAAAAATGGTCGTTCGGGCATATGATTATTATGAGTCGGATATTAACAAGCCGAAGAAAAATTGTGCCTATATGATTAGAGGTGTTTCTCGCGCTTTTATGGATCTCGCTTACAGCAGTGAATATCCCAAAGGCTTGGGAAAATTTAAATGCGCCCAGACAAAGGGAATAGAAATGGGCGATGAATACGGCGAATTTGTTATTACCAAAGTTGAATAACCGCTAATATTGCCACCCGCAAAAGTGGCACAATTCTGAATGAATAATGCAGGGTCGTATGTTATAATTAAAACAGGCCCTGCATTTAATTTTAGTATAATAGAATCAGTATCGTAATCTTATCCCGGATATTTCCCGGTTATATAATCCTGAAGATATCGGTTTTCTACCTTAAGATTTTTGGCCTCAATCTTAACAATATCGCCAATTGAAACTATGCCGCAAATTTTTCCATTGTCGATTATCGGCAAATGCCGAAAACGATTATTGGTCATATACGCTCTCGCTACGTCAATATCGTCATCCGGCAAACCGACCACCAGATTTTTCGTCATTGATTCCTCAACCGGTTTGTTGAATGCCGCCTCGTTGTGAGCTGCAACCAATCTGAAGATATCCCGTTCGGTAATAATTCCCACTGGTTTATTATCTCTTATCACCACCAGAGCGCCGATTCGTTTGGTCGCTATAATTTCAATTGCTTCTTTGACCGTTACATCGGGAGCTATTGATTCGCAATCGGTCCCTTTTTGAGCCAGTATATCTTTAACTTTCACCTGAATCCTCCTCCGCAAGCTAAATTCATAAACAATACGAAACTATTGAAATTTATAATGGCAATAATCAATTCTAAAAGGAACACTCGAATTTTAAAAGAGAATAGACCAAGTCATCATACATATCGCCCTTGAAAAAATGATGCTGGCGCAGAGTGCCGTCCAGCTTAAAATCAAGCGATTCCAATAATTTGATGGATGGCTTGTTAAAAGTTGCCGTTTGGGCGTATACCTTATTAAGATTCAACTGGTTAAAAAGAAAACCAATAATCAGCTTCAAACCCTCTTGGGCGTATCCGTTCTGCCTTTCCGATGGAGCCACTATATAACCCAATTCCGCCGATCGGTTAAGCATATTTAAATTAAAATATCTGATTTTGCCCAACGGTCGATGATCTTCTACCGAGGCAATAATGAAATCGCCCTCATTTATAGTCGCCTCTTTTCCGCGCATTCGTTCCACCACCTGACTGGGTGTCGCCAGTCTGATTTGATGGCTGGTCTGCGAGAAAGGATCCGACGTCAGAAACCACTGATAGGTGATCTTAAAATCTTCGGGCGATGTCGGTCGAAGGTAAACTTGATTGCCGATTAATCCGGGAGCAGTCGGATATTCTTCATTGTTTATTTTCTTTTTCATATTAATTTCCCTTATATGAATTACCCTATTAAGAATTTTTCACCGGGCAAAGTCAATAAAAAATATTTAATAAATTATATTGCATCATGGCTTGTTTTCTATTACGCTAACTCATTAGAAACAGGTAAAAAATGAAAAGCTTTGTCAAATATCATCTGCCGGTCATACTCTATTCCGCCCTGATTATTACCCTTTCGTCAATACCGCAATTGAATCGAATTGATATCCCGATTCTCAACTACGACAAACTCTTGCACTTTCTCGAATATGCCATATTTGCCTTTCTGGTTTACAGGTCATTCTCTCATATTTTTAGAAATTTCAGCGCCATTTGGGTGTTTCTAATTTCACTGATATTCATTGGCCTGTTTTCTGTGCTTGACGAGTATTTCCAATCTCATATTCCAGGTCGAAAATCTGACCCGTATGATATTCTTTTCGATACTCTCGGAGGGGTTTTAATTCTACTTCTACTAAGTTGGCGTCGCTCCAGACGGAAAAAATAAATTGTTGTAACTAAAGTGCCTAATTGTGCAGAAAGTTGCACTATGAAAAACCATAATTCACTTGACAAATTTGTCTAAAATAGTATAATTATATGATTGGAGAATATAAACTTACTTGCATCAAATACAATACTTATTGTCTTGGTATTAAGTTTGCTGAATGCAGTTATAGTATAAGGAGTTAATTCTGTCATATTGATAATTGACTATCTTGTATTACGGGGCGGTGAATGAAGTTTTATGGAATTTGTTGCACAACTTAATGACTGGACACGTCATGTTATATATCCGACCAAAATTTATTAATTTATTAAATCTTATAAGGAGTTTGTAATGAAACACAGACTGTCTTTTCTTGCAGTTATCTGCATGATTGTTTTGTCTTTCGGACAGGCAAACGCCTCCTACATGTTCGCCGAAGCGGCGACGGTAGCGAATCCGGATGTCCCCGTCGATTCGATTATGGTAGGCGTGCCGTTTACAATTGATGTTTCAATGCATAATAACTATGGAGAAATGTATGGCGGGTCTATGGCGCTGTCATTCTACGGTTCTCCGGGGATTAATAACTTTACTCACCTGAATATTGGTGGCGTTAGTCCGGGCGGATTTTCTGATAATTCCATTTTGGGAGTTAACGGCTGGAATGGGCTTTGGACTCTTTTAAATTCCTGGATTGCCATAAATTGGAATGGTAATATCGCCGATACCGTGAACTGGACAGGAGCCACTCTTGGCAGTTGGCCTCCCGGAACTGTCCCCGTAAAATATTTGAAATTCGGATTTCAAATCGATGAAATTAGTGCCAATGGTACTTTTTGTATCGATTCTGTAAGCGTCCCCAATCAATCTCCTCCGGGCAAATTTGACTGGCTATTTGATGATCCTAATTTTATGTTTGGCGGACCATATTGCTGGACCATCTATGACCCCAGCATTCAACCAAATACAGCTCCGGTTGTTGCCGATATCCCCAACCAGACTGTTCCCGAAGGCGGAACCTTTACGACTATAGCGCTGGATAATTATGTTAGTGATGCCGAGCAAACCGATGCCGAAATTTCATGGACGGCTACCGGTCAAAGCCAATTGACAGTTTCTATTGTCAACCGCATAGCCACTATTAGTATTCCGAACGCCGAGTGGAGCGGCTCCGAAACCATTACATTCATTGCCTCCGATGGTGACCTGACCGACTCCGATGCGGCCATTTTTACCGTTACCGCCGTCAATGATGCCCCGGTCGTTGGTAATATTCCCAATCAGACCATTACTGAAGGTTCCACGTTTTCCATTATCAACCTTGATAACTATGTTTCCGATGCCGATAACACCGATGCCCAAATGATATGGACGTATACCGGCAATACGGATCTGACTGTTACGATTGTCAATCGCATAGCTACGATTGGCATTCCGAATGTCGACTGGAACGGTTCCGAAACAATTACTTTTACTGCCTCCGATGGTGGATTAACCGATAGCGATGATGCCACCTTTACGGTTACTCCGGTAAATGATCCGCCGGTTGTTTCCGGTATAACCGGTCAGACAATTAATGAAGGAGAATCTTTTAATCCGATAAATCTTGATGATTATGTAACCGATATTGACAATTCCGATGCAGAAATGACTTGGACGGTTTATCATCATACTGACGGAGATGAATTAATTGTTAACATTGTTGACCGGGTTGCCACTATTTCCGTTCCTTATTCAGATTGGATAGGAATTGATTCAATAGAATTCATTGCATCCGACGGGCAATATTCTGCTACTGATTCCGGTCACTTCCGAGTTATAGCCGTCAATGACGCTCCGGTCGTTTCCGATATTCCCGGTCAGGCCGTGGCTGAGGGTGGCTCTTTCACGACTATAAATCTTGATGATTACGTGAATGATCCTGACAACGCTGATGCCGAGATTAGCTGGTCTTTCTCAGGCAATACCGAACTGGGCGTTAGTATTGTTGATCGGGTTGCCATGATTACTATTCCCGACGCCAATTGGAATGGCTCCGAAACAATTACCTTTACCGCTTCCGACGGTTTTCTGACCGATGAGGATGCGGCCACATTTACTGTTTGGCCAACCAATGACGCTCCCGTTCTCGATCAGATTGCCACCGGCCCGGTTATGGTTGATGAGGGAAGTTCACTGACCTTAAATCTTTCCGCTTCCGACATTGACGGCACCATTCCGGTTTTTTCGGCCAATAATATGCCGGCCGCCAATGCAACCCTGACTGACAATTTCGATGGAACGGCCGTTTTTCAATTCAATCCCGATTTCACTCAGGCCGGACCTTATTTTGTAACATTTATCGCTACCGATGATAGCGGTGCAACCGACGATGAAACCGTTATGATTACGGTTAATGATGTTGTTGTTACTGACTTTCAGTTGACGGCAATGCCGACCTATTATGAATTTACCATTGGTCTTGATGATTCCATCCAACTGGATGACCTCGTCGTAACCGAAGTTGGCGAACAGGAAGTTACCTTCTGGACCGGTAATAAAGAAGGCTGGCTGTTTGTTGATACTATTTCCGTTACTCCGGTAATGACTCCGGAAACGATTCCGGTATATGCCAACTCAGTGGGCATGGAACCGGGCCAGTACATTGATACAATCAAAATTTACTGGCAAAATGAAACGACCGATTCGATTATGGTTCTGGTTAACATGACCGTTGAAGCTCCGGTTACGGTCGTTCATTACCCCGATGAATTCATGCATACTGTGGATGTCGGCGATGTGATATACGACACATTGAATATTTATGAAATGTATGGAAGAAATATACCTTTCGATTTCTTTTATGGCACTCCTTCCTGGCTGACAGTTACCGCAGTAGAACCATACGAAACACCGCGGTCGATGCAGTTAGTGATTGATGCCGCCGGATTAATACCGGGTCATTTTTATCAGGATACAATACGAATTTATCCGGTCAATACCGGTGATTTTGATCCGTTTGCAGTTAAGGTTACTCTTATTGTTAATGAAGAACCAACGGGACTCGCAGTCTCTCCGGATAACTTCTCCTTTACTTTAACTCAGGGCGATCATACTGATGTTGAATATCTGTTTGTCTATGAATTAAGCGGTGCCAATGTTCCGTTTGAGATTCGTCCGGCTGTCGATGATGGCTGGCTGATTGTCGATTCAATACAGCCATTTATCACGCCAGAATCAGCCTATTTCGTGGTTAGTGCCTTTAATCTAGCTCCTGGCGCTTATGGTGACACTCTTCTTGTCATTTCCGAAGGCTATGATACGATTGGTGTTCCGGTCATCCTTTATGTTGAAGAGCAGATTCAACCCCATGTAGCTACAGCGCCGACTATGTTTAATTATACGTTGGATCAGGGTCAGATGCGCTATGACTCTCTTTATGTATATGAAACACACGGAATGAATGTACCGTTTGTATTTTATCATATGTTTCCATGGCTGACCGTTGAGGCATTTGGCATGCCGCCGTATAATACGCCATATTCACTGTCAATCTCGATAAATACCGCCGGGCTTGAACCGGGCTTCTATGCCGACTCTATTACGATTTTCGGAGATACATTAGGCGGTGATAATTTTGGATTGTATAATATGGTAGTTGTCCCGGTATTTCTGAATGTTCGCGCTGTCGGTCCGACTACTCAAGATTCGGTCTGGGTTTCAACCGTTCCTGGTATTCCCGGTAACGATGTAATAGTTCCCGTTTATTTCCGGAACTTCGATTCCCTGAGTGCCATAAATCTTCCATTGACCTGGTCGTCATCCGCGCTTACTCTTAATAGTGTTAGCTTTGATGGCACCGAAGTTCAATACGTCGACAATAAACCGGTTACGATTGATAATGCAACTCGACGGGTTCAGATTGGTGTTATCCCGACCTTTACGCCGAATATCCCGGCCAGCCGGGGATTGCTTGCGAAACTTCACTTCACCGTTGATAATGCCGTTTCAGAAGCCGTTGTTAAAATTGACACGACCAGACTCTATCCCAGCGGAGGATTGACCTTCGTTAAGGATGGCTTGGAAATAATTACCCCGACCTTTATTTTTGGCAATGTTGTCATTGATACCGCCTCAGGTTTTGTCTGCGGACGCGTTGTCGATACTGAAGGTAATGAAATTGAAGGCGCCATGGTCGAACTCTGGGATGATTTCCCGGGCGGCGGTATGATGATGACTGAAATGACCGATGTTAACGGTCAGTTCGCCTGTCATACCACCGGTATTTCGCCCTTTGACGCCTATGCCTATAAAGAAGGCTATTATCCCGGTTTAGTCGAAGAAATTATGTTTGGCGAGATTGGAATTGAAATAGTCCTTTCTATGGTTCCCGAAGTTACACCGACTCTAGAGTGGATAGATCTTTACTGTAATAACAACTTCTTCTACGGCGTTCCGCTTCCGATTGGTTCCGTTGTTGATGCCTTTACCTATGACGGAATTCACTGCGGAACCTATTATGTTGATGTCGCCGGAAGTTACGGATTTATGCCGGTTTATCGGGACGATGAATATAATGTAGGCAAAGATGGCGCAATGCCAGGTGACTCGATTAAGCTCTTTATCAATGGTTATCCGGCCAATATGTCCGATGAAGTCTACTGGACCGAAAATGGCGATAATTTCGAGATCTGCCTTGATGTCTTCACCGTTGAAGACCGTTGTATTGACTTGGCCGAAGGTTGGAACCTGATTTCATGGAATGTTGATACACCAATTGATCATATTGAAACTATTATGGCTTCAATTGCCAATTGTATTGATGTTGTTCTCGGATTTGAACAGGGCGGTTTAACGTACGATCCGTCTCTGGTAGAATTTTCAACCCTCTGGAATGTTGATCATTATAGTGGTTACTGGGTAAAATTATCCTGTCCCGCCACTCTATGCATAGAAGGTGTTCCGGTTTCCGAAACGACTCCGATTCATCTGACAAAAGGATGGAATCTGGTTTCCTACCTGCCCAATGTTGTTCATGCCACGCCGGATGCTCTAGCCTCGATCCATGATAGCTATCTGCTGGTGGCTCTCGGTTTCGACGGTGCCGCCCAAACCTATGATCCGCTTCTGCCCGGCTACTCGACTCTCAATGAAATGGGTCCCGGATTCGGTTACTGGCTAAAAGTGTCTGATCCGGTTGATTTCAGTTATCCCGGCATGGGACCCACCGTTTCGTTCCGTCAGAATTATGCTCGCCTGACCGCATCAGCTAAGATGGCAAAGATCAGGGAAATTAGTACTTCCAATATCTGGAACGATATCTACTCCTATGAGCTGGTTCTGGATGGCAAAACCGTAACGGCCGGCTCAGAAGTTACCGCCGTCACATCCGATGGTCGTATTGTCGGCGCCGGTATTGTTGGAGATGGCGGCAAGTTCGGATTCATTCCGGTTTATGGTGATAACCCGTCTACGGAAGAAATCGAAGGTTTGCGCACCGGCGAAGAATACGTTCTCGCTATCAATGGTATTGAAACCGAAGAAAGCTTCAGTTTTGGCGGTCCCGGTTCCAGAGTGGAAATCAACAATGTCACCGCCCGCACCGGCGGCGCGATGCTTCCCAATGATTTTGCTCTGGCTCAGAACTATCCCAACCCATTCAATCCGACCACGACCATAAAGTTTTCATTACCAATGGCCATGAACACAACTATTGAGATTTACAATATCCTCGGCGAAAAAGTCGCCACCGTCTTTGATGGCTTCGGTTCAGCCGGAACCAACACGGTTATTTGGGACGGCAACGATGCCAATGGCAATTCGGTCGCGTCCGGTATTTACTTCTATCGGATGACCGCCGAAGATTACTCAAACACCCGTAAGATGGTCTTGATGAAATAAATGAACATTTAACTTCCATCCAGCCGCAGGCGACTGCGGCTGGTTGAGGATGGTGATATAAATGTTAAGAAAATCAATTATCTTATTAATAGCCGGAGGATTGAGTCTCTTACTAACGGCCGTTGCGTTCGGCGAGGTTGTCCCGACTTCCGTTTGGTGCAATTTCCGCGGCTCGGCCAGTTCATACAATGGCAATTCCCTGCCTGTCGGTTCCATTATCGATGTGTATGATACCGAAGCCGTTCATTGCGGGACATTCGTCGTCTCGACTGAGGGACAGTACGGCTTTATGGCTGTCTATGGTGACGATGGCTATGGCGAAGGGCCGACCAGCGGAGAAGCACTGACATTTTATGTCAATGGTATGATGGCTATTCCAATGGGCCCCGATCAACCGCTTATGGGTACTTTCGGCAGTTCGTTTGAAGTCAATCTCTCGGCTTCGGCCTCGGTCAGTATGGAGCCGGTTTCAGCTATCGATTCCTATGATGCTTATCCCGGCGAAACCGTTACGGTCTCGATGATGATTCGTAACACCGGCGAAGGCATCGATTTCTATACCGTTGGCGGCACCACCCAGCACGGATGGTTGACCAATTCAATGTTTGGCTTTGTCTATGCTTTGCCGGGTCAAGCCGTCACGGTCGAATTCGAAGTTCTCATTCCTTATGCAATTTTCAATGATATGACCGAGTTGGTCGATTTCCGCGTCCAATCGGGTGTCGATGCGAACGTTTATGTCGATCGCCAGGCCGAAATCAACGTCTTCAAGCCACTCGATGTTGGCGATGACGATGAACTCCTCCTGCCAGGCGAATTCAAACTCGAACAGAATTACCCGAATCCGTTTAATCCCTCGACTCGAATCGATTATTCCTTGCCTGCGCGCGCCGATGTCAATGTCGAAATTTATGACCTGCTTGGAAGGCTCATCCGCTCGACCGATCTTGGCTCTATGGAAGCCGGCGAGCATACTTACGAATTCAATGGTGCCGATCTGGCGAGTGGAGTTTACTTCTATCGCGTTAGCGCCAATGAATTTTCCGAAACAAGAAAGATGATTCTTCTCAAATAAAATCGAATTTCTTTAAAAAAGCCCCGGGAACGGGGCTTTTTTTTATTCAAATAAACAGATTTTTTTTATTGCAGAATATTATTGATTTCGCAATTATGTCTTTATAAAGATTCCCTTAAATGCTGAGGATATTTTTTGGGATTTAAATACAGTTCCGCCGGTAAGACCGATATCGGTTTAGTGCGCTCGGGCAATGAAGATAATTTCCGGATAATCGAGGACAACAATCTGTTTATCGTATGCGATGGCATGGGCGGCCATCAAGCGGGCGAAGTTGCCTCCAAAGAAGCCTGCGATATTATCGGACTGGCCTTTTCCAATCTGGCCGAAGAGATAACATCTGATTCGGCCCTGAAATTCCCGGCCGCTTTTCCGCCCGGGGGAGATTTACTGGTCAAGGCCATCCGTCTGGCCAACCGTTCTATCTTTACCAAATCGAAGAATGATCCCCAGCTCTCCGGGATGGGGACGACCGTTGTCGCCGCGGTGCTGGAAAACAATATGATTTCTATCGCCCATGTCGGCGACAGCCGGGCCTATAAGATGGTCGGCGATCGGTTAATGCGCCTGACAACCGATCATTCCTGGGTCGAGGAACTGCAGAAGACCGGGATGTATACCGAAGCCGAGGCCAACAAGATGGCCGGCAAAAATGTCATCACCCGGGCGCTTGGCGTACACGAAACGGTCGAGGTCGATTTCCGGACCGATGCGGTCACGGCGGGCGAGATTTATATTTTCTGTTCCGACGGCCTGTGCGGGTTTGTCGAGGATGAGACCATCTCCGATATTGCCATCGAAAGCAACGGTCATGTTAACAAGATTTGCAGTAATCTTGTCGCGGCGGCCAATGAGCGCGGGGGACAGGATAATGTCACGGTGGTGGCCTTCAAGATCGATCAGGTCGACGGCGAGCCGGGGCACGAGGTCATATCGCCGGTGACGATATCGAAAGAATCCGATGAGACTCTTCTGCGAGAGAACGAGATTGTCGCCGCGATTGAAGAGACCAAAAAAAAAGTTGACGAAATTTTGGTGCGCGAAAACGGAAAATCCGGCGGCGCTTTATCGTTAATTCTGGTCGTGGCCGCGATTATCGTTATTCTGGTTTTAATTTATTATTCGGTTATCAAATAAATTTTTTAAATTTGCCTTTCTATCTCTCTAAAATAAATTATTGACATTGGCGCATATTTACATATATTGGCGCCGGCAATAGGTTATAAATTTATTTATGCGCCCATAGCTCAACTGGATAGAGCGTCTGGCTACGGACCAGAAGGTTGGGGGTTCAAGTCCTCCTGGGCGTATTTTTTATTTGCCTTTTTTCCCTGTCATTCCCGACCTGATTGCGAATCAATAAAAAATTGTATCCGACGAGAACGCAAACAGTTTTCTTTTCGAGTTTTTTTATATCTCGTCTCCTCATTATGCCGTTCGAAAAAAATCATTGCATTTTATTATTGGTCATCAGGTTACAGATGGAAGCAGGTTAAAATCCGATGCGGTTTCGACAATTTTCCATTCTCCCCAATTGGGTTTGTTTTGCATATTTTACATTTTTTCATTGTCGTTCTTTTGGAGTAAATTTGTAAATCCGGGTGCTCCCCTTAATCCACTTTCAAAAGAGTCGAGGTCCGGCCAGTTTATGCGCTTCGCGTGTCTCATATAATTGCATTTACTTAATTAACCACCCTACTGGTGGGTTACGGAATTTGCGTTTTCGTAACCTGTTCTCCGGCAATAACCAATTGGGTTTGTTTTGCATATTTTACATTTTTTCATTGTCGTTTTTTTGGAGTAAATTTGTAATTTCTCATATACATTCCTCTGAAATATACCCTGCCCGTCCCCGGGTCGGTTTTGAACCGACCCCTACCATTGTAAACGAATATTTTTGCGTTTTTCCTAATTTCATCCACTATCATTCCCGACCCGATCGGGAATCCATCCATAAAATAGTCTCGATCTATCAAGGGGGTATTCAAAAATCAATAGCGAATTGATAGTGAAATTGTGAGGGATTATATTTGAATTATTAGAAGGATTTAAGTATAGCGCAGTGGTCCTGCCTATTTTAAAACAATTTGGCAAGGCAAGGCAACGTGGTATTTTAAAAGTCGAAACCTCGGGGGTTTCGACCTTTGCTATAATTATTAGAAATCAAAACTATAGATTATCCCCACCGAAGGTATTATACCCAACCAGGTCTCAGGATCTGCATAATAACCTGTTGGGATTCCGTCAGTAAAGGTCATATTGTATTCATAGTTTCGAACATTTTCATGGTTAAATATATTAAGCACATCAATATAAGCTACAATATTTCCTTTGGACGGGTGGCCCATAGCTTGCTATGGGAAGTTATATTGAGGCAATAATGCTATCTTGACAAATACAACAATACTATCTATAATATGAATTATGCCAAAACTTCGCCATTATGATAATCTTGGGACAGCCAGATTTGTGACTTTTAGCTGTTATCGAAAAATGCAGTATTTTGTAGAAGAATTAGTTTTTGATATATTTATTAGTTTTTTGGGGCAGGCAAGAGAAAAATACCAATTCAAATTATATGGCCGGGTGGCCCATAGCTTGCTATGGGAAGTTATATTGAGGCAATAATGCTATCTTGACAAATACAACAATGCTATCTATAATGTGAATTATGCCAAAACTTCGTCATTATGATAATCTTGGGACAGCCCGAGTAGGGCGGTAGTCGAAGATTTTTCTTGAAAAATCGAAGACTCCCGCCAATTTCCTTATCCAGCAATTTTACTCCAAACTATATCTTGATTTACTTTGGCCGCTATTATATGGCACCAAATGTTTAACTTATTGGAAGTGGAAAAATACTTAATGAGCCGCGCGAAGCGCATAAACAGGCCATGCTTTTTTGAGCAAACGAACCCATTTTGGCATTGAATAACAACAACTTAACAAAAAACGAACCCATTTACGAACCCATTCAAACCCATTTTTCTGGCGTATCCGTAGTGACAGGGCTTGCCCTGTCAGGGGTCGGGTGTGGGGTAATCGAGCGTTGAACCAGCCGTCAGCCTTTTTCGAAACAATATTGGAGAATTTGCGTCATATTCAATAAATGTTAAATCTTAACAGAGAGTCATTCATATGTTTAAACATTACCTAATCACAGCCATAAGATCCGCTCTTCACCACAAATTATACTC
>JBDRRI010000035.1:0-2602 GCA_043825815.1 Candidatus Zixiibacteriota bacterium
ATCTGTTGTTATATTAACTATAATTTGCATTACGGCAAATATCTTTGCCTCTGAATATCCAACGGATATCGGTTCGGTTACATTAAAGGCCGGATTTCTTCTAAAAAAATCAGATATTTTTCCAACCCAGGATGAACAGAACTCAGTTTCAATATTCGGAACGGTCGAATATTTTCCAATAGTCGATATTTCATCGGGAATTTGGATTCTACATGAAAATGAAAATAGTAATTATAAGTATTTTGGAATTGGCCCTCAATTCAAATGGTATATCGGCGGTCATATGCATAAGTTGAAATTTAAAGGCGATATTTTACCGTATATTGGTATTGGGATTCACTACTCCTACCGTACTGTTGATACATACAATTATTCGTATGAAATTGGCAAAATCGGCGGACAATTGACGTTTGGAACTAATGTCATGATTCTAAATCATATTGGTTTTTTCGGTGAGTGTCTTTTGCGGATGGAGGGGAATAGCAACACTATTCATTATATTGGCGATTTGAGTGAAAATCAAAATAATTATGATTTGAGACTTCAATTCGGATTGTCAATTTTTCTATATTAATTCCATTACTCTTGACCTGCTGATTAAATTAAATTATCCTGCTCTATATGAAAACAAAATATTATACAATTAATAATATAGACAAGCAGGCGCGGGCGTATATTGATGAACTTGCATCGTTTCGGAAATATCATTCGATTGATTTGAAGCGAAAAAATATTGCGCTACTTGTTATCGACATGCAGAAATATTTCACTGATCCCGAGTCTCATGCTATGATACCATCGGCGCCGGCTATAATGCCAAAGATCAAGCAATTGCAGGATTATTTTATATCTAATAATCTGGAAGTCTTGCAGACAAGACATATCAATAATGAACGTAATGCCAAGATGATGGATAAATGGTGGTCCGATGTTATCACCAAAGGCAATCCTTTGTCTGAAATCTGCGACGACCTCAAGGACAAGCGAATCAAGCCTGTGATAAAATCTCAATATGATGCCTTTCATGAAACTAATTTGGATTCTGAATTTAAGGCCAAAAATATCAAACAAGTTGTTATCACCGGTGTTGCCACTCATCTTTGTTGTGAAACAACCGCTCGTTCAGCCTTTATGCGCGGATTCGAGGTATTCCTTGCCGTCGACTGCATTGCGACCTGGCGTGAGGATTTTCATCGAGCGACGCTTCTAAATATTTCCCATGGTTTTGCTGTTCCTGTCCTATCTTCTGAAATTATTTTAACAATGGAGCGAAAATGAAACCAGCTATTGCAATAATTGGAGGTGGTCCAGCCGGAATATCGGCTGCGATACAACTTAAACGGTACAATCTGGATCCGGTCTTGTTCGAGGAGGCTCAAATAGGTGGTCTTTTAAAAAATGCCTGGAGGGTCGAAAATCTGCCAAACTCGCCGGCAGGGGTTTCGGGCAGGCAAATTATTGAGAGGTTTAAAGGAAATCTGGAAATATTTAGAATAAATATTATAAACCAGCGTGTTATCAATCTCGATTATCAATATGACAAGTTTCTGATTACAACCGCGGATAATATTTATGATTGCGACATCGCCATTATTGCGACTGGTACGATACCAATAAGGCATAGTTTGGAAAAATCAGCTCCGGAGAATATCCGGCAAAAAATCTTTTATGAGATTTTCCCGATTGGAATGGCTGTCGATAAAAATGTTCTCGTGGTCGGGGCCGGTGATGCCGCTTTTGATTATTCATTAAATCTTGCCCAACAAAATCGGGCGACGATTCTAAATCGTTCCAATCAAATAAAGGCTCTGCCATCGCTTCAAAAATTGGTCCGCGATAATCGTTCAATAGATTATTTGGAAAATTCGGAAATTGAACAAATTAGGCTATCAGGAGAAGACCGATTATCCGTATTAATAAATAAGGAAAATGATAAGATAACATTGGAGGTCGACAATATACTGTTCGCTATTGGTCGAATTGAGCAAAAAGAGTTTTATTCAAAAAATTTAACTCCAATTGAATATAATCTTATGAAAAGAGGCTTACTATTTCTTATCGGAGATATTAAAAACGGAATATTCAGGCAGGCCTCGATTGCAATTGGGGATGGAATTAAGTGTGCAATGGAGATTTATCATAATTTGAATTCAGGGCGTAAATGAAAATAATTGATAAAACCGGGAAAGATGACCTGGCTATCGTTTATCTGGCCGAAACGGCTAACGGCCGGCATATAGAATTTGTAGAATCGGTGCAGCCGCCGGTACCGCGAGAGAAAAAGTGGGTGCTGATTATTTCTACTCTTCTGGGTTGTCCGGTCGGGTGCAAGATGTGCGACGCCGGAGGATGGTATCGAGGTAAGCTATCCGCTGAGGAAATATTCGATCAGATTGATTATCTGGTGACATCGCGTTACCCCGATAAAATAATCCCGGCCGATAATTTTAAAATTCAATTCGCGCGGATGGGCGAGCCATCGTTTAATGCTGATGTCCTTGAAGTATTAAAGCAATTGCCGGAGAGATATTTGGCGCCCGGACTGACGCCATCGGTTTCGACCGTGGCCCCTATGGCAACCGATAAGTTTTTTGATGAATTG
>JBDRRI010000036.1:0-21720 GCA_043825815.1 Candidatus Zixiibacteriota bacterium
ATTTGTTATGTCTGAAGATAATAAACAAGAATATAATCCGCTGACCTCGGAAGAGGAGGCGGTAATCCTGTTTAAGGGTACAGAGCGTCCATTTACAGGTGAATTTAATGATTTCAGCGAGGCGGGAACGTACCATTGTAAGAGATGCGATGCTGAGTTATATAAGTCGGACGATAAGTTCAGTTCGCAATGCGGCTGGCCGAGTTTTGATGACGAAATCCCGGGGGCGATTAAGCGCGTATCCGATGCCGATGGCATGAGAACAGAAATTGTCTGTAATAATTGCGGGGCGCATTTAGGACATGTTTTTGAGGGCGAAAACTTGACCGACAAGAATGTAAGACATTGCGTCAATTCGATTTCAATGACATTTGTTCCGGCGGACTCGGAAATACATTATGAAAAAGCCTATTTTGCCGGCGGCTGTTTTTGGGGGATGGAATACTATTTCCAAAATGCCAAGGGTGTTATTTCAACCACGGTCGGTTATATGGGCGGAAATCGGGAAGAACCGACCTATGCTGAAGTCTGCACCGGAACCACGGGGCATATCGAAACAATTGAGGTCGTTTTTGATTCCAAGGTAACCAGCTATGAGGCTATGGCCCGACTGTTTTTCGAAATACATGACCCGACTCAGGTTAATCGGCAGGGTCCCGATGTCGGCTATCAGTATCGCTCGGCGGTATTCTATCAGAATCCGGAACAGAAAGATACAGCTCAAAAGCTCATTAATATCCTAAAGGGTAAGGGGTATAAGGTGGCCACCGAATTAATCGACAATAATAAATTTTGGGCGGCCGAGAATTATCATCAGGATTATTATGCCAAGAAACTTGGCCAGCCTTATTGCCATATATATGAGCAGAAATTTTAGTACAGAAAGGGCCGGGTACTATTCAGGACAGTCGTCAACGACAGCTCTTAAATCCCGGTGTTAACAAGAAAGCGCATATTTAGATTATCAATAATAAATACCGGATTATTATTATCGACCATTTAAAGGCCCTATGGAAGACGTGGCATTTTTAAAATTTATGCTGTTCGATTTTTTTGATTTTCGGAATAACGCCGAGAATCGGCAGTCCCAAAATGTTTTCCAGTTCCGAAGTCTTTTTAATTGATTTATCAAGGAGTTCGGCCAGGAGTGCCGAAGAACCTCCAATTACGAGACCAAGAATAAAACCAATCGCCAGAACCTGTTTTTTATCCGGTTTAAACGGAGTAATGGGGACTTTGGCCGGCTCAATAATTTTGAATTTCGACTCTCGAAGATAGGCCAAAGAAATGGTCGAACCTTCCTGCTGAGTTTTAAATTTATCGCGAAGGTCCTGAGCTACTATAATTTCGCGGTCGATTTGATCCAGTTCCGCCTGCATACGGGGGATTCGATTGCTTATTTCAATTACTTTTTCAAGCCCCGCTTCAAGAGCACTTTGACTTTCCCTGGCGAATGCCTGCTCGGCCAGAGCGTCATAATATCTTTTGATTAAAGCCTTCGTTTCACCCGCGTAATCCTCGAATTGTTGCTCAATCTGGCGATTTATTTCCTTTTTCAAATCTGCCAATTTCAAAGATAGCCGCGTTTTAAGATTTAGAACCTCGGATGAGCCCCACTTGAATTTAGTTGATAAATCAGAATAGGAATCGTACAAATTTGTAATTTCCTTTTGCAGACTGGATTTCAGAGCTGAACGTCCCAAGCTAAGACTGTCATCCTGAATCTGCGCCAATTGTCCTCGAAGCAGGTTTTTTCGGTCTTCAAACTCTTCGATATCCTTCTTGACATTATTGATTTCGGCCTTGATTTCATTTTGATTATCAAAGTAAAAATTATTGTTTTCGGAATAAATTTTATTATAGTCTATCTGGAGTTGAGTTTTCCGGTCTATTTTATCCTGCAAATCATTTTCATATCGTTCCAATTGATCATAAGTAAAATCATCGGTCGAATGAATGACTCCCCGTTGCTGTTTCATCTTTTCGCTGATAAAGTTTTCCCCAATTGTCTGAACATAATCCCGCGCCAGAAAAGGATCCGAAGATCGCAAAATAATTTTAATCTGATTGAGGCCGGCATATTGGACAAAAATCTTTTCACTAAATTCACCGACCAGATAATCATATTTCACCTGCTCAACATTCAAATTCGGCATCGTCTGCAACATTTGCCCGGCAATAGCATCGAGTTCCGGACTTTTATCCAGATTATATTTGCGAATCAAGGCGAGCATTACCGGCGGCGATAGTATTTCATTACGTATCGCATTCAGTTCCATCTGTCGATCTTCATCCATCATAAATCCGCGCGAGCCCTCGCCTATCAGCATTCGAATATCATAAGACAATTTGGCTGGCCGATCCATCAGGAGGATAATCGAAGATTCATACTCGGGCGTAACATAGCGAAGCCCAATATAAGTGGCGACTGAGACAAAAATCACAGGCAGAATTATAAGCCATTTTCTCCGAAGAAGAATTGACAAGAGTTCGGAGAAATCGAGCCGGTAATCCTGTTGATTTTGGGAAACGCTTTTCATTGTATAAATATATAAATAAACTAATTGTCAAACAAGGTCTTTCGCCGGTCCACAAAAGGGTAAAACATTTTACATTTTATTATGTTAAATCGGAGATTGTCAAATTATAATTAACTGCCGATGACAATAGATAAACAATACTAAGGAAATTTGACTGATGGCCAGGTCTCGGATATTCTCATTTGCTATTCTTGCGCTTTTTGCCCTTGCCCTGCTCTTCTTTCTTCACAATTTCGATCCGCCCGGCGACACATTATTATGGCAATCAATCAGTAACAGCGGCCATATTCCACTTTTTGGATTGTTATCAATAATAATCCTTCGAATGATAAATATTATCAAACGGCGCCACTCTACTTCATGGCAGCCATATTTAATAACATTCTTAATTTGCGCGCTACTGGGATTTTTATCAGAGGTCATGCAAATTTCAGGATCACGGGACGCCGATTTTTGGGATATAGTCAGAGATATTGTCGGTATTATTTTCTTTCTTGGGATATCTTTTTCTTATGGTAAAAATAATGCCATAACCGGCCTAAAGAACGGTAGGACTTATCGAGCCATGATATTTGCCGGCGTAACGCTGATTCTCATTCTCGGTCTTATCCCATTGATTACAACCGGGGTTGCTTACTTACATCGCAATCATGCTTTTCCGGTAATTGCCAAATTCGACAATCTATGGGAACTGACCTTTATGAGGTTTTCCAATTTAACGCTTGAAATTGAAAATCTACCCATTGAAAACATATCGGATCCGATAAATAAGGCTGGTAAAATGACATTTTATCCGGCCGATTTTTCCGAGTTTAAAATTATCGAGCCAATTCCAGATTGGCAAGCATATAAACAACTCGCAATTGAGTTTTATAGCACCTTAGCAACGCAGCTTGAATTACATATAAAAATAGAAGATAAGTCTCATAATGGCGATTTCAATGATCGGTTTAACCAACGCTTCTTTATTGATTCCGGTTATAATAAGATTGCCATTCCGATAGTACAAATAGAAAAAGGTCCCGAATTCAGGCTAATTGATTTGGAAAAAATAAATTCAATCGCCTTATTTACAATCGGGACGCAGGAAAGATTTTCAATTTTTATAAATAGTATTTACTTGGAATAAATTCACAATTATCGTATCACGACAATCTTGCCGTTTACATCGGACCCTTCCAGGTTCCAGAGATAAACTCCCGAAGCAACCGTCTCTCCTGATTCATTGGTACCATCCCACTGGATTTCTCCGCCCGAAATGTTACTCCACATTTTTATGGTTGAACCGGAAACCGATAATATCGATAGGCTGGCACCCTCAGGCAAACCGGCAATAGTCAAATAATCGTTCTCGGCCAAAGCAAACGGATTCGGGAAGGCGTGGGCAATCGGCACAATTGAGAAACTCCAGGGTTCGGCAAAATCCGCATTGTTGACTTTAGCTCGCCAATAATAGGTCGTTTCGGTACTCAGATTTTCCGCCGGACGCCAGGTGGTAATTTCAATATCGTTTTGGCTAATGGGCCCCGAAGAAATAACAGAACCGGTAAAACTTTCATCCAAAGAAAATTCAAAAAAGTAGGTATTGGTCAGCAATGAATCGGCATTATGGACTACAAAAGTCGGCTTGAGAGAATTTACGGTCCCATTGTCCCCCGGTGTTGCCAGGGCAAAACCGTATGAATTTTCCTCGAGTGTGATAGATCCCTGCGATGGATAAACCATACAAACATTAGAAAGTCCCGATTCATGTTCAAGTTCATCGCAAGCCTTCATGGCAATATAGTATGCCCTATATGGGTCAAAAACGCTGTCTATAAAAAAAACCTGGCTCCTTCCGGCACTGTCAGGTACAGGCGATTTGTTATAAAGAGGAAGTCCGCTCCAGGTTTCCAAAGTTATAGGCGATTCAGATATCTTTATATCGTAGCGGTCGGCCGATCCGGTTCTATTATCATCGCCGGTTTCAATCCAGGCCAGATAAATTTCACCCCAATCAAACCCGGGATGAGCCCCCAAAGTATTGATCGGTTGGGGAGGGCATATGTCATTATAATAAATTTCGATTTCCGATATCCATAAAACGGTCGAATAACCTCTGGGCCCCATATTGGCCGGTTGATAAATTCGAATTCTCGAAGTCTGAACCGGTGATGCGAATTCGGTAATATTCATGCCACTGTCTATTTCGGCTCCAATTACATTGATATGGTCTATTTCACCATAAGTATCAAAGACGGTATCGGGGAAGTTTATACTATTAGTCGTATCGAGTTGAATGGTGGCCAAATTAATATAACTACTCCCATTCCAGCTTTGAACCTGATATTCCTGGGGCCTCATCCAGATTGACTGGCCGCTATTATAAGCCCAGCAAACTTTAACATACTTAACATCAACTGTGGTTCCAAAATCGATAACGACCCAATGAGGATCGACCGAGCTTTCATTTGAAGCCCAGGTTGTCGAAGTATCACCATCGGTTATATTAACCGCGTTATATCCGGGGTAACTTCCGGAAACAGTCGGAGTTATGCCAAGGGCGAAATTATCGGACGGCTCGACCGCTTGTTGAATAGTCAGCTGAATGATAACCTGGACCGGGCTATTGGTCGCACCGGAACCAGAGACCATAATAGTATCGCGATAGGTTCCAACACTTAATCCGGAAATATCTGTCGACACGGTTACCTGCCCGTTACCGGTTCCGGATAGTGGCGTTGCATTCAGCCATGAAGAATTATAGTCTATCGACCAGTTAAGGGTGCCCCCGGCAAGATTGCTGATATTAAAAGTCTGCGCCGCCGGATTAGCATCGCCTTCGGATGCATTAAAACTCATAGTCGTCCGGCTCAAACCAATGTATGGGTCTTCGGATGGCCCCGGATCGCCGGGTTGTTTGGCGCCATAACGGGTCCAGGTTCGTCCGCCATAATACATATTCATTGTTAACGAGGTCGTATCGGGAAGGGTGAAGGTCAGATTTGTATCAAGACCGCAATCGGCGTTAAAACTGTGAACATCCCGGCCGGAAGCCTGCCATTGCGAGAAAGTCATATCGCCATAGCTGGGATACAGCTCTGCTCCGAATGCCAGCGCATCATCATAGTAGCTATTGGAATCAAAGACCCAGGCGTTTTCCTGACAATTGGTATTATGCTGAGTTCGGAACGATAGAAATGAGGAGCTTTCAAGATATGCTGAATTTTGATGTCCATAACAGACATTGTACATAAATTTATTTTCCGAACCGCAACTATTAAACGATGGAACCTGTCCCATTCGGAAATAGGTCTCTTCGACATTAATAAATGTATTATTGGCAATAAAAATCCGGTAGGGACAGATCGACTCATAACTGGCCTGATCTCCGCTACCGAAGCTGACGCGTACACCATAGTTGGCGTTAACTATAACATTCCCATAAACGCTATCGCGATCCGGCATTTCATCAATCTGAATTGCCGCTTTGGAACCTTCCTGTTCCGAATTGGGCGGATAGACAATGGTATTAAATTTGGCGACGCACGCAGTATAGGGTTGCGAACCATCACCGAATTCGTTTTTGAAATAAATGGCATTGGCATGAGTGCCATAAAAATAACATGATTCAACGGTAATAAATTCATGCGAATAGGTTTCAATCCCCTGATTATAGGCAAACCAGTTTGATGGCCCGCCATCCTGAGTCTGAACACTTACGCCAATCGAGCAGGCACTAATTATGGTATGGGTGGCAGTACCGTCGCCATCGAATCTTTTGGATCCGATTACCGCCCCATTTTGCCCATTGAGCGCACCCGATTTGGAAACATTACAATTGGAAATGATAATACTGTCAGTCGTACCATCATTGCCCCACGAAATTACATTTTTCTTGCCATATTGTAAATCCAGTCCCCAGAATTTGACGTGCTGGACCGCTTTTCCGAAATATAGTACCGGGGCCACCGATGCAATCATTGTATTATTATCAGGATCGCCTCCGCCCACAGCCCAGACATACAAATAATCAGCGGCATCATCGTGATAAAACTCGCCGGGTTGACTGATATTGGCGATTGACGTCTGTGGAATCATCAGAGAATCAATGCCTCCGCCGAGCTGTCCCAGCGTATAGCAGGATGTCATCGTCATTTCATTGAGCGGATCGGTTGGAATATCAACTGCCGCCCAGGGAGCGCGGTAAACATTGCCTGAGTACTGCGTCCATCCGGTCACTATCTGACCGCCAAACAGTTTGGCGCGGTACCTTCCCGCCAGACGGTCGGCATCATTGGTGGCAACGAATGATGAACAGGCAATAACAGTCCAATCGCCGTTACCGCAGGCGGAAGTCCAGCCAGCGGATGACTCCCAATTAAATCGATACCAGGTACCGGTTCCAATCAAAAGAGTATCACCGCATGAGATTTGATCCATGCCGTACTCGACTTCGGCCCAGGCGGAGCCCCAACTTGTCCCCAAATTAGTATCGTTGCCCGATTTAGACACGTAATAAGTTGTTGCATAAACATTTTGCAGTAGCAACAAGCTGGCGGTTATGAAGAATATCAGCTTCATATATTTCATATTCTACCTCAACGGTTTAAACGTAATCATTTTACATCATTTATCGGTTTATAGCTACAAAAATCGAGCCAAGCGGTCGAAAAACGTGTTGACCTTTAACCGATTGCCGTTTCTCACGTTACAAACCAGAATTAAATCAGTTTTCAAATATCCAAAATATTTCTGTATGGAATTGTACTTTTGTATAATTGTTATACAAATTCAAAGGAATAAAATAAAGATATTTCATTTAGTCAGTGCAAAATCTCGTTAGCTATTGAGCGAGCCATTATCTCCGCACCCAAATCGGTGAAATGAACATGATCGGCAAAATATTCGGTCGTTTTGGGTATCACTGATGCGATATCGATCAATTCCAGATTATATTCTTTTCCGATTTGAGAAACAATGCTATCGGAGGTTGCTTCCATTTCAATAAAACAATTCTCAGTTACATGCGAATAGATTTTTCTCCATCCGGTTAAATACTGTTTATATTCCTCCGGCATATTTTCAGAGACAAGAGAGCCGTGCGTCATTAGAATCATTCTGGCGCCATAAGCCTGCACCGTTTTAACCAGATCGGAAATATGCTCGTACATTAAACAGATATGATCTTCGGGCGGATGTTCAAAAATCGCGTCTTTTGGAATTGATTGTATCTCTCTGTCAATTATTCGCTGTTTCATCCAGGTTTGCCATAAATCCGGCAGAATCCGTTTAAAAACAAGTTTAGCCTTGGCGAGCATCCGCGAAGATAGTTTGTATTTCGGCGGTTCGTACGGCGTGATTGTAATATTGGTTTTAGGTGCGGTTTCTTCGAGATAGAATATTGGTGAAGGATAATAGACAACAATATCCGGCGCAAATGTTTTTAGATACCGATCAAAATAATCGGTAATGCGAGGCGGAGACATCCCGGGGCTGGCCGCATTCAGAACCTGGTATCTTCCCGGCTGTGCTGAATCAAGAATTGTTTGCAGTTGGGCAGGATATTCCATATTTTTCGATTCATACAGACCAAATGATTCGGAGGCTCCGACGACGAGAATTCTTATTATTCCTGCCGGTTTTTCTCTCGTGATATCCTCTCCCCTATAACCATAATTATTGATTTTCCATTTCTCATAACGGGAGTTAGGTTTATTGTGGAAGCCGAGCGAATCGGTAACCCCAAGACGTTCCTGCGTGTAATCTTCGAAGAATGGAGCATCCCAGGTGAAATAGTCATCGGTCCGGGCGGCAATTTCCAAAACAATAAGAAACAGAACAAACAGTCCGACCAGACGCGGTATTAATTTTATATATTTTTTCACATTCAACATACGTTAACCTAAAACTGAAAATAAATAAATGAATGCGCCGCGGCTCCGTAAAAAACCATCAGATAAAAGAATACGGCGTACAAAACAGTCTTAATAAATATATTAATATTAGGTACATTCTGAATATCATCTCGTTTGAGCAATACTTGAATCAGTTCAATGACCATAAGCGGTCCGGCGAATTCGATCAGCGGCATGATAAGACTCAGATCGGTTTGGCCTTTCCAGAAGAAAAGGGATCTCGTCATACGGGTAATCGTGTCCATTGAATCGGCGCGGAATATAATCCAGCCAATGCAAACGAACTGGAAAAAGGCAATTATTTTAAACAAGTTGCGAATTTGCAGGGGAATTACATTTAAAAACCGGGTCATCTGTTCGAGAGTTATCTGTACCAGCCGATGTCCGATTAGCAAAGCACCCTGATATGCTCCCCACAGAACGAAAACCCACGATGCGCCGTGCCAAAGTCCCCCCAGTAACATCGTCAACGACAGATTGACATAGGTGCGGATTGGTCCTTTACGATTTCCACCCAGCGGTATATAGAGATAATCGCGAAGCCACGATGATAGACTGATATGCCATCTTCGCCAAAAATCGCTTGGATTAAGCGCCACATAGGGATGATTAAAATTGAGCATCAGCTCAATGCCAAGGCATTTGGCACAACCGCGGGCAATATCGGAATAGCCGGAGAAATCACAGTAAATTTGAAAGGCAAAAGTGTAAGCCCCGACAATAACCTCAAAACCGGTCGGATCAGGATTAGAGAAAATTCTGGTGACCGTTGATGCGAGATTATCGGCTACATATATTTTCTTAAATAATCCCCAGAATATCAGATGAACGCCATTAAGAAATTGATCCAGATCAAATTTTCGTTTATTTATTATACGCGGCAATAATTCTTTGGCTCGTTCAATTGGACCGGCGACCAACTGCGGGAAAAAAGCGACATAGACGGCGAAATCAATAATCCGATTGGTTGCTTTCATTTTATCGCGATAGATATCAATTGTATAACTCATAGTCTGGAAAGTATAAAAAGAGATGCCGACCGGCAAAACGATATCAAGCCGGAAACTATCAGCATTGAGATTCATCGCCGTTAAAAGGCCGGCCAAGGAATCAATAAAGAAATTAAAATATTTAAAAAAGCCGAGGAGCCCCAAATTAGTACAAATACTAAGGATTAGCCAAATTTTCTTTTTTCTATCGGAATCGGGGCCCGGCGAAATATTCTCGCTTTCAATTCTGAGGCCGGTTATATAATCAACGATGGTCGAGACGGCGATTAATGACAGAAAACGATAATCCCAAAAACCGTAGAAAATATAACTCGAAACCAGTAATAAGATATTCTGTTTTCTATGCGGAAGAAGCCAGTATAGAATAAAAACCAGCGGAAAAAATATGGCAAATGCGAATGAATTAAACAGCATAATGGCAAGTCTTAATTAATAATATTTCAGCCTTCATTACCGTTTTCACAAATGTTGACAGCTTAAATTAACTTATGGGCGCAATATTATCAACAGCTTATTTCTATTTTTTGAGAATATTGTAAACTTCATTCAGTTTGGGAGCTATTGATTTCCATGAATATTTTTCTTCGGCCAGTTTACGGGCATTAATTTCGAGCTTTTTCCTAAGATTAATATCATTAAAAACTTTAATCGTCGCTTCAATTAAATCCTTGGCTGTTTCGGCTAAAATAATATTTTCGCCGTGAACAACGTCAGTTCCCTCGGCTCCTATCGGGGTGCTTATAATCGCTTTCCCCATCGCCAGGGCATCCATAATTTTCAGGCGCGAGCCGCCGCCCACCCGAAGCGGAACGATATATGCGGCCGCCCGGCTAATCACCGGCCGGACATCCTCAACAAAGCCAAGCACCTTAAAAGAACTGTCTTTTAGATTTAATTCGACTAATTCTTTTGGTGGATATTTTCCCATAATACTGATACTGACATTGGGGACTTTCTGTTTGAGTTCCGTCCAAATCTCGTTCATAAGATATTGCATCGCATCCAGATTGGGAAACCAGCTCATGGTTCCGGCAAAAACGAGGCTGTTGGGAATTATCGCTTCTCCAGTCGGTCGGAAATAGTCAATATCGACACCATTGGGGACGACTTGAATATTGTTACTCCCGCCGATTTTTTTCAGAGTTTCCCGGTCCCCCTCAGAGACGGTTGTATGATATTCTATTAAGCGGCAGGCCTGCGCTTCCAGTTTTTTTAACTTGCGAGCCTGTATTTTCATATAGATGCGAGCCAGCCAATTGTTGAGAAATTTGCTTCGCCGTTCAAGCAGTTGTGATTCGACATTGTGATGGATTAGGACTTTGGGGATTCCCGGGCATAACCGGGAATATTCAAAAAGCCCAATTTCGCCAATTTCAACAATATCGAATTTATTATTCGCCAATTGCCTTTTAACGGCAGAAATCATCTCTTTTGAATTATAGAGCCAGACCGAATAAGGAACTGATGAAAACAAGTTAAAAAAGAGCAATGACAACCATTTAATTTTTTTACCATCGGACGGAATCTCAAAAACTTCGACATCTCTGCAATACTTTTTCAATTCGCGAATATTATTCTCCAGATTATCTTTTCTATGGCCGTGGGCCTTACGGAAAAAGGTGAGCAAGTGAATCTCATTATCACTGGAACATTCGCGCATAAGGTTGAAATTGCGAAGCGACGGTCCATCGTGCGGAGGATAAGAAACCAGGTGAGTGATTTGTAATATTTTCATTGGTTTATTTGCTCTCCGGTATACAATTCGTACAATTTCTTTTTTTGTGATTCGGATGAAAACCGATCGGCAATTCTTTTTCGGGCTGAAATTCCTAATTGATTCCGAACTTCTTTGTTTGCTATCAAATCAATAATTTTTTGCGCCATTGAATCCGCATCTCCATAAGGCGTCAGAATACCGGAGATATTATCTTCGATGACTTCCTTAATGCCGCCAACGCCGGTGGCGACAACAGGTTTTTGCATCGCCATTGCCTCCAATAATATCATCGGTATTCCCTCATGCACCGAACTCATAACAAATATATTCAATTTGCCTAAAAAACTGTTAATATCATTTTGAAAACCGACAAATTTGACATTTTCTTTAATGCCGAGCTCTGCCGAAAACGCCTCAAGTTCGGATTGAAGCGGTCCCTCACCGGCCAAAATAAAATAAGTCGATTGAAACTTTTCAATAACTTTCTGCGCCACTTTAAGCAGGAAATCATAACTTTTAACAGGTACCATTCTTCCCGCCGTACCTATCAAGAGAGCCTCGGAGGGTAAATCGACGCCGAAATTGTAAGCAGGATCGACATCATCTGGCGTTATATTATTTAAATTGACCGCATTATGCATGACCATCAGTTTTTCCCGAGGATATAAATTTAATAGGTCATTGTACATTTCATTCGAGACGCATATAATTTTATAAAATCTTTTGCGGCTGTAATAGCCATTAAGTTTGCCATATAGATTCATTCTCAGTTTTTTGAGACAGGTGAATTTTTCAGGCATGCCATGAACTGTTTGGATTAGGCGTTTTATCTCACAGTTTTTTTTCAGATGCGCCCCAAGAATATTTTCTTTATATCGATGAGTATGTAAAATATCGATTGACTGCCCTCTGAATTTATCTTTCAGTTGGCGAAGAATAGAAAAGAATCCATTTTGAGACTCCTCTATAACCGTTAGATCAATTCCAAGCTGCCGAATTCTATCAGCAAGAACGCCATGATTTAATAGTACCGCTGATAGCTCCAAATCCGAAAATGATAACAGCGACTCCAGCATCTGATAAGCCTGCACCTCGGCCCCTGCCCAAAGATCACCCGAAATCAGAAAGCAGATTTTTATCTTTCGGTCGGTTGCCATACGATAAAATCTTTCTTCCTTAGAAAATAATACCAGGAAACTATTATTGAAACGTTAACCATCGCAAAAAAAAGTGGAATTTTAAAAATTGAGTATCCTTCCAATTTACGGAAAAAATAAGTAGTCAGCGCCATTACGTAATAGATAATTTGAAGCAGTAAGAGGAGATAATAAAATGGATTCGAAATTGCCAACGGGATATTAACTCCGAATAAAAGAATCATAAAAAACGGCGCCAGCCATCTCAAAAGTTTATGACTAACAATCTGGATAGTAAAAAAGCCATATTTGAAAATATTCAGGATTTTTTTAAAGTGGAAAAAGACTTCTAACCCGTGAACAATAGTCCGGACCTTGCGAGTATACTCTTTATCCGCACTCCTGAGGATTTCATAATAAGCGACCGCTTCATTTTCAAGAACAGTTCTGAAACCGCGAATATATGTAATAATCGGCATATAAAAGTCGCTTGACATATTATCAATCCATTCGTTACACAGTTCTTTGCGAACGGCAAAGAAACATCCGGATACCCCAACCAGCGAACCGACTTTGCTTTCCAGTGATCGTAATTTCATCTCGTATCTGACATAAGCGCCTTCGCCCGAAGGATTATCTTTGCTGGTTTTTACAGAATCAACGCCGGAAACACAACCGATTTTGGAGTCGCCAAAACTCCTGATTATTTTCTTCAGACTGTCTTTTTCGAGAAAGGTCGTGGCATCGGAAAGGACAACCAGGTCGTTTTTGGTCGCCTGAATCCCGCGGCCCTGACAATAATGTTTCCCGTTCCGTCCGGGAATACTGAGCAATTTGATTCCCTGATTTTGAAATGATCTTACTATTTCATCGGTTCTGTCGGTGGATCCATCTGAGGCGACTATTATTTCCAATTTATCTTTGGGATAATCAAGCATAAGCGAATTTTCCAGTTTGCGAGCTATCTGTTCTTCTTCATTATAGGCGGTGATTACCAGGCTTATATCCGGGAGAATGTTATCGAATTTCGGTTTCCGGCTCCAGATCAAACCGATTAACGCCAGCATAATCGGATACCCGGCATAGGTCCAGAAAATCATAAAAGCTGATATCCAAAACAGAACAATTTCTATATTCTCAAAGGTCCACATATACTATTTCCACATAAATATTGTTGTAAAAATATAATTTACGCAAATTATCCAATTTTAATTGACTCCGAATATCTCCAAATACAATTTACTATACTCATTGACCATATTGTCGAGACTATAGCACCTATTAATCTTGGCAACGGCGTTTTCCGAAAACGATTTTTTAAGATTATTGTCGCTCAATATTTTAATTATCGCCTCGGCCAAACTTTGCGGATTTTTAACAGGTACCAAAAATCCGTTTTGATTATTATCGACTATTGACGGATTTCCACCAACATCGGTGACGACCGACGGAACGCCAGAGGCCAACGCTTCGAGAAGCGAAACCGAGGTTCCCTCGGAAAGAGATGAAAGAACAAAAATATCAAGAAGGCGCAATAGTTTCGGGATATCATTCCTGATTCCCAAAAAAAGAATATGATTTTCCAATCCGATTTTCTGCACATAATTATATAACTCTTCGCGAAGAGGACCATCACCAATAAGAATAAGATAAGCATCGGGAATTGCTTTGTTGACTATCTCAAAAGCCTCAATTAAAGTCCGGTGATCTTTTATAGTCATCAACCGTCCGACAATCCCGATTATCTTAGCGGTTGGCGGGATATTTAATTCATTTAGCAGATCAGCCGGTTTTTCACCGGGATGAAAAGTATCGGAATTAACGCCGTTTAAAATGGTCAGTAGTTTCTTTTGGGGAAACTTAACCTTGTCGATAAGGTACTGCTTCAATTCATCGGAGACTGCGACGCATTTGTCGGCCAGCCGGGCTCCGATATAATCCTCGATCAGCCGGACTCTCGGTTCTACCAAAAATCTACCATGATCGGTGTAGACAATTCCTTTTGTTCTTGCCAGAAAACCGGCCAGAGCGCTGAATATAAAAGTCCCGGTATGAGTATGAATAATATCAAATTTGTTTTTTCTAAGGAATTTTCGAAGCCGCATCGGCTGCCAGATATCAACATGATTCGGATTCTGTTCAATTAATGTCACCCTGATGCCGTTGCTCTCAAGAAGATCGGCGAAATGTCCCTTTTCATGAAAACAGACAACCTCGACCTCGAATTGATTATTATCCATCCTCAGGCAGATTTCAGCAACAATTCTTTCCAAACCGGCAACACCGAGATTTAAAACCGTATGTAGAACTTTAATCTTTTTATTCATATTATATGTGAGTCGTTTATCATTCGGCCGTTTCATTTTCGATCGATCCGGTATGAGCCGCAACTTTCTTAATTTCGCGGGCCGGATTGCCGCCCACCAAAGTGAAGGGCGGAACATTTTTAGTGACCACTGCCCCGGCTGCCACAATGGCGCCGCGGCCAATGGTGACTCCTTTGACAATAATAGACCTGGCGCCGATCCAGACCTCGTTTTCGATTATAATCGGTTTACATTCAGGGTCGCCCCCGCCGGGCGCATGATAGTCATATTCAAGAATATTAACATCCCATGAAATAAGCACATTACTTCCTATTTCAATTTTCTGGCCGCAATGAATTTGCGTGCGATCCCCAATTGAACTGTACTCCCCGATTTTAAGCAACGCCGGTTTATCGGGGTTGGACGATTCGGCCACCAGTTTCACGCCGGGCCAGATTGTACAATACCCGCCGATAATAATCCTGCCGTTGTGACGTGCAATTGTAGTCGAGCCGAATGATTTTATTGGACCGTTAGTCTCAACCCGTAGCTTAAGAAACAAGCCCCGCAAATATCCGATTATTTTTTTTAACATCCGTTTTCTCTAATCAAATCCCTTTATTATTGGAAGATAGCTAATATTTACTTTCTCGTCAAATCGCGCAAACCCCTTAAGATATTTAAAACAGGGCGCCCGACCGAAATTTTCATCTTGTCCATTAACGCAATATCACCCTGAGAGTTACAACTAAAATGCGGGCTTCGGGTTTCGAATTCGCCTGACTTTAACTTCGCCAGTATTTCCTCTCTGGTTAATTTCTCAACACTGATAACGCTTGACATATCGCAATAGCTCACAAGCCGGTGCAAGTCATGACCGCAAAAGGCGAGTAGATTGGGATTTTCAATTTTAAGACGTTGATACATTATGAGCGTTTTCGGCGACGGAAGAAATTTGCCCTCGTTACTGACATTCCAGATTTCGAAACCATCAAGCTTGCCGAGCCAGCTATTCTCGTAGGGGTAGTCATGGATCGTCGGGTGAGCCCAGACGGAAACACCGCCCTGTTTATGAATATGGGCAATCACTTCGAGCGGATTATCGCTGTTGATAGGTTCGATAGCACCATAGCCAAGAATATCAATTTTATCATGGCAACGGTACTCCACTCCGGGAACAACCAGGAAATTATCATCGGAAAGCTCTCGACAGGCTTGCACCATTATTTCAGTCTTTTTAATATCAAGATCGTAAGAGTGCTCAGTAAAAAGCAGAAAATCATATCCTTTATTTTTTAAAAAAGGTACTATTTTCTCAAACGGAAGGGTTCCATCGTGGGACAGATTGGTGTGCAGATGCATCGTGCCTTTTAATTTTTTTTCAGCCATAATGTTAAGAAAACAGATTCTTTAAATATTGTTTTAACTCAAAAAAGGCCGGTCCTAAATCGTCTTTTCTGAAAACAGAATAATAGATATCTTTTCCAAAAAAATTAATAAAATTTAGAAATGTTTTAAACCTCCCGGGGTAATTCGATGGAAGATTCAATTGCCCGGCTCCTTTAAATAATCTTAATAGGAGATGGTCCAAATCGCCGAGCAACCACCGGACTTTGATTCCTATTTTAAATTTATCAAAATATTCAATATCGCCGTCGGCCAGCATCTTATATAGCAGAAAGGGAAAATCAACACCGGCATCGACCGCCAATTGCAATGAGCCCCAGAACCGCGTATTTATTTCCATAATTTTGGGTTTGTTGTCCCGCAAATCAATTTTGTACTCGGCCATCGCCACTCCGTGCCATTTTAACTTTTTAAGGACCGCGGTTGCGCTTTCCAGCATTTCATTATGAATAGGGATACTCTCGCAGAGGACACTGACTCCACCGGAAGGCGGCTTTTCTCTTAGTCGACGATGAAAAAATGAGGCCCGAAGTTCACCCCGATTGAAAAGCATAAAGGCGCCGGCTCCCGGACCATATATACGCTCTTGAACCATTGGCGGTGGGGCAGAACGATCATAATTTTCAATAATATGTTTAAGCTGATCCAGAGAATAAGCATACCGCACCTGCCCGGATATCCATTTATTATCTATTAATATTTTTGATTGACGCGGTTTGATAACGACCGGAAAATTGACATTCTCGGCAAATGATTCCAGAGAACCGCCATCGTCGCTGATCCAGGTCAAAGGTGTTCCAAATCCGAGATTTTTAAAAAGACTGACAACAATACCTTTATCCTGTGCTTTCCAATAATTACCCTGGTCGGGAAACGGAATTTTTGTATACCGGCTGAATCGCTCAAAGTTTTGCATCACCAGAAAACAGGTCAGGTCGGTCATCGGAATCAGCATAAAATATTCGCCGCGTTTTATTTCATTTTCAATATCCGCGACAAATTTTTCAGGATCATTTTTGGGAGAGCTATATTTGTAAGTATTGGAGCAATATTTTGACTTTGATGACAGCGACGGATGTTCATCCTCTCCAACCGTCAGAGCAATATCCCGGGCGCCAAGAGACCGAACCAAAGCCAAAGTTGAGCGCTGGTTGCCATCGGTCACGAGTATTTTCAACTTCTTATTTTCCATTAATCAAATCAATCTATTTTATCGACCCATAGGTTTAAAAAACTGATGAATTCGCGATTCAAACAGGACTTTGGAAAAACCCCCCATAACTCCCTCGGATACATTCTGATGCATTCCGACTCTATTCAAAGCGAACATTTTAATCTCATTTTTTCCTTGCGGGTATATTGCAACCGCGGACTTATAACCTGTTTTCTTAAGGGCGGTAATACAATTTTCATCGTAATCCCCGTTAGGATAGGCAAAATGATTTATGGTTTCACCCAGCTTGTTTTCAATAATCAATTTACTTTCGGCCGTTTCGGCTTCAATCTGTTCTATATTTAATCCCTTTAGGATTCGATGCGATTTACCATGAGAACCAAATGTGATTCCATCTTGCCGCATTTCTTTAATATTATCCCAATCCAACATCCATTGTCTTCCATTCGCATCGGGAAAACCGGTTTCGCCTTTTATATAATATTCATCAACCAGACTAATTAGTTTTTCAAAATCGATATTTTTCGACGATGTCAGAATGATATTCCGGTTTACCATCGGATCAGAGCCGAGAACTATCGGGGCTCCGCCCTCAACCTCAATCAGACCATTCAGCTCGGAAACAAACCGGGTTATCAAAGCATTATCACCGTTTAATAAAACCCCCAATTTTAAAAACCACATAATTTGGTCGGTTCCTATAAAATCGGTTGCCAGAAATATTGTTGCCGGAAGATTGTATTTTTTAAGAATAGGAAAAGCGACCTCATAGTTGTCGTACCAGCCATCATCGAATGTTATCACTGCCATTCGCGGTGGAACTGATCCGCCGTTATTGAGCATTTCTATGAGGTCGTCGAATGAGACAACATGGTAGTCTCTCGCCAGCCGCTTCATCTGACAATCAAAATGTTCCTGCGAGATATTGATTTCCGACTGCGTGTACTTGTTCTCAAAGGCGTAATTTTCGGAGACTCGATGATACATCAGAATAATAAACCTATTGGTATCGCCTCTTTTAATAAAACCAAGATAGTGAGCCAAACCGGCAATTATCATCTTTATGAATCGTTTCAGTTTTACCATCATTCGACCTGCCGGAGAATTGTGATAACAGTTTCAATATCCTTATCTTTAACTCCAAAATTGGTCGGTAGGGTCAGAAGATGTTCGACAATATAATCGGCGCCGAGACAATCCGATTTATTTTCGACCAAATAGTTTTCGATTCCGGGAATATCGTTTATTTTTGAGGGATAATATACAGTCGAGGTTATTCCCTCATCACAAAGCCTTTTTATCAATTTATCTCTTAATTCAGAATTCTTTACAATCAACGGCAGACGGATAAAGGCCGGAAGATACTCAGAATCAGATCCGGGTACCGAAATATGATCCAATTGATTAATTCCATCCATCAGTAGACTGGAAATTCTTTGACGGTCCTGACGATATTGGTCAAGATTATGAATCAGCCGATTCAATGCCTGTAACTGAAATCGGGAGAGACGGCTCATTGAAAAATCGGTTTCAAAAACAGTTTCCCCGATTCCAAGAAAGGGCAAACTGGAGGGAATCCAATAAAGCGAGGGTCGAATAAAAACAATATATAAAAGCATTTTAATAAATATTTTAAATTCGGTAAAAATTGAATCGGATAGAAGCCGATTCATTTCATCATTTATGATATCCGCCAAATCAGTATCATTCGTAGTTAATACGCCGCCGCTGTACGTCGTCAGATTTTTGCCGCGTCCCAGGCTGTACAGGCCAATATCACCAAGCGTGCCCGATGGCTTGCCGCCATATCTCTCCCCCATTGATTGGGCGGCATCATCAATAAGATAGAGATTGTTGTCGCGAGCAAGGGTTTGAAGTTTGTCCCAATTATTCAGTACCCCAAAAAGATTACAGCCGATTATGGCCAGAACATCTGTCATATCCTGCATTTCCATCTGCGCATAATCGTAATCCAGAGTCTGTGGATCGATATCAACCGAACGAATCTTACACCCAGCTCGAATTATCGAAGAGGCGACCGAATAACATGTGTAAGCGGGAATAATTATTTCAATTTTATTGGCCCGCGCTTTTTTTTGAAGAGCCTTCAGTGCCATCGTCATAGCGGCGCGGCCGGAATTTAGAAAAAAATAATGGGCGTTATTGAAATATCCGGTTAACGTATGATTAACATCCTCTTCTTTTATAGTCTTAAACAGTCGACTGAAAAGGATGCTTATCAATTCTGATAACTTAATCGGAGTTCCGGCCGGTGGTATCAAACGTATCATATAATCACCCGTTTACACATACTCATCCAATTACGGAAAATTCCGGATTACTTTTGGCCCCAGGAAATTCGCAACCGAAATTGGAAGTTTGCGCCATATATTTATTATTAAATGATATTTCGGATTGGTCGGATTAACGGTCGGAATTTCATTAAGAGTATTAAGATAGTATTGCCAGTTCAATTGGGTTGATTCGGGGCACCACTGTTTTTTAAAATTGTACGTATTGGAATTTATTCCGGAGCGTCCGAAATCAAAATATTTGTACCCCTGCTCGCATCCGGACTTTATCAAACTCCAATACAAGGCATGGTTGGGGCACATCTTGATATAATCTCGATACGATGAAGCCGAGGGAACATAGATGCGATCTTTAAAATAGAGCACCAGTCCGCCCGCAATAACTTTATCGGCTGATTTAACCAAAATGATTTTGGCATCATCGGAGAATTCATTCAAAATATTTTCAAAAAAATCACGCCCCCAAACCGGCGTCCCCAAATCCCGCATATTATGAGAAAAAACCTCATAGAATGAAGCAATTTGCTCTGTGCCCCCCAGCGTCGTGGTTAATCCGCTTTTGTCTGATTTGCGAATCTGGTTTCTCAGTTTGCCATCAAACCGTTTCCAGAGAGCATCAGAGTCTTTTTCCAATTCAAGCCAAAAAGAGACTTTTTCTCTGCTGACCGGAAGATCAGGGTCAGCCGTTTGAATCGAGCGATATTCAATAAATTCAGCCTTATACTCGCGGGTGATTTCGCCCGCTCTCAACAATAATTTAAGGGCTATCTCTTCCGAATCAGCAATAACCCCGCCATAGTCCAGCCATGGAATCGACACAATTGATCGAGTGCCCCACCACGTTTTGATTTTGAAAATTGGAAGAATGCCCGCGATTTTTCCATTTTCCATCGCCAAAATATAGACCGGCTTATGCCCCAGACTTTTATTTATTACCTTGCGCCAGCCCGCCTGATGGGCGATTGTCGCCGAGGTGGAGTCTTGAACATAGCTGTCCCAACTCTCTTTTATTGCATCCGTATATTCTAAGATTTCTATCATTCGATATTCACTTCTTTTATGTCGTTCCTATATCTTTATTAAAAAATCGCTCTTTAATCTTGGGCCATATCTTAACGACCTCCCTGGCAAGCCGTCGTTTTTCATCTTCGCTATAAAATCTGATTATATATAGAATCAACGGATAAGAGAGGGCAAGGATGAATTTTACGACAATCGAGATCGGCAGACTGTCTATATCAATCTGAGTTGAGAGGGCAAACAAACCGACAGCCGGGAGAATCAGTTTAAGCAGGCGGCCGAATTGATATGAGACATGATAGAGCTTTTGCGAGGGAATATAAGTCAGTACCGTCAGCAAGGCCCATGAGACCAAAGTAGTCAGGGTTGAACCCCAGATATGTATTCGGGGTATCAGCAAAACATTCATACCGATATTAAAAAGCCCGCCTATTAAAGTGGCATAGGCCAGATAACGGGTTTTCTTTTCAAAATGTATTCCGAGCTGAACATAGTTAAAAGCCGCGTAAAAAACATGAGCGGCAAGCAGAACCGGAATATAGATATAAGCCTCATGATACTGGCTGTCAGCCACAATTTGAATAACATCTTTGATAAGAATCGACATCCCTAGGCTGATAAATATGAATACAAACATAAAATAAGTGAAAATATTGGAGAATAATTCCCCGGCGTTTGATTCCTTGATAAGTTCAAACCGTTTCGAGGCCCAGATCATCTGGAACGGTCCCAATATCAGAAGATTCGGAATAAAGGCGAACTTATAGGCCAGTGAATAGATACCTACCTCGGATAGCGAACCGAGCCGTTGAAGTAAAAACCGATCACCGAAATGTAGGACAAACATCCCAAACCAGCTCCACATCAGGGGCACACTGTATTTAAGCATATCCCGAAGAATATCGAACGAATAAGCCAGCCGCATATTCCTCAAAATGTAAATAACCAGAAAAACGCCAATGGCGGCGCTGGAGATTAGGCCGCCGAGAAGAATACCAAAAACACCCATCCCCGAATAAACAATAAAAATAATGTTCAGAGTCAGATTTATTATGAGCCGAAAAAGACTGATTGTGACAAATAAAACCGATTTTTCTTCGATTCTGAGAAGCGCCCTTGGTATTTCATTACTTAGCTGGATGACGATGGTGAAAAAAGTAATATTAAACAGACGAAAGTAGTCGGGTGATTCCAGAACAAG